>CAZYMF010000111.1:12613-15590 GCA_964648215.1 uncultured Binatia bacterium (SeqCode) | reverse complement strand
GGCGTAGTCGCCGTCGGCGGGGCGGGGAACGGTGATGGTGCTGCTCTGCCCGGCGTAGCGGAGATCGAGGAAGCGGGCGGCGGTGATGGCGTCCGCGCGGATGCCCTCGGCCGCCACGTTGTCGCGCAGCTCCCGTTCCAGTTGCGAGAAGATCGCCTCCGTTGCCGCCAAGGTGGCGGCCGTGCAGGGCCGGCCGACGTCACGGGCGGCGAGCTTCTTCACGTCGGCCATGCCGATACCGAAGGCGCTCAGCACCCCCGCATAGGGGTGGAGAAGAATGCGCCGCACGCCGAGCTCGCGCGCTATGGCGCAGGCATGCTGGGCGCCGGCGCCGCCGAAGCTCACCAGGACGTACTCGCGCACGTCGTAGCCACGAGCGAGCGAGATCTTGCGGATTGCCGCGGCCATGTTGGCGTTGGCGATGGTGGTGAACCCGGCGGCGAGCTCCTCGCGGGCGTAGCGCCGGCCCGTGGCGGCGGCGATCTCGTCGACCAACGCGTCGAGCCGGCGCGCCACGGCGTCGCCGTCGAGCGGGAAGGCGAAGTCCTGCGGCAGAATCTTGCCCAGGAAGAGGTTCACGTCGGTGACGGCCAGGGGACCGCCACGACCGTAGCAGGCGGGCCCCGGATCAGCGCCGGCGCTACGTGGGCCGACCACCGGCTTCTGGCCGTCGAACCAGCAGATCGAGCCGCCGCCCGCCGCCACCGTCTCGATGGCCAGCATCGGCGCCACGATGCGCACGCCGGCGTCGGATTCGGGATCGTTGACCTCCATCTCGAAGCGCCGCTCGTACTCGCCGTCGTAGCGGCTGACGTCGGTGCTGGTGCCGCCCATGTCGAAGCCGATCGATTTCCCGAAGCCGGCGCGCCGCGCCACCATCGCCTGCCCGACCACGCCGCCCGCCGGCCCAGAGAGAACGCTGTCCTTGCCGACGAAGCTCTCCGCGTCGGCCAGCCCGCCGGCGCTGGTCATCAGCTTCAAGGTTGCTCGGGGAAGCCTGGCGCGAATGGCCGCGACGTACTGGCGCACGATCGGGGTCAGGTAGGCGTCGACGACGGTGGTGTCGCCGCGGGCGACGATCTTCTGCAGCGGCGACAGGCGGGACGACAGCGAGATCTGCGCGAAGCCGACCTCGCGCGCGATTCGCTCGACGATCTCCTCGTGAACGGGATTGCGGTACGAGTGCAGCAGGCAGACGGCGAGGGCATCGATGCCGCGCTCGCGAACCTGTCGCAGCGGCTCGCGCAACGCCTGCGGATCGAGCGGCACGAGCACGTTGCCGGCGGCATCGAGTCGCTCGTCGACCTCGACGATCTCTCTGTAGAGGTCGGCCGGTTTGCGGATACGCAGATCGAACAGCCGCGGCCGGTTCTGCTCGGCGATGCGCAGCACGTCGCCGAGGCCGCGGGTGGTGACGAAAGCCACCGGCGCGCCCTGGCGCTCGAGCAGGGCGTTGGTGCCGCGGGTGGTGCCGAGCTTGACCGTGACGGCGCCGATGTCCTCGGCGAGTCCCTTGCCGAGCAGCCAACGAATGCCCGTGATCGGCGCCGGCTCTTCCGCTGTGAGCTCGTAGGACGACCCGGGTGTGGGCCGGGCCGGAAGCGGCGGGTCGAGGCGCAGCGTGCCGGTATCCGGGTCGAAGCCCGCCACGCGGTGGCTGCTAGCCGTGTCGCCGCCGGTTGGGACGGTGCGGAGCTCGTAGCCGACGAAGAAGCCTGCCGGATCGCCACGGCGCCCGGGATCGACGATGGCTTCCCGCGACGAGCCCGCGCCGACCCGGCCGTTGTAGACCCCGGTGCTCAGCAGCTTGTAAGCGCGAATCGAGCCGTCCGGCGCGCGGCCGAGGCAGTCGGTGAACGTGCCGCCGACGTCGATCCAGAACTCCCAGCCCGCCGCCATGTTTCCTCTTATCCTGCAGGCTCGCGCCTGGCACAAACGCCGGAGTCCTTGCACCCCGGGAGCTCGCGTAATCGGCGTCAAGGTTCAGCGAGTCGAGGGGAGCGACCAACGGGAGCGTGGGGCGAAGCCCCCATCTCGCTCGGGGGCCGCCGCCCCCGGGGCTCGCCTCTGTCGACCGAGGCTGCTACTGCTGTCGCCGCCATGCGCATCATCAGTGCCCGCTTCCTGGGCGCCGCCAGCGGGCCGGATCATCTACCGCGACATCCGTGGCCCGAGGTGGCGTTCGCCGGAAGGTCCAACGTCGGCAAATCCTCCCTGCTCAACCGGCTCGTCGGGCGCCACAAGCTGGCGCGTGTGAGCAAGACGCCGGGACGCACGCAGGAGCTCAACTTCTTCGTGCTCAACGAGGAGCTGGTGTTCGTCGATCTGCCGGGCTACGGCTTCGCCCGCGTTCCCCTTCCCGTCAAGGAGCAGTGGCAGCACCTCGTCGAGTCGTACCTCACCCGCCGCCCGGCGCTGCACGCCGTCGTCGTCATCGTCGACCTGCGCCGCGGAATCGAAGTGGACGACCAGATGCTGCTCGATTTCCTCGACGCCCACGGCATCGCCGCGCTCCTGGTCGCCACCAAGGCGGACAAGCTCAACCGCAGCGAGCTTACCAAGCAGCTCGCCGCCCTGCGGCGGCAGACGCCACTGGAGCCGCACGTCGTCTCGGCCCTCAGCGGCGTGGGTATTCCGCTTCTGTGGGAGGCGATCGAGCGGCTGGCGCGGAGCGGACGAATCCGAAGAGAATGAGAGACAGGAAACCGGGAACAGGAAACGGGAAACTGGCCAATGAGGACAGGGAACGCGAGCGCCTGTCCTTGTCGATCCTGACTGTCACCGGCGGATAATCTGCAATTCGCCGCCTTCTCCGAGGCCCGTCCTTCCCCGCGACGGTTGCCTGTAGTAGGTTTTCGCCGATGCCCCTTGTCAGCGTCATCATTCCTACCTTCAACCGCCGCGTCCTGGTTGGCGAGGCGATCGCGTCGGTGCTGGCGCAGCGGGGGGCGGACTTCGAGCTGATCGTCGTCGACGA
>CAZYMF010000111.1:5965-12513 GCA_964648215.1 uncultured Binatia bacterium (SeqCode) | reverse complement strand
CTGCGGCGCTGCCTGGTCAGCCCGTCGGCGGTGATGATCCGCCGCGACTTGTTCGACGCCGTCGGTGGATTCGACGAGTCCCTGCCTGCCTGCGAGGACTACGATCTCTGGCTGCGTCTCTCCTGGCGCACGGCGGTGCCGCTGATCGAGAGGCCTCTGGTGGTCAAGCGCGGCGGTCACGCCGATCAGCTGTCGCGACGCCACTGGGGCATGGACCGATTTCGTGTCCGCTCCCTGCGGCGACTTCTCGCCGAGCCCGGACTCAGCGGGGCACAGCGTGACGCCGCGCGCGCCGTCCTGGCCGAGAAGTGCGCTATCCTGGCGCAAGGCGCGGCCAAACGGGGGCGGTCCGACGAGGCGCGGCGGTATCGCGAGCTGGCCCTGCCGTCTGGTTTGGACGGGACCGGCGGACGCGCGGCAGAAGCCCATGGCTGAGGCGACCTCGGCAGACGGCGTTCGCGCCTTTGCCGCCTCGCGTCGCTTCTCCGTGGCGATCGTGGAGAGGTGGCTGCGGCTCGCCGACGGGGACCGCGCCGCGCTGCTGCGGCTCGCCGAGCGACTGCGCCTGGGGGAGAACCAGTTCCGCGACCTGCTCGACTGGAGCGAGGAGATCGCCGTGCGCGAGCGCTGCTCGATTGCCGACATCTGGAAGCGGGAATCTTTGGCCGCGGTGCTGGCGCGCCCGCTCGGGCGCAACGAGATGATCGTCGCGGTGAAGTCCGCGCTGCGCGTTCTTCGTTTTCCGCAGCTCGCCGCCGCCGAAGCGCGCCTGGCCGAGCTGATTCGCCAGCTCAAGCTACCGCGTGGGATCCGCGTGCACCTGCCCGAGCACCTCGAAGGCGACGAGGTGCGGATCGAGCTGAGCGCGCGCAGCGCCGGCGCCCTGCGCAACCGCGTGGCGGCCTTGCAGCAGGCCCTGAGCGCGCCGCAGATGGACGAGATCTTTCGCGCCCTGGAGGAGGCTCCGTGACGCGTTGGCTTCCGGATCACGTCTGGATCGAGCGAGGCGAGGAAGACTCGCCGATCGCGCGTCGCGTGCGCGAGTCGTTGCCTGGCGTGCCGACGACGATCGCCGGCGACGTGCGCCGGGCCGAGCCCGCGGGCCTTGAAGCTTTCGCCGCCGGCAAGCGGCGTCTCGTTCTGCAACGCCATCGTGGCGGCTTTCTGCAGCACTGCCCGGCCGGCACGCCGGGCCTGGTCTGCTGCAACTACCTGGTCGTGGACCTGGTCTCCAATTGCCCCTACGATTGCAGCTACTGCTTCCTGCAGGACTATCTCGGCAACAATCCCGCGCTGAAGGCCTTCACCAATCCGGGCGACGCCCTGGCCGAGATCGACGCCGTCCTGCGCGCGCACCCCGAGCGCGATTTTCGCATCGGCACCGGCGAGCTGGCCGACAGCCTGGCGCTCGATCCGATCACCGGGCTGACGGGTGAGCTGGTGCCTTTCTTCGCTCGCCATCGCAACGCGACGCTCGAGCTCAAGACCAAGAGCGACTGCGTCGACAACCTGCTCCATCTCGATCCCCGAGGCCGCGTGGTGGTGTCCTGGTCGGTCAACGCGACGGCGATCTGCGCCGAGGACGAGGCCGGCACGGCCTCGCTCGGCGAGCGCTTGGCGGCGGCGCGCCGGGTGCAGGCCGCGGGCTACCGTGTCGGCTTTCACTTCGATCCGCTGATCGAGCACCCGGGCTGGGAAGAGGGGTACCGCGACACGGTGGCGCTGATCGCCGCGGCGGTGGACGCGCGGCGCATCGCCTGGATCAGTCTGGGGAGCCTGCGGCTGACGCCGACGCTACGCACCGCCATGCGCGCCCGGCCGCAGTCGACGCAGGTCCTCAGCGCCGAGCTGGTGCCGAGCCCGGACGGCAAGGCGCGGGTGTGGCGCGGCTTGCGCACGAAGATGTACCGAACGATCCAGGGCTATCTACGCGAGGCGTTCCCGAACGCGCCGACCTACCTGTGCATGGAGCCCGCCGCGGTGTGGCAGAACGTCCGCGGCGAAGCGCCGAGCGACCGCGAGGTCGCGGCGCGGTTGGCCGCGGGTGTGGCCCGGTGACCAAGGTGCGCGCCGGGCGCGGCCGAGCAAAGCCGCGGCGCAAGTCCGCTGAATCAAATCATGCCGCACGCCGCGCGCGTCGGGCTGCGCCGGCCGACGGCGCCATCGGCGTCTTCGACTCGGGCATCGGCGGCCTCACCGTGCTGCACGAGCTGATGCGGGCGTTGCCGCACGAGCAGCTCATCTATCTCGGCGACACCGGGAGGACCCCCTACGGCACCAAGTCGGCGGAGACGGTGCGCCAGTACTCGATCGAGAACACCGAGTTCCTTCTCGAGAGGGGCATCAAGCTGCTGGTCGTCGCCTGCAACACGGCCTCCTCGGTGGCCCTGGAGGTGATGGCTGAGCGGGCGGCGGCTCCGGTGATCGGGGTGATCGAACCGGGCGCAGCCGAGGCGGCACGCGTCACCCGCAACCGGCGTATCGGTGTGGTCGGCACCGAGGCCACGATCGGCAGCGGCGCGTACACGCGGGCGCTGCGGCGGCTGGCGCCCGACCTCGAGATCTACACCCGCGCCTGCCCACTGTTCGTGCCGCTGGCCGAGGAGGGCTGGGTCGACAACGACATCGCCCGCAACGCGGCCCGGCTCTATCTCGCCAGCCTGCGCCAGAGCGGCATCGACACGCTGGTGTTGGGCTGCACCCACTACCCGCTTCTGCGCGGGGTGATCGCCGAGGTGATGGGCCCGAAGGTGAAGCTGGTGGACTCGGCGGCCTCGACGGCGCGCGCCACCGTGGAGCTGCTGCGGCGCGAGCGGCTGGCGCGCCGCAGCGGAAAGCGCTCGGTCAGCTTCTTCGTCACCGATGTGCCCGAGCGGTTCATCAAGGTCGGCCAGCGTTTCCTCGGGGAGGAGGTGCAGTCGGCGGTGCGGATCGAGCGCTGAGAGTCACGCGGGCGGCGCGATTCGTTCTCGTCCGCCCAGGAAGGGTCGCAGCACCTTGGGGACGACCACGCTGCCGTCCTCCTGCTGGTAGTTCTCCAGCACGGCGATCATCACCCGCGGCAGCGCCAGCCCGGAGCCGTTGAGGGTGTGGACGAGCTCGGGCTTGGCGTTGGGCGCGGGGCGGTAGCGGATGTTGGTGCGGCGCGCCTGGAAGTCGGTGCAGTTGCTGCACGAGCTGACCTCGAGCCACTCGCCGCAGCCGGGAGCCCACATCTCGATGTCGTACTTCTTGGCGGCGACGAAGCCGAGGTCGCCGGTGCAGATGTCGATGATGCGGTAGGGAATCTCCAGGCGGCGGGCGACCTCGGAGGCATGCGACACGATCTGCTCCAGCGCCCCCGGCGACTGCGCCGGCTCGACCAGCTTGTAGAGCTCGACCTTGTCGAACTGGTGGCCGCGCTTGATGCCGCGCACGTCGCGCCCGGCCGACATCTTCTCGCGCCGGAAGCAGGCGCTGTAGGCGACGTAGTCGAGCGGCAACGTTCCCGGCGGCAGCACTTCGTCGCGGTGCAGGTTGGTGACCGGGATCTCCGCGGTGCCGACCATGTAGAGGTCGTCCTCGGCGTCGCGATAGATGTTGTCCTCGAACTTTGGCAGCTGGCCGGCGCCGTAGAGACACTCGCGTTTGACCAGGTAGGGCGGGTAGATCTCGGTGTAGCCGTGCTCGCGGGTGTGCAGGTCGAGCATGAAGGCGATCAGCGCGCGCTGCAGGGCGGCGCCGGCGCCGCGCAGGACGTAGAAGCGCGACCCGGAGATCTTCACGCCCCGGTCGAAGTCGAGGACGCCGAGCTCCGGTCCGATCTCCCAGTGCGGTCGGGGCGTGAAACCGAGCTCGCGCGGCACGCCTTCGGTTCGCAGAACCTTGTTGTCGCCATCGTCCCGGCCCAGCGGCACGCTCGGATCGGGGAGATTGGGGACCTCGAGCATGCGCTGCTTGAATGCATTCTCGACCTCGGCGAGCTCCTGTTCCAGGGCCGCGATGCGATCGCCGACGGCGCGCATCTCCGCCTTGAGCCGCTCGCGCTCCGCCGGCTCCTGCTTGCCGATGGTGCGCGAGGTCTCGCTGCGCTGCGCGCGCAGCGTCTCGGTCTGCTGGATGAGCTCGCGGCGCCGCTTGTCGACGTCGAGAATTCCGTCGATGTTTTCAGCAGTGAAGCCGAGCTTGGCGAGCTCGGCTTTGACGAAGTCGGGGCGGTCGCGGATGAGGCGGATATCGAGCATAGCGCCTAGCCGTTACCATGACGCTATGGGGGCGACAAGGTGGCCCCACAGGTGCCGGTTTATCGTCTGTGCCGTTACGGTTTGCGATCGAGGTAGCGTTGTAGCAGCCCCTCGTAGGCGTCGATGCGGCGGTCGCGAAGGAACGGCCAGTGCCGGCGGGTTTCGGCGACGGCGCCGAGGTCGCAGGAGGCGAGCAGGATCTCTTCGCCGACGTGGCCGGCCTTGGCGAGGATGCGGCCGAAGGGGTCGGCGACGAACGAGCCGCCCCAGAACTCGAGCGTGCCCTCGTGGCCGACGCGATTGGTGACGGCGACGAACACGCCGTTGGCAATGGCATGGCCACGCTGGATGGTCTGCCACGCCTCGTACTGCGCCGCGCCGAACTCGGCCTTCTCGTGCGCGTGCCAGGCGATGGCGGTGGGGTAGAAGAGGATCTGCGCCCCGGCCATCGCCGTCAGCCGGGCCGCTTCGGGGAACCACTGATCCCAGCACACCAGCGTGCCGACCTGCGCGTGCTCGGTCGCGAAGCTGCGAAAGCCGAGATCGCCCGGGGTGAAGTAGAACTTCTCGTAGTAGAGCGGGTCGTCGGGAATGTGCATCTTGCGGTAGGTGCCGACGATCTCTCCGCTCGTGTCGATGACGACGGCGGTATTGTGGTAGAGGCCCGCGGCGCGGCGCTCGAACAGCGAAGCGACAATCGTGATGTCGCGCGCCGCCGCCACCTTGCCGAGCGCCTCGGTGCTCGGGCCCGGAATCGGCTCGGCGAGATCGAAGTTGGCGTGGTCCTCGCTCTGGCAGAAGTAGCGCGAGCGAAACAGCTCGGGAAGGCAGACGATCTGCGCCCCCTGGTCGGCGGCGGCGGTGACGCGCTCGACGGCGGTGGCCAGATTGGCCGCCGGATCCTCCGCGCAGCGCATCTGCACCAGGCCAATCGTGATCGACTTGGATTGTTCGGTGGCCATCGGCAGCCAGAGCGTAAAACGCGAGCGAGACGGGTGCAACCGGCTTCAGGCGCTCTTCTTCGCCAGGTCGATCAGGAGTGCCCGGGTGCGCGCGAGGGAAGCGTGCGCGTCGCTGCCGGCCGCGAAGGGGATCGCCAGCAGCTCGGTGGCGCCGATCTCGGCGAGGTGTTGGAGTTGCTCGCCGACGGCGTCCTCGTTGCCCAGCACGGCGACTCCCGCGGGATCCTCGACACCTTCGCGCTCGAGCATGGCGCGATACGAGGGTAGGGTCCCATAGACCCGGAACATCTTCCCGGCCGCCTGACGAGCACCGGCGACGTCCTCCGTCACCGCGATCGGCAAGCCGACGATGACGCGCGGCTGCGGCCGGCCGGCTTTGGCGGCGGCCTCGTTGATGCGCGGGACGGTGTGCTCGCGCAGCGTCTTCGGCCCGGTCATCCAGGTGACGGTGCCGTCGCCCTCGCTGCCGGCGAGGGCGAGCATCTTCGGCGCCAGCGCGGCCAGCAGAATGGGGCAGGGGGTGGCGCCGGGGACGGCGACGTTGGCGTTGACGCGGTACTCGCTGCCCTGGTGACTGACGGTGCCGCGGCGGATCAGCGGCGCCAGGACGGCGAGATAGTCCTTCATGTGACTGAACGGTTTGGCGAAGGACATGCCGAACATGAGCTCGACGACGACCTGATGGGAAAGACCGATACCGAGAGAGAAGCGGCCGCCGGTGGCGGCTTGCGTGGTGAGCGCCTGCTGCGCCATGACCACTGGATGGCGCGGGAAGGTGGGCACCACCGCGGTGCCGAGAGCGATGCGCGAGGTCTCGCGGCCCACCAGCGCCACGGCCGTGAGCGCGTCGATGCCGAAGATGTTGGCGACCCAGGCGCTGGCAAAGCCGTCTCGCTCGGCCTCCTTCGCCTGTGTGATCAGTTCGTCGAGGTCCACCGCGCGCCCGCCGATCTCGCCGATGCCGATGCCGATCTTCATCCCCCGTCCTTTCGCCTGGTGTGGAGTGCCCGGGTCCTACACGGTTGCTCCGCGAGATGCTACCGCGGTTGCAGGGAAACGGCGCCCGAGCACGCGTTCGTCGCGCCAGGTCACGTCGCGCCATGTCGCTTGACCGTTCGCGGACGGTCTTGGTATCGGCGGCGGTGACGGTCGCACCCGAGAGTGACGACGAGGAGACTCCATGGATCTCAGCTATACGCCGGAAGAGGAAGCGTTCCGCGCTCGCGTGCGGCGGTGGATCGCGGACAACGCACCCAAGAGCGAGGGACGCCGCGACCTCGACGCGCTACGCGCCTGGCAACGGCGGCTGCACCAAGGCGGCTATCTCGGCGCCGGCTGGCCGAAGGAGTACGGCGGCGCCGGG
>CAZYMF010000111.1:0-5955 GCA_964648215.1 uncultured Binatia bacterium (SeqCode) | reverse complement strand
GCCGATGGAGCAGTCGATCCTCAACGAGGAGCTGGCGCGGGTCAACGCGCCCGGTCCGATCAATGCCATGGCTCTGTGGTGGGTCGGCCCGGCGATCATCAAGTACGGCACCGAGGAGCAGAAGAGACGTTTCCTGCAGCCGATCCTGACCGCCGACGAGATCTGGGCGACGGGCTATTCGGAGCCCGGCGCGGGCAGCGACATGGCGGCAGCCAAGTGCAAGGCGGAGCGCGACGGCGACGACTACGTCGTCAACGGCCAGAAGGTGTGGACGACGATCGCGCACATCTCCGACTGGTACTTCGTGCTGGTGCGCACCTCGAGCGAGGGACCCAAGTGGGCCGGGCTGAGCCTGCTGCTCATCGACCTCAAGTCGCCCGGCATCGAGGTGCGGCCGATCCGGCAGATCACCGGCGACAGCGAGTTCAACGAGGTGTTTCTCCACGACGTGCGCGTGCCGGTCGGCAATCTGCTGGGGAAGGAAGGGCAGGGCTGGGAGGTGGTGACCTCGGCGCTGATCAACGAGCGCACGGGGATTGCCGGGTCGATCCGCGCGGATCAGACGCTCTCGCGCCTGGTCGGGATGGCGCGGCAACGAGGCGTCACCGCCGATCCGGTCTGGCGGCAGCGACTCTCCGATCTGGCGATCAAGGCGCACATCACCAAATCGTTCGGCCTGCGAGCCATGAGCGACCAGCTGCACGGGCGGGTCAACCCGCACATGTCGGCGGCGATGAAGCTGTTCTCCACCGAGCTCTCACAGCGCTTCTCCGAGTCCGGGATCGACATGCTCGGGGTCTACGGCGAGCTCTGGGAGGGCAGCGACCGCACGCCCGAGAAGGGTCGCTGGCACTACCAGTTCCTCTACGACCGCTCGATGACCATCGCCGGCGGCACCAGCGAGGTGCAGCGCAACATCGTGGCCCAGCGCGTCCTGGGATTGCCGCGGGGAACGTAAGCGTGCGCGTGATTCGTGGGCGTGTCGGGCTCCACCCCGAGCACGGATCACGGCCTCACGACTTCATCGAGCCTGCCACCAGCTCCATCACGTCGAGCGCCTGCACCTTCTCCTCGACGCCCTTGCCCTTCAGGCCGTCGTCGACCATCGTCATGCAGTAGGGGCAGGCGACGGCGACCACGTCGGGGCTGGTCTCCAGCGCTTGCTCCACGCGGCGGGTGTTGACGCGCTTGTCCGGCTCCTCCTCGAACCACATCTTGCCGCCGCCGGCGCCGCAGCACATCCCGGTGCGGCGGTTGCGCTCCATCTCGCGCAGCTGCAGGCCGGGGATCTGGGCGAGGATGTCGCGCGGCGCCTCGAACACGTCGTTGTAGCGGCCGAGGTAGCAGGAGTCGTGGTAGGTGACGGCCTTGGAGCCGTTGCTGCCGAACTGGATCTTGCCCTGGGCGATCAACTGCTTGACGAACTCGGTGGCGTGCACCACCTCGAAGTTGCCGCCGAACTGCGGATACTCGTTCTTGATGGTGTTGACGCAGTGCGGGCAGTTGGTGAGGACCTTCTTCACCTTGTAGTTGTTGAGCGTCTCCACGCTCATCTGCGCCATGGTCTGGAACAGGTACTCGTTGCCGATGCGGCGGGCGGTCTCGCCGTTGCAGGTCTCCTCGACGCCGAGAATGGCGAAGTCGACGCCGGCGTGCTTGAGGATCTTGGCGAGCGCGACCGTGGTCTTCTTGTTGCGATCGTCGAAGGAGCCGGCGCAGCCGACGAAGTAGAGATACTCGGCGTCGGGCTTGTCGGCCATGGTGGGGATGTCGAGCCCCTCGGCCCAGTCGGCGCGGGTGGCGGCGTCGATGCCCCAGGGGTTGCTCTGCGTCTCCATGCCCTTGAACATGCGCGCCAGCTCGGCGGGGAAACGCGACTCCTCCTGGACCAGATGGCGGCGCATGTCGACGATCTTGTCGACGTACTCGATCAACACCGGGCACGCCTCCTCGCAGGCGCGGCAGGTGGTGCAGTCCCACAGCACCTGGTCGTGGATCAGGTTGTCGCCGACGACGTTCTCGCCGATGGTGACCACCTCGTCGCCCTCGCCGGGCTTGGCGGCCATCAGCTGGCTCTCGTGCTCGTAGAGATAGTCGCGCAGGTTGAGCAGCATCTGTCGCGGCGCCAGCTCCTTGCCGCTGTAGGTGGCCGGGCAGTTCGAGGAGCAGCGACCGCACTCGGTGCAGGAGTACATGTCGAGGACCTGCTTCCAGTTGAACTGGTTGATGTAGGAGGTCCCGAACGTGGTGGCGTTCTCGAGATCCTGTTTGCCGAGCGCACCGGTGGGCTCCAGCTTCTTGAAGAAGACGTTGGGGATGGAGGTGATGATGTGGAAGTGCTTGGAGAGCGGCAGCAGGTTGAGGAAGGTGAGGACGACGAGGTTGTGGCCCCACCAGCCGAGGTCGCTGAAGAACTTGGCGCCTTTGGGTCCGAGCGGCGTCAGCACCGCCGCGACGATGCGGCTGAACGGCTGCCAGAAACGCTCGTGTTCCGTCATCGGGTGACCCGCCAGGTAGACCAGCCGGCCGCCATCGTATAAGAGGCCGGTGATCATGATGGTCCCGATGAAGACCAGAATGAGGACGGCCTCCCAATGCGACTGGCCGCGCAGCCGGTCTTCCGCCGGAGCGTAGCCGTAGAGGCGTGCCGGATGAGAGACGCCCCAGCGGTAGAGCGCCACCCCCACCCAGAAGAGCACCACCACCTCCATGATGTCCTTCAGCAGGAGGTAGGGCCCGCCGAGCAGGTTCGGCGACATCAGAGGCAGGTGGAAGTCGGGGACGAAGCCGCGCACGAACATGTGAATGACTTGCACCCCCAGGATGGTGAAGCCCCAGAAGATGAAGAAGTGCATCCAGCCGGCGGGTTGCTCGCCGATGAGAAACTTCTTCTGCCCGAACGCATACACCAGCACCGCCTTGATGCGCTCCGGCACCTGGTCCCACCGCATGGCCGGCTTCGCGTTGGCGAGCACCACGAAGCGACGGTAGATCGTGCGGGCGAAGTAGCCCAGGAACGCCGCCAGGACGAGCGTGAAAATCACAGTATTCATCGCACCCTCCGAGGAAATAATTGCTCAGAGTTTCGGATGTGTCCTAAGGGAAACGATAGTCGTTTGCAAGGTGGATGGCGTGCCGGCGCGCACGCGCTTATCAAGCGAGTACCGAGGCTTATGCGGTTCGACGGGGCCGCGGATCGGCTGGCGCTTGCGGTCTTCGCGGCGCTGTTGCTGCTCGCCAGCGGCTGCCAGCGCGGGCCGGCGGTGGTGCTCCACGGCAGCGGTGGTCCGGTGCGCGTCGGGGTCGAGGTGGTCAACACGGCGGTGGGACGCGAGCAAGGCCTGATGTACCGGCGCGAGCTGGCGGCGGACGCCGGCATGCTGTTCGTGTTCCCGGCGGACGGCGTGCAGCATTTCTGGATGAAGAACACGCTGATCCCCCTCGACATGCTGTTCATCGATCGCGATCGCCGCGTGGTGGGCATTGTCGCCAACGCGGTGCCGATGTCGACGCAGCCGGTCGGGCCGGACGAGCCGTGCCGCTACGTCCTCGAAGTGAACGGTGGCTTCGCGGCACGGCACGGCATCGCCGAGGGCACGGCTGTCGACTTGGTCGGCGTGCCGCTGGGGGCGGGCTCCTGACCGAGCGGCCGTTGCGGGTGGGTTGCTAGCCGAAGATGCCGGCGCGCTGGTGGGGCACGCCCGGGGCCTTCTGCTCGGCGCGCAGCGCCTTGAGCGCCACGCCGAAGCGCTCGACTGCCTGCCGTTGCCGGCTTTCGAGCTCGGCTCGCTCTTGCGGCGGTGCCTGGCGAACCGCTTCGAGCTCGCGGCGACACTGCTGGTGAAACTCCTGCAGCTGCCGGCGCACCTGACCATGCATCGTGGTGGTGACCACGTACGAGCCCTTGCAAGACGGGCAGCGAAGAACCACGCCGCTGCGGAAGTGCTTGAAGCGCACCGTGTACGAACGGTGACAGTGGAAGCAATCGACGGGAATCTCCCACTCGTCCATGTCGGGGAGAGCGGGGCGGGCCACCTTCGGCTTCTCGTCGGCCGCGGTGGCAGGTTCGGGCGTGGGATCCGGCCCCGCGACGGTCGGTCCAGCCGTGGCGGTGGGCCTCTCTTCGGCGGCCACGGCACTTTGCTCGGCTCCAGGTTGCGGCGGCGGCTTGCTCGCCGCTGTTGCGGCGGCGGCTGGAGTCGGAGCACTCGGCTCGGGTGCGCGTGCTACCGCGGCCTTGCTCTCGACAGGTGCCGCGGGTACCGGGGTGGCGGTTGCAGCCGGCTTCGCGGCGCCGACCGGGGTCGTCGGCGGGGGAGCGGGTTTGGTCACCGCTTTGGCCGCGATTGGGTCCGCGGCGGTCGGTGCGGGCGTTGCCACGGCTGCGGGCTTGGGCTCGCTCGCGGCCGCGGTCACGCCCGGCTGGCGGAAGCGTGACGGGAAGTCCTGTGCGAAGATGCGCTCGGGGTGCAGCTTCTTGGCGCGTTCGAGCAACGCCGATTCGCTCTCGGGGCGATCCGGATCTGGTACGCAGCAATCCACCGGACAGACCACGGCGCAGGCTTCCTTGTCATGGAAGCCGACGCACTCGGTGCACTTCTCGGGAACGATGAAGAAGATGTCGGCCGTAATCGCCGGTTGCTTCACGCCGTCGAGGTCCCATTCCGCCCCGCCCTGATAGATTGCCGCGTTCGGGCACTCCGGCTCGCAGGCGCCGCAGTTGATGCATTCGCTGGTGATGACAGTGGCCATTTGCTCCCCCAGTCCGGCCAGAATGTAGCAGGGTTGGGAAGAACTGGAAGCCCGGGTGCCGCGCTGCGGGCCGAAGGGTCCGGTCCCGGTCTGATCAGCGCTGCGCGCCGCCTCGTTGGCGACCGCGCACCGCCTACCGCCGCCTCTCGCGGAACAAGGTGCTCTTGTTCACCTGCGCCGGCCCCGGATAGACCGACTCCCAGCAGAACCCGGCGCTGTTGCTGAGCTGTATCGTTATGGTGGGGTCCTGATCCATCCGCCGCGCGGGGCTGGCGGCCGGCGGCATCGGCACATTGGCCCCTTTGGCGCGAAAGAAGATGGAGCCACCGGCCAGGTTCGACCTGAGCCAGATGGTCTGTACGCCGTCGGCGCTCAGGCCCTTGTCGACGTAGCGGAACCCGGTCACTATCTTCCTGCCAACGGGGACCCAGCAGGGCGCCGACTTGGGCTTCCGCTTCGGACCGCGGATGCAATGCCCGCCGGCCGGGACGGCCAAGTCCATCGTCAGCGTCGGTGTGCCGTCGATGTCGTCGTAGACGCAGAGCTGGTAGCTGGTGCCGGCGGTCGGATCGCCGAACTGCGCGGGATCGGTGGCGGTTCCGCTACCGAGCTTCCACAGCACCACGCCCTTGGTGGAGTTGGCGCTGTAGAGCAGCACGGACGTCGATCTACTCGTGCGGCAGCCGGCCCTTGGGAAGTCCGGGCAGACTCCGGCAAGGACGACGGGAGTCTCGGTTGCTGTCGGCGTCTGCGTTGGCGTGCTCGTTGCGGTTGGTGTGCTGGTCTGCACCGGCGTCGCCGTAGGAGTCGCGGTCGGGGTGCCGGTCGGCGTCTGCATGGTCGTCGGCGTGCCGGTCACGGTTCTGGTTGGTGTCGCCGTGGCGGTGTCAGTCGGCGTGTGAGTCGGGGTGGTGGTGGAAGTCGCCGTGTTGGTCGGTATCCATGTGGGGGTGCTGGTCGGCGTAGGGCTGGTGAACAGCCCCCCACAACCCGTGGCGCAAGTGGAACCTACGCCGCCGGAGAACAGGGAGGAGCACCCAGCCGGACAAGCCGGACAGCCGCCAGCACCCCCGCCTGTATCCTCACACGTCGACGCTGCGGTTGAGCAGGCGCAGACACAGCAGCCCGCGGCTTCTACCTCCTTGGGGCTTCCGACCATTGTCAGGACCGCCAAGGTTAGAGACGCGAATGTGACGGCCAGCC
>CAZYMF010000110.1:13612-15590 GCA_964648215.1 uncultured Binatia bacterium (SeqCode) | reverse complement strand
TCAATGCGCCGCCGCTGGAGATGGACCGATGGCGTATCGCTGAACCGGGATGATCCGGAGATGGAGACGCTATGGCCGTCGACCAGTCGGGAGGAGTGATGCCACGTGTCAACGACAAGACCAAGACGTTCCTGCTCGAGCTGCTGAAGCCCTCTCACTACGACGACGACGGGTACGTCATCCAGTGGTGGCGCGGGAGTGTTCCCGCCAACTCGCTGGCGAGCCTGTACGGCCTGGCGCAGGACGCGCAGCAGCGGCAGGTGCTCGGGGACGACGTGCGCATCGAGGTCGGCGTGCGCGATGAGACCACCTGCGTGCTGCCTCTGCGGCGCATCATTCGTCGCTTCAAGCGCAACGGGCTCCACGGGCTGGTCTGCCTCGTCGGAGTGCAAACGAACCAGTTTCCGCGCGCGGTCGACATCGCCCGACAACTGCGTCGCGCCGGCATCCAGGTCGCCATCGGCGGCTTTCACGTCAGCGGCTGCCTGGCGATGCTGCCCGAGTTGCCCGCCGACCTGCGCGAAGCGCAGGCGTTGGGCATCTGCCTCTTCGCCGGAGAGGCCGAGGGTCGGATGGACGGGCTGCTGCAGGCGGCCTCCGAGCGGCGCCTCGCTCCCCTGTACAACTTCATGAGCGATCTGCCGGGGCTGGAGGCACAGCCGCTGCCGGTGCTGCCGGCGCGCCACATCCGTTCCTACATGGGCAACATCGGCAGCTTCGACGCCGGACGCGGCTGCCCGTTCAGCTGCAGCTTCTGCACCATCATCAACGTCCAAGGGCGGAAGTCGCGCTACCGCACGGCCGACGACGTCGAGCAGGTCATCCGCGTCCACGCCGCCCAGGGCGTGCGCAGCTACTTCATCACCGACGACGATTTCGCCCGCAACAAGAACTGGGAGCCGATCCTGGACCGCATCATCGCGCTGCGCGAGGAGCACGGGTTCCGGATCCACCTCAACATGCAGGTCGACACGCTCTGCCACAAGATCCCGCACTTCGTGGAGAAGGCGGCGCGGGCCGGGTGCACCAAGGTCTTCATCGGCCTGGAGAACATCAACCCGGCCAACCTGCAGGAGGCGTCGAAGGGCCAGAACCACATCACCGAGTACCGCGCCATGCTGCAAGCCTGGCGCAACGCACGCGTGCTCACCGTCGCCGGGTACATCCTCGGCTTCCCGCACGACACGCCGGAGAGCATCGAGCGCGACATCGCCATCATCCAGCGCGAGCTGCCGATCGACATGCTCGAGTTCTTCATTCTAACCCCCCTGCCCGGCTCCAAGGACCACCAGACCCTCGTCCACGAGGGCGTGGCCCTCGATCCGGACATGAACAACTACGATAGCGAGCACGTGATCACCGCCCATGCGTTGATGACCGCCGAGCAATGGCTCGCCGTCTATCATCGCGCCTGGCGCCTCTACTACTCGCCGGCGCACATCGAGACGCTGCTCAAACGAGCGCTGGCCCTAGGAAGTAGCGGGCGGCGCGTCGCCGAGGCGGTCACCTACTTCTACGCCAGTGCCGTCCACGAGCACGTCCATCCGCTCCAGGGCGGCCTCTTCCGCCGCAAGAGCCGCAGTCAGCGTCGGCCGGGCTTTGCCCGCGAGCCTCTGGCCGCGTTCGCCGCGCGCCGGATTGGCGAGACATTGGCGACGTACGTCCCGGCCCTCCTGCTCTACTGGCGCATCGAGCGCCTGCGACGCCGCCTGCGGCGGGACCCGGCGAGCCGATCGTACACCGACCTCGCCATCGCTCCGGTCGGCCGCCTCGGCGACGAGGATCTCGAGCTGTACCAGACCTCGGACGCGGCGCGGGAAGTGATGGCCAGGGCCAAGGCCCGCGCCGCCTGATCCCCGCCCTTCCTTCCGGAGTCTTGTGGCGAGATGATGGGCGATGATGCCGCTTCCGTCGGCATGAAGCTCGCCGAGCACACTCGCCCCGAGGACGCCCCCGCCAGCACCCCCACATCCTGGAC
>CAZYMF010000110.1:0-13512 GCA_964648215.1 uncultured Binatia bacterium (SeqCode) | reverse complement strand
GCGGGTGATTCCCTTGGTGCCGGTCTCGCGATCCACCGCGGCCGCCAGCCGCACCCCGGTGACGGAGTCCACCAGTTCGGCCGCGGCGCTGGCTCCGTCCACCAGCTTGGCCGTGTCTCCGGCGAGACCCCCGAGGGTTGCCAGCACGCGGAGCTGCGGAATGACCGCGGTGACCGCGTTGAGCGCCACCTTGGCTCCCTGCGCCTCGGTGAGAGCGACACGCACACGAAGCACGGTCGACCCAGCCTTGTCGACGATCCTGAAGTTCTTGCTCAGCGCGTCGGGCACGGCATTGTACATCATCCGCGTGAGCATCTGGCGGTCTTCGCCGTCGCCTCCGAAACAAGCCCGACAGGCGATAAAGGCAAGACCGGCTATCGCCGACGTCTAGCCCATATTGCAGTCTTCGGGTGAGCCACCACTCACCCGGTCGAGATTCAGGGCTCGACGGCGGGTTGGTCCACCGGGGCGTCGTCTTCAACCGCAGGTTCGTCGACCTCCGATGAATCGTCCTGCTCGACCGCAGGCATCTGCGCTTCGGCGTTGCCCTGAGCCTCGTCGGCAGTAGGCGAATCGGGAAGCTCCATTCCCTCTTCGACCGGCGCCTGCTGCTCGACCTCCGCTCCACCGGCCGCTTGCGCGAGGGCGGACTCTGGCGCGAGGGCAACTGGTCCGGCCGCCAGCGCTGCCAACAACACGAGGGAGAGTACTTTCATGGTTCTTCCTCCAGCCGCGTCAAGATACTCCACAATCTCGCAGCGCGCCACGGTCCCTTGCCCTGCTCTGGCTGCGGGCGATCCCGTCACCTCCCTGGTTGATGTTGGTCGAACGGTACCCGCGTCGGTAGTACCGTCAGGGTCGCGTGCAGGACGAGCGCCGGCCACAGCAAATGCCGAGGCGGCAACCAAGGTGTACGGCTTCGCCACCACTCACGTGGGTATCCTCAACGACAGCGACACCTCCGGCATCCTCAACGCGCTGCGCGCCGGCGCGGGCCGATAGTCGCACGCCAAACCCCGCCGCACAGGGGCGGCCACGGCTCGTTGATCCGGCTCGGCTCCGGACGACGTGCCTCCGGTTCGAAGGCGCGTCTGGCTATGAGACTCCTCGTCATGGCGCGCGTCATGGCGCGCCGTTGGCGCCGCGCGCCCGTTCGTGCGAATAAGGGTTTCGGCCGTCGTCGAGCACGGTCGGCTGCACACGAGATGGCTCAATCGGCACTCACCGAGCTGCGCGCGATCACGCCCGCCGATCTCCCCGCGGAGCCCTGGGGCGACTGGCTGCTGACGCAGGCGGGCAGCGCGCTCGACGGGACGATGCTGCAGGCCATGCGCCTGGTCGTCGATGCCGTCATGATGCCGCGCCCGGAGGACCTGCCGGCACTGCGGAAATCGGCCGCGGCCTTCGCCGCCGGCGAGCTGTGGGACGAGCCGCGTCGCTTCTTCTCGTTCGTGGACGAGCCGGTGGCGCCGCTCGCGGTCGGCGAGAGCTCGCGCCGCGCGATCGACGGCGGCACGATCGTCTCGCGCGAGCTCGCCAGCGACTATCGTCCCTACGCCGCCGCGGAGACATCCGCAGCCGCACCGGTCCCGGGTCAAGATCGGGTTCTCCTCGAGCACTGGCAGCACGAGCCGGGAGCGCCCGCGGCGACGGTCGTGGCCCTGCACGGGTTCAGCATGGGCTACCCGCGCCTGGACGCCTTCGCGCTGTTCGCCAGCTCCTGGTTCCGCGCCGGCTTCGACGTGGCGCTGCTCACCCTGCCCTTCCACGGCGCGCGGACACCGAAGGACGCGCGCTTTTCCGGCGAGCGGTTCGCCGTACCGCACGTCGCTCGTCTCAACGAAGCGGTGCGGCAGGCGATCTACGAGATTCACATGGTCCTCGGCTGGCTGCGGCGGCAGGGGACCGCGCCCGTCGGCCTGCTCGGCCTGAGCCTCGGCGGCTACCTGACGGCACTGATGGGCGGGCTCACCTCGGATCTCGCCTTCGCCATCCCGATGGTACCGCCGGTGTGCATGGGCGACCTCGCCTGGCGCTTCTTCGCCCGCAGCCGCCGCTACGCCGCGTCCGCCGCGCCGGCGTTCTCACGCGACGAGCTGCGCGCGGCCTACCGCGTGCACTCGCCGCTGACCTATCCCCTGCGCGTCGACAGGGACCGCATTTTGATTCTCGCCGGCCGCGGCGACCAGATCGTTCCGCCCGATCACCCCTACGCCCTGTGGCGGCACTGGGAGGAGCCCGACATCTACTGGTTCAGCGGCAGCCACCTCGCCCCGTTCCGGCGCGGCCGGCTCTTCCGCACGCTGCTCGCTCACGTCCGCCGCTGCGTGTGATCGGGGCGCGAACCTCACCCTGCCCCGCTCCTTGGTAAGGAGAGGGAACCCAAAGTGGTGCGTCTCGGCTTCTTCTCGTTCTCTTCGTGGCGCTACGAACCGCAAGTTACAAGTGGCAAGCAGCCGCGCGACTCACCCGGCGGTCGCCTCTTCTGCGATCCGCTCAATCCGTTCAATCCGTCGTAAACCCCTCAGTAGACTTTCAATCACCGAGCAGACCGCGGAGGAGCTGACTCGGTCGCAGCTCGTTCATCCGACTCAAGATCGGATACGGGTGCTCACGCGCCAACTCGTCGAGCGTCTTCTGCATGCGGCGCGTGATCTGGTCATAGCAGCGCCGCACCACGGCCGGGTCTCGGCCGCGACGCTGGCCGTAGCGCGACCAATCGAAGGGTTTGTCGATCTGGACCGTCACCTTGGCCGGTAGCTGCACCGAAGGAACGAACGCCGGGGTCAGGCCGAAGGGGATGTTCCAGATGAACGGGAAGACGTTGACGTGGAGCTCGCTGATTCCCATCAGCCGCGCCAGCCGGCGGCCGCGGGCAAGCACGATGGTGGACTGATGCGCGCCGTGGATGGTCATCGGCACCACCGGGACGCCCGTGGCAATGGCCAGCTCGACGAATCCAGTCCGGCCGGCGAAGTTGATGCGGTTGCGCTCGCTCCACGGACGGAACACCTCGTAGTCCCCGCCCGGGAAGACCAGGACCGCAGCCCCCTGTTGCAGCGCCCGGCGGGCGTTGGGCCAGTTGGCCGGAATTCCCCCCAGGCGGCGCAGCAACGTCCCCACCAGCGGCGGCGCAAAGAGCAGATCGTAGGTCAGCGCGTAGAGCGGCGCTTCGGGGCCTCGCTCCTGCAACCACTTGCCGAGCAGGAACCAGAAGTCGTTGGGCTCGGCACCCCCCGAGTGGTTACCGACGATGAGGAACGGCCCCTCGTCGGGCACGTTCTCCCAGCCTCGCACCTCGGTGCCGAAGTACCGATTGACGGTGCGGACCACCGGGGCCATTCGCGCCACGAACCCGGGGGCGCGCTGAAATGGATTGGTGTCCTTGCCGTTACGGATCGCCGAATCGATCGTCTCCAACATCGGCCGCAGCAGCGGCGGCGCGTCTCCCCGTGCTCCGCGAACCCGAGCGTTCTTCACTTTCTCCCTGGACATAGATCCCCCGCGCACCGCCGAGCAGAAAGCGTACCCCACCAGCCTGCAGACAGCCGCTGGGCTGGCCAGGGCGGCTTCCCGCGAATTGGGAATAGGAACATTCTGCCCGCGATGCCCCGGGTACCGCAAGCTTCGCAGGCTTGTCCGCCGGCGCCGACGGGCGTATCAGGGGCTCTCGTCGCCAATGAGATCCTCGCACGGCATACGCCGCCTTCCGGTGTGGGCCTTCGTGGCTGCGGCCGCGATCGTGATCGCCGCCGCGGCCATGATCCTGCTCGCCATGGGCCGGCCGCCGCGATGGACCGGCGGCCCGATCAGGCTGTGGACCAGCGACGCCTGGGGTGCCGACACCTCGCAGCAGCTCACCGACCCCTACACCTTCACCCACGTCACGCACGGCGTTCTCCTCTACTTCGTGCTGCACCTGGTGGCTCGGCGGCTGTCGCTGGGCGCCCGCGGCCTCCTCGCCGTGACGGCGGAGTCGGGTTGGGAGATCCTCGAGAACACGAGCCTGGTGATCAACCGCTACCGCGCCGCCACCATGGCCCTCGGCTACTACGGCGACAGCGTGCTCAACTCGGTCGGCGACATCCTCGCCTGCGCGCTCGGCTTCGCCCTCGCCTCCCGCCTGCCGACGCGCGTCACCGTCTCCTTCGTCATCCTCCTCGAGGTGGCCCTCACCCTCTGGATCCGCGACAGCCTCCTGCTCAACGTGCTCATGCTCCTCCACCCGATCCCGGCCGTGCGCCACTGGCAGCTCGGTGCGATGCCCGGAAGATGACTACAACGGATCAAATGGATTGAACGGATTGGGGACTCGACTCGCCCTACGGGTACTGCCCCACGCCGTGCCCACCATCTCTTCCGAAAATCCGTTCAATCCGTTTTATGCGTTGTAAATTCCCCCTCATTTTCCGTCGGCAGCCGAGCCCACGTAACCTTTTGGCCCTACCACCGGTTTCTATGGTTAGATGGCCCGCGGAGGACTCCTCTTGAAGGCGCAGCAGGAACCGGACGAGCGGCTCCTCATCGAGGCGGCGCAGCAGGATCCGAGTCGCTTCGCCCGCTTGTACGAAGCCAACTTCGAGCGCGTCTACGCCTTCATCGCGCGCCGGGTGGGGGATCGCAGCACGGCGCAGGACCTCACCGCGGACGTCTTCCACCGCGCCCTGGCCAATCTCGCCCGCTTCGAGTGGCGCGGCGCTCCGTTCGCCGCCTGGCTCTTCCGCATCGCCGCCAACGCGATAGCGGACCACGCACAGCGGCTTGCCAGGGAGCAGAACGTGCCGGCGGCGACCGAGCCCGAGGGGACCAGCATGGAGGAGATCGAGCATCGCGCCCGTCTGTTCCGTCTCGTCACCCTGCTGCCGGAGGATCAACGCCGCGTGATCGGCCTGCGCTTTGCCCAGGGCCGGAGCATCCGCGACATCGCGCGCGAGCTCGGGCGCAGCGAGGGGGCCATCAAACAGCTTCAGTTCCGCGGCCTGCAAGCGTTGCGGACCCGGTTGGGTGACAGGAATGGCTAGACGCAGCTTGATCGAACAGCTCGACGAGGCGGTGGAGGCTCTCATGGCGGACCCCGAGACCTCGCCGGCACCGGTGGATTCGCGCCTCGTCGCTCTTCTGCGTATCGCGGGCGACCTGCGCGGCGCACCGGACGCGGCGTTCCGCGCTCGGCTGAAGGCGACTCTCCTGGCCGCGGCGGAGCGCTGGCCGGCGGCGCCCGGCTACGGCAAGCCGCTGGCGACTCTCGCGGACATCGAGGCCCGCCTCGCCGAGCTGGCGCACGGTCCGACGCTGGCGGCCTACGACATCGAGACCGCCCTGCACGATCTTCCCGAGCTGACGATGAGGTTCCTCGCCACGCTGAACCAGTGCACGGTCGGCGTCTCGCGCTTCTCCGCCCACTCGCACTGGGAGCGCCATCCCGCGGGCGACGAGATGCTTCACATTCTCGAGGGCGAGGTCGACATCACCACGTTGACCGACGACGGCCCCGTTCATTCCACGGCCGGCGCCGGCTCCATTTTCATCTGTCCCCAGGGGCTGTGGCACCAGCTTCGGCCGCGCTCGCCCGTCTCCCTGCTCTTCGCCACGCCCGGGGGAGGCACCGAGCACTCCGCCGCCCCGGCGGCGCGGCGCCGCGCCCGGCCCCGATCCGGCAGTCGCCCGCGCGCGTTCGCCGCCTACGACGTGAACGCGGCGCTGGACGATCTGCCCGAGCTGGCGATCACGCCGCGCACGACCGGGGCCGAGGCCGCCGCCGCGGTCCGCAGCCTGGCGTGGCTCGAACAATCCCGCCTCGGCGTCATGCGCTTTTCCGGCCTGACGCCGTGGGAACGCCATCCCGACGGCGACGAGCTGCTGCACGTCCTTGCCGGTGAGATCGAGGTCACGGTTCTCGCCGACGACGGGCCGGTTCACGTCACCGTGCCCACCGGCTCGGTCTTCGTCTGCCCGCGCGGCCTGTGGCACCGCCAGCAGCCGCAGCCGGCGGTGGCCGAGCTCTTCGCCACGCCGCGAGAGACGGAGGTTTCCTGGGCGGAGGATCCGCGATGAAACATGGGGTGTAGGAATGCGGTTGGCGGTGGGAATGGACTTGCCGCGTTTCCGCGAACCCTAACCGCGTAACCGCTAACCGCTCCGATCGTCACCCGCTCTAGACAGGAGGACTCGATGACATCTACTAAGGTAAAACCCGTTCCCGACGGCTTTCACACGGCAACGCCCTACCTGATCATCCAGGGGGCCGCGGAGGCGATCGATTTCTACAAGAAGGCGTTCGGAGCCACCGAGCTCATGCGCCACGCCGAGCCGACCGGAAAGGTGCGGCACGCGGAGATCAAGATCGGCGACTCGCCGTTCATGATCGCCGACGAGTTTCACGAGTTTCCCGAGTGGCGCGGGCCGCAGGCGCGGGGCGGCTCGCCGGTGCACATCTATCTGTACGTCGACGATGCTGACTCCGTGTTCCGCCGGGCCATCGCCGCCGGCGCCAAGGAGCTGCTGCCGCTCCAGGATCAGTGGTACGGCGACCGTTCCGGCGGCATCACCGATCCCTTCGGGCACGTATGGTACATCGCCACGCACAAGGAAGACGTTGCGCCCGAGGAGATGAAGAAGCGAGCGGCGCAAGCCAAGCACTGATCAGACGCCGGGGGGTTACGCGGTTTAGGGGGCCGGCGGTTAGGGTTGGAAACGTTACCGGGGCTGGGGACGAATGTAGTAAGGCATTCGCATGAGTACGACCAATCGAGCTCGCGGGCGCCCGCGGCGGCGCGCGCCCACAGCGAAGAAACCGGCGCCGAAGATCAGCGTGGTGCGAACGCCGGCCGACAGCGCCATCTTGCGGCGCCTGCGCGCCGTCTGCCTCGCTCTACCCGAGGCCACGGAGAAGATCGCGTGGGGCGAGCCGACCTTCCGGGTGCGGGACAAGATGTTCGCCATGTTCACCGACAATCACCACGGCGACGGCCGCGTGGCTCTGTGGTGCAAGGCGCCGCCCGGAGCACAGGAGATCCTCGTCGGCGCCGCGCCGAAACGCTTCTTCGTCCCGCCCTACGTCGGCCACAAGGGCTGGATCGGCGTACGGCTCGACGTCGACGTCGATTGGGACGAGGTGGCCGATCTCGTCGCCGACGCCCATGGGATGACGGCGCCGAAGAAACGAAGCGGTTAGGGGTTGGGCGGTTACGCGGTTGGGGAAGGAGCTTGCTAGCGATGCTTCGCGCCTGCCACCACGATCTGGTAGCGGGCGCGGATCGAGGCCAGCCGCCGACGCAGGCGTTGCTGCTCGCGCTCGTGCAGCAGCTGGTGCAACACCCGGCCGCGCACCTCGGCAAGCGGCGGTCGCCCCGCTACGATCCGTTCGTCCACCCAGACCAGGTGCCGGCCGTAGCCCGAAGCAATCGGGCCGACCCAGACGTGCGGCGCGGCATGCACGATGGCCGTGGCGAAGTCGGCGCCGAACAGACGCTCGATCTCCGTGGCCGGCGCCGGCCCGACGACCGCTCCGCGGATGAACGGATCGCCCTGCCGCGCTGCTTCCTCCGGTGCGATGGCTTCGCTCCTCAGCTCGTCGAGCAGCCGCCGAGCGTCTGCGTCCGCCCGATCCCCGCGACGCTCGCGACTGAAGTACACGTGAACGAAGCGGACCCGCGCCGGCTGTCGGTACTCGTCGCCGTGCTGGTCATAGTAGGCGGCGAGCTGCGCCGCGGTCGGCTGATCCGACGGGCCGGGGGCGGCGAGCGCCAGGCGCATGCTGTTCACCAGGTGGCGGCGAATCACCAGATCGTGGCGATCGAGCCCGAGCTGGCGCGCAGCGGCCTCCGAAGCCGCGGCATCCTCGGGCAGATTCTCGTCGACGAAGCGCGCCAGTCGCACCAGGCGGTCGCGGATCACCCCCTCGCGGCGGTCGAGCCCGAGCGCCAGCGCCTCGCGGTAGAGGACCTCCTCGTCGATGGCCGCGTCGACGAGGTGGGCCTCCGTCGCTGCCGACGGAGCGGAGCCGAACTGCTGCATCCACCCGCGCCGCAGCCGCTCGACGTCGGCCGCCGTGAACACGATCGGCGCGCGGGCCGTGAACGTCGGCAGCGCCGCACGCTCCCCGGCCAGCACGAAGAGTATGCCGCCGATCGCCAGGAAGTGAACGACGGGAGAGCGTCCGAAGCGGCGCAACCCCGCCCCGACCTTCAACCGTCGACTATCGACTATCGACTTGTTTCTCACAACGGCCGATACCAGATCGGCGAGGTCCACGCCCGTTCCTGGATAATCGGCGACATGAACGGGTCGTTGCTCTCGTCGAGGCAACAGTTGGCGAAGTCGCCGCCGACCGCGGCCGCCTGGCTGTCGCAGTCGGCGGCAAACGGGTCGACGCCAACGCTCTTGCACACGCGCGTGCTCCAGCGGCACGTCGGGTTCTCCAGCACGCGCACGTAGTAGAACGCCCGCTGCTGCGGATCGAATGCCGGGTCGGTCCAGACCGCGCACAGCTCGCGAAAGCCGGTCCCGGTCGGGTTGCAGGTCTGCGGATCGACGCCGGCGCCGGTGTCGGCGCTGCCGGCCACGTCGAACACCTTCTCGTGCGTCGCACCGGCGGCGTCCACCCAGCCCTTGACGATCTGGATGCGCTGCAGGTCGGCCCCCGGCGCGTCGCTGGTTCCCGTATCCTTCGTCGCCCAGGCCAGGAAGTACGGGCTCTCCGGGCTCTTTCGCGACGGCAGGTCGCCGCCCATGGGCACGCCGCGCGCATAGGCCTGCTTGATCAAGTCGGGGGCGTCGCAGCCGAGCCCGGCGAAGTCGCCGGCGAAGAAACGCACCAGCGGGCGGGTTCCGCTGGTGGCGTAGGTCTCGCGCCGCTTGAGGGCGGAGAAGATCGCATCGCGCGAGTTCTCCTCGGCCCACACCGCGGCCAGGCCGCCCGGGTTGGTGCGGATCTGCAGCCCGATCTGGCGCGCCGGGCTGGAATCGTTGTTGCCGGCGGCGCCCTGCCAGCCGTTCTCCTCGGTGGCGCCGGCGGTGGCGTTGTGGTTGTCGGTGCTACCGACGAAGCCGAGCTTGAACGGATTCACGCCGATCTCCTGCTCCAGCTTCAAGCCGTCCTTGAGCGCGTTGCGCACCATGTTGCGCTGCGGGTACTGGTCGATGGGCGGCGGTTGATCGAGAGGGAACTCGTCGGCGTGGGGATCCTGCTCGAAGGTACACTGCTCGTCCGCGGTGCCGGCACCGGCATGGGCGAGGCGATCGAAGCGGCACTCGGAGTTTCCCTTCACCTGATGGATCTCGACCAGACGCTCGAGGTCCTGCCGCTCCTGCGCCTCCTTGGCGTCGGCGGGGTCCTGCCACTGCAGCCCGCCGCTCAGGTTGGAGTTGTGCGGGATGATGATCGCCTCGCAGCCGGTGCCGGCGTTGAGACAGTCGCGCTCGACGGCCTTCCAAACTCCCTGCGGGATGCCGTCCTGCGCCGTCTCCAGGTGGCTGGCGGCGAAGGCCGGAACGTGCTCGTTGCGGAAGATGATGTTGCGGTGGAGATGGCGGCCGGCCGGGCTGCTGGTGTGCTCGTAACCGATGAAGGTGGTGAACGTGCACGCGGAGGTCCGATCGTACGCCTCCTCGGCGGCCGCCTGGATGTCCTGCCAGACGGAGACGGCGGCCGCGTCGCAGTCCACCCCCGGCGTCGAGCAGAACTGCAGCGACGGCGGCGGCGCGAAGAGGTTGAGCGACGTCAGCCAGGAGAATTTCGCCCCCGACTGATCGGCCGGCGAGTCCACGCGGCGCACCAGGCTGCACAACGGGTCATCGAATACGAGGGACGTCGGCATCGAGCAGAGCCGTATCTCGCCGAAGAACTCGGCGTGGTCGGTGACCGCGGCGAAGTCCAGCGGCCGCTCCAGCCGCGCCGTGCGCGTCTGCTCCTCGTTGTCGTCGGCCAGAGCGATGACGGCGCCGCGGGCGAAGGCATAGGCATCCCGCGGATTGGCGCGGGTGCCGTAGATGTAGGCGTCGGCCGAGTACACGGTGTGCACGTGCAGCTCGCCGAAGTACGCGGCGCGCTGCGGGCTGTACTCGGCGCACGGCTCGCGGGTCTCCGTGCGCTGCCACGGCGCCCCGGCGTCCGCCGGTTGCTCCGGTGGTGCCGTGCCACTGCCACATCCGGTCAGGCAGAGGAGCGCGGCCGCCACGATGCCCCGCCGCCCCCGCCGGCCGACACCACGCCGTCGGATCGCCTGGGTTTTGCCCAACACCGAACCCTCCCGTATTGCGGCCGGAGTCGCACACTTTCGGCCGGATGGCAAGGAAAGAAGAGCGGCAAGGTGCAAGCGTCAAGGGGCAAGCCAGGGCGGCCCGGTCGTTGAGTCTTGCACCTTGGCCCTTGGAGCTTTTCCTCCCGTGTTGTATCTGAGCCGAATGCGCCGCTGGCAGGCTCCGGTAGCCCTCGCGATGACGCTGGCGTGGGCGGGTGTGGCGTTCGCGCATCCGCTGGCGCCGTCACTGCTCGACGTCCGCGAGGTCGCCGGCGGGCGCGTCGAGGTGGCGTGGAAAACCTCGAAGGTACGGGTGCCGGGGGCGAACCCGAGACCCGTGCTGCCCGCGCGCTGCCACCCTCTCACGGCACCCGAGATCGGCGTCGACGCGATCAGCGTGCGCACGCGTTGGACCGCGGCGTGCGGTCCCGGCGGCCTGGTGGGAGCGGCAGTCCGGGTCGACGGCCTGCCCGACAGCGCCACCGTGGTCGTGCGCGTCACGCTGCGCGACGGCCGGACGGTGACGAGCCTCCTCTCCGCGCGGCGGCCGAGCTTCGTCGTCCCGGGTCAGCCCCATCCCTGGTCGGTCGTGCGCGGCTACGTCGAGCTCGGCGTCGGGCACATCCTCAGCGGCATGGATCACCTGCTCTTCGTCTTCGGCCTACTGTTGTTGGCGCGGACGCGACGCCTGCTCCTGGCCACGATCACCGCGTTCACGGTGGGCCACAGCGTGACGTTGTCGCTGGTGGTGCTCGACTTCGTGCGGCCACCGCAGGGGCCCACCGAGCTGGCGATCGCGCTCAGCGTCCTGGTTCTGGCCGTCGAGCTCGCCCGGGATCCGGACCAGGAGACGCTGTTGCGGCGCTATCCGTGGCTGATGTCGTTCAGCTTCGGGCTGCTGCACGGCCTCGGCTTCGCCGCCGCGATGCAGAGCACCGGCCTGCCGTACGCCGATCTACCCGTTGCCCTGGCCTCGTTCAACGTGGGGATCGAGGCGGGCCAGCTCGCCTTCGTGGCCACCATCCTCGCCGCCCGCTACGCGCTGACCTGGCGGGCCCCGGCGCTGGCCGCGTGGGTCGGCCGCGTACCCGTATACACGATGGGCTCGCTCGCCGCGTTCTGGACGTTCGAACGCGCCGCGGACCTGCTACGGTAGCAGGCGCGGGGAAGCGGAGAGCCTCCCTCTCGTTCGCCTGGAACACCCGACCAGGGGCAGGCTGTTCGTTGTCAGGTCGTTGTTGGTCTGAACGGTCGAACAACCTAACAACGCAACAACCTAACGACCTTCACTCGAGTCGCCTACAGCAGCTTCTCGATCGCGGCGACGATCTCGTCGGACACCGGCTTGGTCGCCGGAGCGAAGCGGGCGGCAACGTTGCCGCTGCGGTCGACGAGGAACTTGGCGAAGTTCCACTGGATGTCGCCGGGGCCGTCGGGCTCGGTCGCCTGCTCGGTCAGCAGGGCGTAGAGCGGATGGCGCTGGGGGCCGTTGACGTCGACCTTGGCGAACATCGGAAACGTGACCCCGAAACGGGTCTCGCAGAACTTCTTGATCTCCCCTTCGCTGCCGGGCTCTTGCGAGCCGAACTGGTTGCACGGGAAGCCGAGCACCACCAGGCCGCGGTCGCGAAAGCTCTCGTAGAGCTCCTCGAGGCCGGCGTAGTGCGGCGTCAACCCACACTGCGAGGCGACGTTCACGACCAGCAGCACCTTGCCCTGGTAGTCGCGCAGCGGGCGTTCCTGGCCGTCGATGGACTTTGCCGTCAGGTCGTAGATTGTCATGTTCCGCTGATGGCAGAGGAGCGCCGCCGTTGCAACCGGCGGCGCCGGCCCCCTACCCCATCATGCTCATGGCCTTGCCGAACGCCGGCCGCGCGGTGCAGCGGTTCATCCACGCGGCGACGTTGGCGGCCGCGCCGAGATCGATTCCGGCCATGGGGGCCCAGCCGATGACCGAGGCGACGTTGAGGTCGGCGACGGAGAAGCCGTCGCTGACCAGGTAGCTCTTGCCCGCCAGCTCGCCGTCGAGCACCTTCAACGGCACCTCGAAGCGCGTCGCCGCGTCGTCGGCCTTCGCCTTGTCGCGCTCGGCTTCGGGGAGGAACATCCGGTTCAGCAGCGTCGTCAACAGCGGCTCCTCGGCCTCGGTCATCGCCCACAGGCTCCACTTGAACGTGTGCGCCTCGCCGGCGATCGTCTTGGGCCACAGGTCCTTGTCGTACCTGCGCGCGAGGTAGAGATTGATGGCCAGCGACTCCCACAGCGTCAGGTCGCCGTCCTGCAACGCGGGGATGTGCCCGTTGGGGTTGATCTTCAGGTACTCCGGTTTCCGGGTCTCCCCGGTGGCGAAGTTGGTCTTGATGTTCTCGTAGGGAATGCCGAGCTCTTCCAGCATCCACAGACAGCGCATCGCGCGCGAGCCGGGAACTCCATAGAGCTTGATCATGTGCTTTCCTCCTGGTGGGGTGGCGGAATGAGAAACGCCGGTCGTTGATTCCGTGTAGGCCAGTGCCCGAGCTGAAGCAAGGGCCTCCCAGGGTCTCGGGGCTGGAACGCGCCGCCGACATCGTCCATAAAGCTCGGCATGAACAGCCTTCTGGTCGCCAACCGAGGCGAGATCGCCGTCCGCATCCTGCACGCCGCGGCGGAGCTCGGCATCCGCACCGTCGCCGTCTTCTCCGCGGACGATGTCCACTCGTTGCACACGCGCCGGGCCGATCGGGCTCACCCGCTGCGCGGCGCCGGGGCCGCCGCCTACCTCGATGGCGAGCAGATCCTCGCCGTTGCCCGCGAGTGCGCCTGCGACGCGATTCATCCCGGCTACGGCTTTCTGAGCGAGAACGCCGACTTCGCCGCGCGCTGCGCGGCGGCCGGCGTCACCTTCGTCGGCCCCACCGCGGAGACGCTCGCCCTGTGCGGCGACAAGGCGCGGGCTCGCGCCCTGGCCGAGAGCTGCGGCGTGCCGGTGCTCAGAGGTACGGCGGCAGCGGTGACGCTGGCGCAAGCCAGGGAGTTCTTCTCGTCGCTGGGGAAAGGCGGCGCGATGATGATCAAGGCCATCGCCGGCGGCGGCGGCCGCGGCATGCGGGCGGTCGCCAAGCTCGACGAAGTCGACGAAGCGTATACCCGCTGCCGGTCCGAGGCGCTGCAGTCCTTCGGCAACGCCGACGTGTACGTCGAGCAGTTGATGGCGACCGCCCGGCACATCGAGGTCCAGATCGTCGGTGACGGCTCGGGCGCGGTCAGCCATCTGGGCGAGCGCGAGTGCAGC
>CAZYMF010000109.1:0-15756 GCA_964648215.1 uncultured Binatia bacterium (SeqCode) | reverse complement strand
CCCCCCTTTTCCAAAGGGGGGAACCCCGACGCTCGAGAAGATCGACAGTCCCCGAAGGGCGCCGAAGCAAGGCGCTCACGCGCGCTCGTGCGTCATTTCAGGCCGCCGCCTCGCGGATGATGCTCCGGATCATGTCCGGGAAGATGAAGGCGTGGAACGGCAGCATGGAGTACCAGTAGAGCCGTCCCATCAGCCCCTTGGGGTAGTGGTAGGCGGTCTGGATCAACGTGTTCCCCTCGATCCGGAACTCGAGCCAGGCCTTCCCGAACGTGTTCATTTGGGCCGCAAGGAGGAGTCTCCGGTTCTCCTGCAGGTCGATCACCCGCCAGACGTCCAGGACGTCTCCCACCCGCAGGTCCGCCTCTGTCCGGCGGCCGACCGAGTTCCCGAACCCGCCGGCGAGCTTGTCCATCAGCCCGCGGATCCGCCAGAGCAGGTCGAAGCTGAACCAGCCGTGCTTCCCTCCGATGGACGTGACTGCGCGGAAGATCTTTTCGGGCGGGATCGTCCCGAAGCCCTCCCGCCGGATGTCGCGGAACACCGACCGGGACATCTCCTCGTCCACGTTGGAGCGGGAGATCATCCCGATGCTGTCGGTCCACCGGCTGACCACCTGCTCCTGCTCGATCGCCTCGATCACGCGGGCCATGGCAACACCGAAAGGCGCCGGTTCGACCGCGGGGAAGAGGCGCCTGGCCGTCTCCGTGGATATATCGCCGCCGGCCTCCCCCAGCGTGCCGACCATGTCGAGAAGGAGCCTTGCCAGGCGGATGGAAAACGGGGTCAACAGCATCAGGAGAACCGGCGAAATCCGCTTGGCCCGGAGCGGGACGGGGACGAAGATCCTCGGGAGCCCCATGGCCGACGCGGTGTCGGCGAGCATGGCCCGGAAACTCCGCGGCTCGAACCCGATCTCGACCTCGACTGAGCCGTCGAGGGGAACGTGGATCGCGTGGATCAGGTAATCGAGCACGTCACGGACGCCGATCGCGGCGAACTTCGCCTCCATCCATCGCGGCGTCAGGAGGACGGGGAGTTTCTGCACTATGTTGTGCAGCGCCTCGAAGAGCAGGCTACCTGATCCGAGGAGGAGGCCGGCGCGGAACCAGACGCTCTCGATCCGGTCGGGGCAGGCACTCAGCGTCTCGCCGACGCCGAGCAGACCGGCCAGCGATTCGTTGCCGTCCGCGCTCCGGCTGGCGGGTCCCAGATGCACGATGCGCCGCACCCCCGCGGCGATGCAGGCGTCGCGGTACAGCGCCGGGAACACCCTGCTGAGCTCCTCGAATTCGGGATCCGTGGCGACAAAGCCGACCGGGTAGAAGGCGACGTCCATCTCCTCGGCGGCCCTGCGGAGAACCTCCGGATCGGAGGGATTCCCCTCGACGATGTCCGGGATCGTCGCGGCGACGTCGCCCAGGCTGCGGCGATTCGTGACCAGGACGCGCAGGTGGACATCCGGGCGCCCCAGGAGCCTGAGCAGCAGCCGCCGGCCCAGGTAGCTGGTAGGGCCTGCCAGCAGGACGTTTGTCTTCGCGTTCCGGTCCATTCTCTCCGTTGGAGCCTGCAACCCGCGCTGGCGTGGTGACGGCGGGTATCCCGCGTATTGTAGTGAACGGCGTGACCGTGGTGAAGGACTCCATTGGGCTGATGAATGCTTTACCGGGCAAACCGGTCCATTGGTTTCTCCCGTTCCACCTCAAGGCTTCCCGTGTTTGCTGGCTGGGGTCATCTGGGCGGGCAGTGTGCACCGACACTTCCCTGAAGGTTCCGCGCCCGGCAGGCGGGCGATGATCCCACCGCGCACCGGCGCGCCCCCCCGCGATCGTGTGGCACGGAGTAGGTTTCGATCGCGCCAGATCCTTGGGGCTCGCGCACCAGCTCAGGATGCCGCTCACGCCCGCCGACGGCGACGCATGGCGAGGGCAGCGAGCGCGGACAGGGCCAGCACCAGCAGCGCGAGGGCGGACGCCGACAGCACCGGTACGCCTTGCGGCGCGCGGCATAGCCCCTCGCTGCCCGGCAGATTGCAGGCGAACCCGTCTTGGGAGCAGGCCGACTCGCAGCACACGCTGTCGACGCAGAAGCCGCTGCCGCACGTGTCGGCTACCGTGCACGACTCGCCGAGACGGCTCGGACACTCCGTGGAAGTGCCGTCGCAGACATAGGGCGCGCAGCTCGGGTCGCCGGGCGAGTCGGCGGGATACGGGTCCGTACAGAAACCCAGACTGATGCCGATGTTGCACGTCCCGCACCCACAGGCGGTGTTGCAGCACACGCCGTCGACGCAATGGCCGGCGCCGCACTCGCTGTCGGTTCCGCACGGGTCGCCATCGAGACCAAGCTCGTAAGCTCCGATATCGCAGGCCCCGCTCGGTTGCGGCCGGGGCACGCCGCGCTGGTCCGTTGGCTCGCAATCTGGCGATATACCGTCGGCGATTCCGGTATGGCCGGCGCTGAGGGCGGGGCTGCCCGGCATCAACGCCTGCGTCGGCGTGATGCCCGGTGCGTTGAGACTGAGCGCCGCGAGCTGCGGATCCAGCTCGAGGAAGGAGCCGCTGCTGAAGCTGCACGTGCCTCTTCTCTCGATCAGACTGGCACTGCCATCCATGGCGACCACGCCGCCGGCCGTGGTGACGTTCTCGCAGTCGGTTTTGGCGCTCGGGGTATCGGCGAGAATGGAGTTCACGACGGTGACCGTGGCGGTTTCGGTCCCATCGCTCCCGGCGGCGGCGCTGTGATCGCCGAGGTTGTAGAGCGCGCCACCCTTGGCGTGGGCGAGGTTGCCGGTGCCGCCCAGGCCCTCGACCGCGCTGTTGTTGGCAATGGTGCTGTTGCGCAGCGTGAGCGTGCCGTTGAGGTTGAAGAGGCCGCCGCCGTAGCCGGCCCCCGTTTCGCCCACACCGCCGCTGCCACCACCCTGCGCCAGGTTGCCCGAAACCGTGCAGTTGATGAGCGTCGCGCTGCCGGAGTCATTGAACAGCGCACCGCCGCCACCGAAGCCGCCGCCACCGCTGCTCGAGCCGCCAAAGCCGCCGCCGAACCCGCCCGGGAAGCCTCCCCCGCCGCCGCCACCACCGAAGCCCCCAGCCATGCCGGGGGCGCCGCCCTCACCGAACCCGGGCGGAAGGACGTCGGCCTCCGGGATGCCTCCAGAGGCGCCGCCCCCTTGGCCGCCGAAGGCGGTATTGCCCTGCAACGTCACCCGCTCCAGCGTCAGGGTGCCCTGGTTGAAGATGGCTCCGCCGAGGCCGGCACTGCCGCCACCTCCCGGATTGACCCCGTTGTCGCCGAGTGCCAGGCCGTTGCGCAGGGTAACGTCTTTCAGCACGAGCGTACCCGCCGGGGCGAGGATGGTGAAGATTCGAAACTTCGGCATGCCCATCGCCGACGACCGCTCGATGATCGCGCCGTTGCCGTCGATCGTGATGGCGCTGGTGATCTCCGGCAGCCCGGTCGGGCCGACCGACATGTTCTCCGGCTGCGTCAGCGTGTACGTGGTGGCGGCCAGCTCGATGACGAACGGGCCACCGGTTCCGAAATTGGCGCTGGTGCAGTTGTCAATGGCGGCATCGGTGTTCGCCGCGCGAATCGCCTCGCCCAAGGTGCAATTGGCGTTGGTGACGAATGGTACTTCCTGTGCCGTGCTGTCGACCGCGATCGTCGTCGTCGCCGCCTGCGCGCCCGCGGCCATCGCCAACGCCATCAGCCCGGTCGCTACGCCGTGAAACCGTGAGTTGGGTGCGGTTCGCGTCATCGAATCCCCCTTCCGGCTGACCGGCCTGGCCCTACCGAAATGGGGATGACCGCCGATCGCGACGCATCTCCTAAATCATCGCGCCTGAACCCGTCAAGGCCGCAGCGCATCTGGCTAGCCAGGCCAGCAGCACCAGCAGGTTTCCAGGAGAACGGCGAGAGCCATCGCCCGAAACCTCACATCCCGGCTCGCACGCGCTTCCCGGCCCCTCGGCGCGGGCCACCTCGGTCTGCGTGCCGATGCCGAGGAAGTTGAAGATCCAGAACACGCTCGACAGCAGCACCGTGGCCACGCCGAGCGCGGCCAGGGGTACGGCTCCGAGACGGGCAACGAAAGCCGTGTCCACCAGGCCGGTCAGCGGCTCGGCGACGAGCGACAGCAGCACCGGCAGCGACAGCGCGATCAGCGTGCGGTGGGGGTTGCGGACGAACGGATGACTGTCCGCTTCGATGCGTAACGGCTCGGCTCCGGGCACGCGTCGCTTGTACCAGAGCGGCGCCGATCTGACACGAGTCGCTCTTCTACATTCGTTTGTCGAGTTCCGGAGGCTTCTGTGATCGCGTGCCGAACCTCCGCGTGCTGCTGCCGGGTGGACGTGCTGCTGCCGGGTGGAAATCACGCGCGCAGCCGACGCCTTGTGTTGTCCCCGACGGGGTCAGAAATAAGTGGGCCACCGGATTCCGATGGAGCCCGTGCGCCGCTCGCACGAGCCGCAGCGCACCTGGCCGAAATTGCACTTATCCCCTTTTCCCAACGCAAGCGTCATTCGGAGCGGCCGGATCCCGATCGTGTGGGGATCGGCGTGGCGCGACACCTCGAGCGGCAATTTGCTGTGGTCGCCTGGCCGCATGTTGGATGTGTTAGCCTGCGAATCTTCGCAGGCTAACGCAACAGGCCTTTTGTGACGCTGCAGACTTCACTCGCTTGAAGACACAGCGCTTTCGGCGGTAGAAGGAAGACGATGTCTGCTTGTGTTAGGCTGCTGGCTCTGGCTTGGTATACCGATTTCATTCGGCAGCCAAATTGTAGTCGACTCGCAGCGCACCAAGGAGTATCTTCGCGCCATGAAATACCGCGTACGGCTGGAACGAAGTGACGAGGGCGTTGCCGTGTCGGTTCCGGGCCTACCAGGCTGCTGGTCACAAGGGGCGACGGAGCAGGAGGCGTTGGCCAATATCGCCGACGCGATCCGCGAGTATCTTGCCGTCGTCGATGAACAACTGGCCGGCGGCGAAAGCCGCGAAATCGACGTTGCGGTCTGACGGGTCGTGCCAGGCATCGCAGGCGTGGCGCATCGGCGCGCCGTGCGGGCACTCGAGCGGGCGGGGTTCCACGTGGCCCGCGAGGGGGCGAAGCATATCGTCATGACCGACGGCAAACGAATCATCACGATTCCACGCCACGACCCTGTAAATGCGTTCACAATGGGCGGGATCGTCCGCGATGCTGGCCTGACGGAGGAGAAATTCAGGAGGCTTCTGTGATCACCCCCGCGTCGAACATCCGCTTGCAGCGGCCGCGCGGGAAAGACGCGCGCCGCTGAAGCTCGGGCGTTGACGTCATGAGCAATCGCCGTACTCACAGACTCCGCCGCATGGACAAGGTGGCAGTGTTTGGCAATGCCGCGGGAGGAAAGTCGACATTGGCCAAGAGGGTGGCGGAGCTGACGCGTCTACCGCTGTATCCATTGGATACCATCCAGTACAGGCGCGGAGGCGATAAGGTCCCACACGACGAGTATCTGAAAGCACACGCGGAGCTCCTGATGCGGGACCAGTGGATTATCGACGGCTTCGGTTGCGTTCGTTCCGCTTGGGAACGATTTGCCGCGGCTGACACCTTGATCTACATAGATCTCCCGCTGTTTACTCACTACAGATGGGTAACCAAACGCCTCATCAAGGGACTCTTCGTGAATCCAGCGGGGTGGCCGGAAAACAGCCCCATTTGGAGCAGTACGCTGGACAGCTACCGTGTGGTCGGGCTTTGCAATCGCCATTTGACTCCGCGCTATCGGCAGCTTGTGGCCGATGCGGCTTCGACTAAACAGGTTCATCACTTAAGGTCGCCCGATGAGATGCGAAGCTTTCTTCAGGTGATGGAGCGAGAGTACCGGGCTGCGGTCACGGACGACGCCCAACCATCCGTTGCAGCGGACACGTCGCAAGCATAAGCGGGAGGATGTCATGACGCCGAAAGAAGATGGAGTGTCGCAAGACGTTCTGGATGCCGTGTTTGAGCGCGCTCGCGACAATGAGCGGCGCTGCACCGGCTGCGCGCAGTCTACGGTGGCTGCGCTGCTCGACACCCTGGACATCAAAGCCGACGACGTGTTTCGCGCCGCCAGCGGGTTGGCCGACGGTGTCGGGCTCACCACCGATGGCTCGTGCGGCGCCCTGACCGGGGGCGTCATGGTCCTCGGTCTGGCTCACGGGCGCAAGCGCGAGGAGTTCAGTGATCCGTTCGCCGCCATGAAGTCGTACCAACTCGCCAGCGAGTTGCACCAGGACTTCATCACCCGCTACGGATCCTGCCGCTGCCGCGAGATCCAAGAGCGACTCATGGGCAGGTCATTCAATCTGCTCGACCCGAAACAGCTGGCCGAGGCGATGGAGCAGGGAATGATGAACCATTGCTCGCGGGTTGTCGGCAACAGCGCCCGCAAGACCATGGAGCTGATCCTACGCGAGCGCGAGGAATAGGAGAGTGTCCGTCGGCCCCGTGCGCCGCTCGCGCGCCGCAGCGCAGCTGGCTCAAATTGGACTTATCCCCTTTTCCCAGCGCCGGTACTGAACGAGGTCACGATCCGTTCAGGGGAAGCGGACCGGGGTCGCGGAGCCAGCCGGTCACCACCCGGCAGGCGAGATCGAGATTGCCCATCTGGCAGTGCTGGTCCGCGTGCTCCTTCTCGGTAAAGGTGCGCACCGCAACCGAGCGAGCGGCGGTGAGGGCGGCGGCTTGCGCCCGGGTCAGCACGGGCGGCTGGAAGGCATCGTGCTCGCCGCACAGCAGCAGGACGTCTTGCTCGACGCGGTGGCTGGCCAGGTGGGTCGCGTTCATCCCGAGGAACCAGTCGACGACATCCACCGGGTCTTCGCTATCAACGAGGTACAGAGTCTGGTCGACCACCTGGCGGAGCGTCGGGAAGAGCCGTGCGCGCACGCGGACACTCCAGCGCATGAAGCCCCGGCGTCGCAACATCGCGCGCGTGGCGCCACGCAGGAGCGGGGGAACGCGATGGAGCCAGTCGTACACCGGCGGCCAGGACACGACTCGATCGATGCGCGGCTCGCGACCCGCCGCGCGCAAGGCCCAGTACCCGCCCATCGAGATGCCGACAAGGCCGGCCGAGCCGAGCGCAAAGTGATCCAGGACGGCGCCGACCGGCTTCTCCCAGTCGTGGTCGAACGTTAGCCCGCTCACAGCGCGCGCTCCTCCCTGCCCGGGACCTTCGAAGGCGACGACGTCGAATCCGGCCACGGCGATGCGTTGCCAGATGGCGAAGAACTCCTCGATCAACGAGTCGAACCCGCCGTGCAAGAGCACGGCTCCGCGCGACGGCGCGCCCAGCGCCGGGTACCGGTACGCGGGCAAGCTGCCGCCGGCATACGCGATGTCGTGGCGCACCACCCCGCCCCCACCGAACGCCGCGTGGAAGAGCTGCCGGTAGCGGCGGTAGCGCCGCACCTTCTCCGGCGAGCGAGGCGGCGTGAAGAACTCGGCCACCCGAAGATAGCTCGTCGCGTTGCGCAGCCGGCCGTCCCGTTCGGCTTGTCGGGACAGCTCCTCGAAGACGGTCACGCAGTCGCCCTGCGACCGGATCCGCGCCGCCGCAGAGTGAAGCTCGTCCCGTTGCGCGTAGCCGAGCGCGTAGGCCCGGTTGAGCTGATAGTTGACGAAGGAGCGGCGGTGGAACTTCTCGAACCCTATCGGAAACGTCGCCAGCTCCGGCTCGCTGCATGGCTCCATCGGCGCGGCCGTCGGTTGCTCGGGACAGCACTACTCCGGGACGAAGGTGTTGACGCCCTCGGCCGACGACACGCTGCCGCTCCGCCCCACACCCTCGCGCGTCATCAGCGACTCCAGCACGTCACGGTCGGCGGGCGTGTTGGCGAGGAAGCGGCGGCCGTCGGGTAAGCGGCCGATGATCACGCCGCGCACGGGCGCTCCGTCCCGATCGTGGAGGACCGTGTAGGTCTCGACCGTGCCGCGCCCACTCGGCTCGTGGACCAACTCGGGGTGAGCTTCGCGGTCGAGCAACGGCTGATACGCATGCGGATCTTCGCGCACGAACGCGCCCTCTTTCGGCGCGCTGCTGTAGATGCCGGCGGAGTGCTTGGTGGCGTACCAGCCGAGACCGGTCACCAGCCCCTTGCTGCCCGGCCGCTCGCGCAGCTTGCTCATCATCGTCGCAATCCCGTGCATGGTGTAGTTGTTCCCCGGCCCGCCGTGGTACGCCAGGCCGCCGGTCACCGTCAGCTCCCGCGGATCGTCGGCGGGAATACCCAGCATATCGCGCCCGATCTGCACGGCGGAAGGGAAGCAGCTGTAGAGGTCGAAGTAGTCGACGCTGGCGATGTCGATGCCGGCCATCGCCAGCGCCTTCCGTCCCGCCAGCTTGATTGCGGGCGAGCTGAAGTAGTTCACCCGGTCGGAGACGAACCAGAGGTCGTGGGCGTCACCGCAGCCCCACAGGTAGATCCAGCGCGACGGGTCGATGCCCAGCTCGCGCGCCCCCGCCACCGAGGTCATCAGCACGCCGGCCGCCTGATCGACGTCGATGATCGCGTTCATGTATTTCGGGTAGGGAAACCCGATCATGCGGTTCTGCGGCGTGACGGTGGTGATCTCCTCGGCGCTGCGCTCCTGGCGGAACCAGGCGTACGGGTTCTGCGCCGCCACCCGGGAAAAGGAGCTGCACAGACGCCCCAAATGGTCGCGGTGCGCCGCGAGGTCGAGGCCGTAGTGAGCCCGCAGGGCGTTCTCGAACAGCGGGTAGATCGACGTCGGCAGCATCATCCCGTGCGCCACCTCGTGGTCGGTCGTGCCGGCGCGATCTTCGCCGACCGTCCGCGGCGAGCCGTCGGCCCCGGAACTCCAGTCCAGCTGCACGCCGGCGCGGCGCGCCCGCGACACCGTGTACACCGCCTCGGCTCCGGCCAGCAGCGCGAAGCGAATCTTGCCGGCGGCGATCTCCGCCGCGGTCTCGTTGACCAGGAACTGCGGCGTGTTGCCGCCGAGGGTGGTGTAGACCTCACCCGCCGGCCGCGCGCCGATCTGCTGCGCCAGCGCGCGCGGCGGGTTGCCGTAGTGCCAGCCGAAGATGTTGACGACGGCGACGTGGTCGAGGCGCGCCAGCAACCGCTCGTCGGCGCCGGCGTCCGCCGCCGCGCGCCGCGCGCCCTCGGCCATCATCCACAGCGGCTCCTTCGCCTGCGCCGGTTCGACGTCTCGCTGGGTGTACTGGCCGCTACCGATCAGAATTGGCGTGTTGTCGTTCATGTCGTCTCTCGTGCTCGCGCAGCGTCTCTGGAATCACGCCGTCGGAACGGGACCGAGCTTCTCGAACTCGGCCAGGATCCTCGCGCCGTCGGGGTGAGCCGCGAGCTCGTCGCGGATCTGGTTCATGCGATAGACCAGCATACGATCGCGGCGGGCTCCCTTCTGATTTCCCAGAATCTTGCCGCAGATCGCATCGACCACGGTGGCCCCCGCAATCTCGCTGCCGTCCTGGGCACGCAGCGTGCGGGCGCGCGTCTCGGCCAGGGCACACTGCAGATAGGCGACGTGGATTCCCTCGTCGGCCTGGATGTAGTCGACCGTGCGCGGCGCGAGCTCGGGCGCGGCGGAGCACTGCGGGTCGCTCAGCACCTCCCTGGCCCACGCGAAGGTGCCGTAGGCGATCAGCTCGATCACCAGGATCTGCGCCAGCACGGACAGGAGAATCTCGAACATGGGATCCAAGGTGGGGAAGAGGAGCTTCAGCTCCCCGACCCCGATCGCTTCCGGCGCCGGCTTGGCCGGCCCGCTGTACCCCGGCGGCGGGGCGATGGGCAGGTTCTCGAACATGTCGGGGATGACGGCGGGGTGATCGAGCGCGGCGTCGCGGATCGCGTACCACATCTTGTCGTGCCCCGCCTCGCGGTCCGTGCCCGCCTCGTCGTTGCCGTGCGCCTCGAGCAGTCCCTTGTAGAGGTGGTCGAGGCAGGTGCCGGCGAGCGACTCCTTGAACAGCGGCTGCAGCTCCGGGCGCGGCGTGGCCCGGATGCCGTCGTTCCCGAAACCCTCGGTGATGCCGATGAGGGTCAGGATGCGAGTCATCGCCCCGCGCGCGCCGTGCCGCAGCAGCAGCTTGCTCTGCGCGACGTTGGGAAAGAACTTCAGGTCGAGCTGATCGAAGCGCACGACTTCGCCGGGGAGGCCCTGCCCCGCCAGCCGCTCGGTCCATGCCGCAATCGCGTCGATCCGGTGGGCCGAGCGCGGCGGGACGTACCGCCCTTGCTCGTCCAGACCGCCATGGAAGAGGACGTCGCCGAGCCGAATGCGTCGCGCGTACGGCTTGTCGGCCATGATTTCGTCGTGGGTGTAGCTCAGCTTGGAGCTCATTGAGTGCTCCTCCATGCGCTGGGGCGCGAGCGGACGCAGGATCGTTTAACCCAGGGGGGCGAGCCAAATCAACAACGGGGTTGTCTTCCGGCTCCCGTGGTTTGACCTGCCGCTGAACGCTCGATACCCCTGGGGCATTCGCACCCGCCGCGACGCGTCGCGCGACCCGCCATTGACCTCGCCGTGGCTGGCCGTGGTGCCGACAGGAAGGAGGATGTGCATGGGTTCAGTCTTGATGAATGAAAACACGAATCGACCTACGGGCGCACACCACTGGGCCATGGCGGCGCGGCTCTGTCTCGCGCTCTGCCTGCTCTTCGCGCTCGGCGCGCGAGCGCAGGAAGGCAGCTCCCCCACGGCAACGCCGAACGGCTCGCTGCGGGCCGCACCGCGCACCGCCATGCTGGCCTATCTGGAAGCGTGTCGCGCCAACGACTACGAGCGCGCCGCACAGTACCTCGACCTGCGCACGGTTTCCCCGGCGGCGCGAGCCACGCAGGGCCCGGTCCTGGCGCGCGAGCTGAAGACCGTCCTCGACCGCGAGCTCTGGATCGACATCGACAAGCTCAGCGACGCCCCGGAAGGCGAGAGCGGCGACGGTCTGCCGCCGCGGCAGGACCTGGTGGGCACGATCAACACCACGAAAGGGTCGGTGCCGATCCTGTTGGAGCGCGTGCGCGACGACGACGCCTGGGCGTGGAAGGTCGCGCCGAGCACGGTGGCTCGAATTCCGTCTCTCTACAAGGAGTTCGGCTACGGCGAGATCGGCAAGTATCTCCCCAACATATTCTTCGAGATCCACTTCCTCGAGATGCAGCTCTGGCAATGGATCGGCCTGCTGGTCCTCATCCTGGTCGCCGCCGCCCTGTCTTGGGTCGTGACGATCGCGATCACGCGAATCCTACGACCGATCATCGCCCGCTCGCGAACCAACCTGGACGATCGCGTGCTGGCGCTCGCGAGCGCTCCCCTGCGGCTGCTCATCGGCGTGCTGCTGTTTGCCGCCGGCACCTATCCCCTCGCCCTGGCGGTTCCGGTTCAGGCGTTCTTGGTGGCCGTGCAGAAGGCGCTGACGGTCGTCGCCGTGACCTGGCTGCTGATCCGGTTCGTGAACCTCGCGGCCGGCGCGGTGGAGCAGTGGATGCTGGGACGAGGGCAGGCCATGGCCCTGTCCGTGGTCCCGCTCGGTCGCCGCACGGTGCAGGTGCTGATCGTCGGCGCCGCCACCCTGGCGGTGCTGCAGAACTTCGGCATCAACGTCACCGGCATTCTGGCCGGCCTCGGCATCGGCGGGCTGGCCGTCGCTTTGGCCGCCCAAAAGACGGTGGAGAACCTCTTCGGCGGCGTCACCCTCATCATGGACCAGCCGGTGCGCGTCGGCGACTTCTGCCGCTTCGACGGCAAGATCGGCACGGTCGAGGAGGTGGGGCTGCGCTCCACGCGTGTGCGCACCCTCGATCGCACCTTGATCTCGATTCCCAACGGAGCTTTCTCCGCCATGCAGCTGGAGAACTTCTCCAAGCGGGATCGGATCTGGTTCCACCCCACCATCGGCCTGCGCTACGAGACGACGCCGGATCAGATGCGCTACATTCTGATCGAGCTGAAGAAGATGCTGCTCGGCCATCCCAAGGTCGATCCCGACCCGGCGCGCCCCCGCTTCAGCAGCTTCGGCGCCTACTCGCTCGACATCGACATCTTCGCCTACATCAAGACCAGCGACTACGGCGAGTACCTCGCCATCCAGGAAGATCTCTTCCTGCGCATCATGGACATCGTCGAAGCCAGCGGCAGCGGCTTCGCCTTCCCGTCCCAGACCATCTACGCGGGCAAGGATGATGGGCTGGACGCCGAGAAGGTCAGCGCCGCCGAGGAGCAGGTGCGCGCGTGGCGCGAGTCCAACAGCCTGGGCCTCCCCGACTTCCCGCGGCAGGAGATCGTCAAGCTCACCGGCACCCTCGACTATCCGCCCAAGGGGTCGGCGCTGCCCAAGTAGCCACCGGGACGAGTGGCAAGGGGAAAGGTCGGCTCTCCGGTCCGCCGCTTCCCTTGCCACTCGTCCCCTTCCTGCGCGAGCGGAGGCAATGATCCGCACCGCCATGATCTCTGTCCCGAGCCTCCCGATTTCCGGAGCGAGGTCAGCACCAGGATTGGACCACGGCAGGCTTTTCTGGTTGTCTGTTCGGACCGTCGGGCCGACCTCTTCCACGGTGCGTGCATCTTCGAGAGCGACTGCGCCGGCGTCAGCCCCTACCTGTTCGAGGCCACGAGCGATTCGGCCAACCAGGCGGGGATCATGTCGAACGATCCGCTGGTCAGCCCCTTCGCCGTGTTGGTGGCGTCCTTGCACTTGCCGCCCGGTGCGCCGGCGATTGATTGAATGTCCGCCGGCGACAGCGGCACGTCGAACACTTCCACCTCGTTGATCTCGATCTCGCCGTGGTATGCAATCGGGGTCGGGACCAACCGCGTACCGCCGATCCAGAAGGACGTGCTGCTGTCCGCGCCGGCGACCGGGGCAAAGCTGGCCACGGGGCTCCCGCCCGGATCCAGCGCATCCAGGTGGCTGCCATCCAAATAGAACGTCCCCGTGTTGCCTGAGCCGCGATCGACGGCCACGGCAACGTGAATCCAATCGGGCCACGGATTACTCAGCGTTCCACCTACGGTGAACGTGCCCGTGTAGATGGAATCACTGCGGTAGAATAGCGTGCTGCCGGCGCCGTCGCCGACCGCGAACACCAGGCGCATCTCCACGTCTTGTACCGTCCCCGCGGGTGGCGCCTGCGGGGACGGAGGACAGGTCAGGCAGGTGCCCGTGATCTGCACGTAGAACGCGTATCCCGTGTCGCCGCTCCCGAGCTTGTCGACGATGGGCTCCACGACATCGACAACGCCTTGAAGGACCGGGTGCACCTCGGTCGGCCTGATCCACGCGTCGATGGTGAGATCGGAGCTCGCGAGATCGAGGGTGCCGCTCGGAGGAACTTCGACGTAGGTCGTGGGCACCGGAAACAACAACGCGCCGTCGGGCGGATTGGTGACCAAGTTCCCCGGCACCGCTTGCGGACCGCCGGCGCTGATCGCTGCGGGCTGCGGCGTGCCGTTGTTCGGGGGTGGCAACCCCATGTCCACCACCGTCCCGGCGCCCGCGGGTTCGTCCAGAGGCCACCACGCGACCATGTGGGCCGGCGCCGGCACGCAGGTAGTCGGCACGCCCGTGGGGGTCGTGCTGGGGGTTATCGCGGGAGTTGTCGTGCGCGTCGGGCTCACGCTCGGTGGCGTCATGATGCCTCCGGTGGCGGTCGGCGTGACGGTCGCGGTGGCGGTGGGCGACGGTCCCCCGGGCTGGCACACGCAGCCGGAGTCGTCAGGCAGCGGCTGGCACACGTCGGTCGCATTGGGGCAATTGCCGCCACACATCCGCGGCCCGATGAAGCCGCACGGGCAGCCGTTGAGGGCGTTGTTCACGGCGACGACGATGTCGACGACAGTGATAACGCCGTCGTGATCGGCATCGCCGGCGGGACAGTCGGAAAATGGACTGATGTGCAACGCGATGTTGATCATGGTCGTGAGCTCGTTGGCGGTGACCGTCCCGTCGCCGTCGCAGTCGCCCACGCACGAGATTGGGATCGTAGGCGTCGGGGTCGGCGTGCACTTGCCGTTCTGCTGCGCGGCGTAGATGTCTTGCACCTCGGCGGGCGCGAGCGCGCAGGAGAAGATCTCCAGCTCGTCGACGGTGCTTTCCTGAAAGCCGGCGTCGAAAAGCGTGTACAAGCGGCTCTGGCCGATCCACAAGGGCGCGGTGTTTGTCGTCGAGCCGACCGTCAACGTCGTCGGCGGCGACGGCTGGCCATTCACATAGAGGGTGACCACGGCCTGGCCGGCGCTCGGGCGCGCGACGGTGACGGCGACGTGGCTCCACCCACCGGCAAGCGGGGTCGGATACAAGAGGAATGTGCTCGGCGCGCCGAGGCCGTCATCGAGCACGAACGCCAGTTGACTGTAGGTCTGGTTGACCGGCCAAAATAGGAACAGCGCGTACCCGGCCACCGTGCTTCCGGTCTGCGCCGTCTTGTCGACGATCGGCTGAATCGTATCGTGCGAAGTCACCGGGGGATTGGCAACGGTCTTCACCCAGGCGTCGATGGAGAGCTCGCCCGAGCCGAAGTCGAGCGCCGAGTAGTTGGCCTCCGCGTACGGTCCGGGAAAGTACAACGAGTTTCCCACCTGCTGTCCAATCACCGAGGTCGGCCCTCCGGAACCGACGGCCGCAGGAACGCCGCCGGTATCGAGCGACGTCCCATCGAGGTTGTGGGACCAGATATCGTCGATGAGCGTGCCCCCGGTTTCGTTCAGCGGCCACCACGCCAACATGCACGCCGGCGGCAATGCGCACGGAGCGGCGGTGGGCGTCTCGGTCGACGTTGGCGTCAGTGTCTTCGTCGGCGTACGAGTCGCGCTGAACGTCGGCGTCGGCGTGCCCGTCGGTGTCGGGGTGTTCGTACGCGTCGCCGTCGACGTGGGTGTCGGCGTGATCGTTGCCGTCGCTGTGTCGGTTGGCGTTGGGCTGGGGCAATCGCACAAGCTGACCACCAGCCTGGCGTAATCGACGTTGGTATCGTCCTGAATGTAGATGTCCAGGGAGCGATTGAGATCGAGATCGGCCAAGAGGCTCACTCCCCCCGCCAGATTCCCCAAGTCCAGGATGAACACGTTTCCCGCCGGATAATTTCCCGGGTCCCATGGCAGCGGCGGTGTCACCAAGGTGGGAAGGCCCGTGTTCCCGCTGCCGAAATAGGCGGACCAGTGAGTGCCCACGAACGGCCCGCCGGGTCCGGCGAAGCCCAGGTTGATTGCATCGTTGTCGCTCCCGAAGGAGAGAGGTTTGGCGCGGAACTCCAGCCGTGCCGCCGTGACGCAGCCCCCTTGCGGAAGCATGAACGTGTGTCCGAAGTGCTGGTCCGTTGAATCGTTGTCGAAGCCCGTCGGGGGAGGGTTGGGTCCCATCAGATCTTGCAGGTTTTGACTGGGAGAGGCCGGCTCGGGACCGTTCGCGGGGTCGAAGTCGTCATCGACTCCGGCTTCCAACAGGATGTCCCGACACACGGTTGGCGTCGGCGTGGGCGTCGGCGTGGGCGTCGGCGTCGGCAGGCTTCCCACCTCGTACGCTCCGATATCACAGGCCGCACCCTGAGGCCGGGCGACGCCGCGCTGGTCGGTGCCGGGGCAGCCGGCGTTATCGCCGGCGTCGATGGCCGGGCTGATTCCGGTGCACGACGGATCGGGGACTCCCGAAGCGGTGCAAAGGGCATGCGTCTCCGTCGGGCCACCGTTGTTGGCCAAAGGGCCGAGCAGCGGGTTGGTGCCGTTGAGGTCGCCCGGGCCGG
>CAZYMF010000108.1:11018-16142 GCA_964648215.1 uncultured Binatia bacterium (SeqCode) | reverse complement strand
TCAGTACTCCGGCTTGAAATCGAAGCGGTGGACCGCCTCGATGAAGCGGATGGTGCGCGTGCGCGAGCGCATCACCACCGAGTTGGACGTGGCGCCGCCCTTGAAGAAGCGCACGCCGCGCAGGTAGTCGCCGTCGGTGACGCCAGTGGCGGCGAACATGACGCTGCCCGAGGCCATTTCCTCGGCGCTGTACTTCTTGTTCAGGTCCTTGATTCCGACCTCCGCCGCGTGGCCGCTGTCCTCGCTGTTGCGGGGCAGCAGCCGGCCCTGCATCTCGCCCCCGCTGCAGCGCATGGCGGCGGCGGTCAGGATGCCCTGGTGCGCGCCGCCGGTGCCCATGAGCAGGTCGATCCCCGACCCCGGCCGTGTCGCCGCCATGCCCGCCGCCACGTCGCCGTCACTGAGCATGCGCACGCGCGCGCCCGCCTTGCGCACCTCGACGATCAGCTTCTCGTGCCGCGGCCGATCGAGCATGGCCACCGTCAGATCGGCGACGTAGACGCCCTTGGCCTCGGCCAGCGCGCGCAGGTTCTCCGTCGGCGACTGGTCGAGGTCGATGACGCCGCGACCCTCGGGACCGACCGCGACCTTGTCCATGTACATGTCGGGGCAGCGCAAGAAGCCCTGGCGCTCGGCGATGGCGATGATCGACAGAGCGTTGTAGCCGCCGGTGGCACAGATGCTCGCCCCCTCGAGGGGATCGAGGGCGACGTCGAGCTCTTCTCCGGTGCCGTTGCCGACGTGCTCGCCGACGTAGAGGACATCGCTCTCGCCGCGCTCGCCCTCGCCGATGACGATGACGCCGTTGATCGCGATCGAGGCGAACGCCTTGCGCATCGCCTGTGCTCCGGAGCGGTCGGTGGCGCCGATGTCGCCCCGACCCATCAGCCGCGCCGAGGCCAGCGCCGCCGCTTCCGTAACTCGTACCGCTTCGAGCGCTAGATTGCGCTCCATCTCCTACCTCCCGGCTCCCCATGGCCTGTCGGCAGCGGGGGCTCCTGGGGTGCGCCCGTGCCTGCGCACCCATGCAATCACTCTAGCGCTTTTCTTACCGAACTTCGCGGTCCGGTGCCAGGTTTCGGAACCCGGCCGGCGAAAGAGTGCCGCGGTCCTACTGCCCGAGGCTGTCTTCGATGCGGATGGACACCGATTTGCCGTGCACCACGGCCAGGCGGTCGATGGCGCGCAGGGCATGGCGCAGCTTGTCCTCGCGCGCGGTGTGGGTGCGAATGACGATGGGGACCTGAGCGCCGACCTCGCGCCCCTTCTGGATCATCGAGGCGATCGAGATCTCGTGGTCGCCCAGAATCCCGGCGATGCGGGCCAGCACCCCCGGACGGTCACGCACCAGAAAACGCAGGTAGAACTCGCTCGACAGCTCGCCGAGGGGCTTGATGCGGGTCTTGCGCTGGGTCGCCAGCGGATACCCCAGCGGGGCCACTCGACCGCGGCTGCCGCGCAGGCGATTGCGGGCGACCTCCATCAAGTCGGCCACCACCGCGGTGGCCGTCGGCATCATGCCGGCGCCCAGACCCAGGTACATGCTCGGACCGAGCGCCTCGCCGCGGACGGCGATCGCGTTGAGAGCGCCGCTGACGTCGCCGAGGAGATGGCGGCGCGGCACCATCGCCGGCTGCACCCAGGCCTCGAGGCCGTCGTGGTCCTCCTTGGCGACGGCGAGCAGCTTGATGACATAGCCGAAGTCCTTGGCGTAGCTGATGTCGAGCTGGCTCACCTGCCGGATACCGGCGGTGGGAATGTCCCGCAGGCGCACGCGGGCGCCGAAAGCGAGCTGCACCAGCAGGGTCAGCTTGTGGGCGGCGTCGATGCCGTCGACGTCGTAGGTGGGGTTGGCCTCGGCCAGCCCCTGCGCCTGCGCCGCGCGCACCACCTCGTCGAACTCGCCGCCCGCGTCGGTCATCGTGCTCAGAATGTAGTTCGAGGTGCCGTTGACGATGCCGTAGACGGCGCGGTTGTGATCCGCCGCCAGACCCTCTTTCAGCACCCGAATGATGGGGATGCCGCCGCCGACGCTGGCCTCGAAGCCGACGTCGGTCCCGGCACGCTCGGCGGCGCCGAAGATCTCGCGACCGTGCACCGCCAGCAGCGCCTTGTTGGCGGTGACGACGTCCTTGCCGTTGTCGATCGCCGCCAGGACGAAGCGCCGGGCCGGCTCGTAGCCGCCCATGAGCTCGATCACGATGTCGATGGCGGGGTCGTTCAACAGCGCGTTGGCGTCGTTGGTGAGAATCTTGCGGTCGATGCGCACGCCGCGATCGGTCTTCAGGTCGAGGTCGGCGATGCGGACCAGCGACAGGGACGCGCCCAGCTTCTCCCGAATCCGGCGTTGCTGGCGCTGCAGGAGCTTGATGACGCCGGTGCCGATCGTTCCGAACCCGATCAGCCCGACGCGGATGGTCGGCGTGGCCACGGCTCAGGCGCTCGCGCGCCGGGGCGACCGGCCGTCGACCAGGCCCAGCGCGCGGCGGATGCCGCGGACGGCCTGGCGGGTGCGATGCTCGTTCTCGATCAGAGCGAAGCGGACGTAGTGGTCGCCGTAGGCGCCGAAGCCGATACCCGGCGACACCGCGACCTTGGCTTCCTTCAGCAAGAGCTTGGAGAACTCCAACGAACCCATATCCACGAACTCCGCGGGAATCTTGGCCCAGACGAACATCGTCGCCTTGGGCTTGTCCACGGGCCAACCGGCCCGATTCAATCCGTCCACCAGGGTGTCGCGACGCGACTGGTAGGTCTGGCAGATCTCGGCCACGCACTCCTGCGGTCCGTTGAGAGCGTGGATGGCGGCGATCTGCACCGGCTGGAAGATGCCGTAGTCGAGGTAGCTCTTGATACGCGCGAGCGCCCCGATCATCGCCGGGTTGCCGACGGCGAAGCCGACGCGCCAGCCCGGCATGTTGTAGCTCTTGGAGAGGGTGTAGAACTCGACGCCGATCTCCTTGGCGCCCGGCACCTGGAGAAAGCTCGGCGGCCGGTAGCCGTCGAACACCACATCGGCGTACGCCAGGTCGTGCACCACCAGGAGCTGGTGCTCGCTGGCGAAGTCGACGATGCGGCGGAAGAAGTCGAGGTCGACCACCTCGGTGGTGGGATTGTGCGGGAAGTTCAGGATCAGCATCTTCGGCCGCGGCCAGGTCATCTTCATCGCCTCGATCAGGTGGCCGAAGAAGTCCTCGCCCGGGATCAGCGGCACGCTGCGCAGGTCGCCGCCGGCGATGATCACCGAGTACTGATGGATGGGATAGGTCGGGCTCGGGCACAGCACGACGTCGCCCGGGCCGAGCACCGCCAGCGCCAGGTGGCCGATGCCCTCCTTGGAGCCGATGGTGACCACGGCCTCACTGTCGGGATCGAGATCGACGTCGAAGCGGCGCTTGTACCAGTCGGTGATCGCCACGCGCAGCTTGTAGATACCGCGCGACACCGAGTAGCGGTAGTTCGTCGGGTTCTGCGCCGCCTCGACCAGCTTGGCGACCACGTGCGGCGGCGTGGCGCCGTCCGGGTTGCCGAGGCCGAAGTCGATGATGTCCTCCCCGGCCCGCCGCGCCTCCTGCTTCAGGTCGTTGACGATGTTGAAGATATAAGGTGGCAGCCGCTTGATTCGGGGGAAGTCCATCTGCCCAGTGCTACGCTTCTCCGTAGGCCGCGTGGCCGGATATTCGGTGTTGCAGCTTTCTCGGTACTTCTGTCGGCTTCTAATCGATTTGCGGCAGGGGCGCAAATTCGCTGATTCCACGGACGGCGCACGGCTTCGGCGCCGTCCGGAGGAGAGGCGACACAGGCTGGAAGCCTGTGCCACCCGGGGGTCAACCGGAAACCGAAGGTAGTGAACCGTGGGCGATGCGGTGGCACAGGCATCTTGCCTGTGTCCGCGCCCCACAGCGCCCACGCCTCGCGGCAATTGACGCCGCCCGCTCTTGCGATAAAAGGAGGCCCGCCAGGAGGACGCGATGTACACGCCAGGTGAGGACGTCTACGGTACCCCGGAGCACAAGGCCTTCCGCGAGACGGTGCGCAAGTTCGTGCAGACCGAGCTGGCCCCGCGGGCGCGCGAGTTCGACGAGATGGGGCGCATCGACAAGTCGCTCTACCCGAAGATGGGCGAGCTCGGCCTGCTCGGCATCCGCTACGACCCCGGTTACGGCGGGCTCGGCCTCGACTACTCCTACCACGCGATCTTCCTCGAGGAGCTGGCGCTGTGCGACAACGCCGGCGTGTCGATGGGCATCACCGTGCAAACCGACATGGCGACCCCGGCGCTGCACCGTTTCGGAAGCGAGGAGCTGAAGCGCAAGTACCTGGTGCCGGCCATCAAGGGGGAGCAGGTGGCCGCCATCGCCGTCACCGAGCCGAGCGCCGGCTCGGACGTGGCCGGGATCAAGACGCGCGCGGTGCGCGACGGCGACCACTGGGTCATCAACGGCTCGAAGATGTACATCACCAACGCCGCCACCGCCGACTGGCTCTGCCTGCTGGCCGTGACCGATCCCGAGGCGGGGTACGGCGGGTTCTCGCAGATCGTCGTGCCGACCGACTCCGCCGGGTTCACCTACAAGCTGCTCGACAAGATCGGCAACATCGGCTCGGACACCGGCCTGCTCTTCTTCGACGACGTGCGCGTACCGATCGCCAACACCATCGGCGACCCGTCGCGGGGCTTCCAGCAGCAGATGATGCAGTTCCAGGACGAGCGCATGGTGCCCGTGGTCATGGGCCCCGTCACCGCCCGCCACCTCTGGGAGGTCACCCTGAAGCACGCGCAGGAGCGCATGCTCTTCGGCAAGCCGTTGTCGAAGATGCAGGTGACCCAGCACAAGTTCGTCGACATGCTGACGCAGATCACCGCGGCGCAGGAGTTCGCCTACCGCTGCATCCGCCGCATGGTGCGCAACGAGGATGCCACCGTCGACATCTCGCTGGCCAAGGTGTTCGTCACCTCGGTGCAGCAGCTCGTCGCCACCACCTGCGTGCAGATCTTCGGCGGCGCCGGCTACTGCTGGGAGAACCCCGCCGCCCGCGCCTTCGTCGACGCGCGTCTGATCAGCATCGGCGGCGGCGCCGACGAGGTGATGAAGCAGTACGTCGCGAAGATTCTCGGGATCT
>CAZYMF010000108.1:0-10918 GCA_964648215.1 uncultured Binatia bacterium (SeqCode) | reverse complement strand
CGGCGGCGGCGAGAAGTACGTCAAGCGCCACCGCGAGCGCGGCAAGCTGATGGTGCGCGAGCGCATCGAGCTACTGCTCGACCGCGATTCGCCCTTCCTCGAGCTCTCCCCTCTCGCCGGCTGGGGCACCGACTACGCCCTCGGCGGCAGCGTGGTCACGGGCATCGGCGTGGTCAGCGGGGTGGAGTGCGTCGTCTTCGCCAACGATCCCACGATGAAGGGAGGCGCCTCCAACCCGATCACGCTCGACAAGAGCTTCCGCGCCATGGACATCGCCGAGCAGAACCGCCTGCCGGTGATAAACCTCACCGAGTCGGCCGGCGCCGACCTGCCCGAGCAGGCGAAGATCTTCGTCCGCGGCGGCCGCAACTTCCGCGACCTGACGCGGCGCTCGGCCGAGCGCATCCCGACCATCTGCCTGGTCTTCGGCAGCTCCACCGCCGGCGGCGCCTACGTCCCCGGCATGTCCGACTACGTGGTGATGGTGAAGGGCGGAGCGAAAGTCTTCCTCGGCGGCCCGCCGCTGGTGAAGATGGCGACCAACGAGGACGCCGACGAGGAGAGCCTCGGCGGCGCGGAGATGCACAGCCGCGTCTCCGGCGTGTCCGACTACCTCGCCCAGGACGAGATCGACGCCATCCGCCTCGGCCGCGAGATCGTCGCTCATCTCAACTGGCGCAAGCTCGGCGCGGCGAAGATGCAGGCGCCGGAGCAGCCGCAGTACGACCCCGACGAGTTGCTCGGCATCGGCTCGATCGATGTCCGCAAGCCGTTCGAGGTGCGCGAGGTGATCGCCCGCATCGTCGACGGCTCGCACTTCGAGGAGTTCAAGGCCAACTACGGCACCACGCTGGTGACCGGCTGGGCGCACCTGCACGGCTACCCGATCGGCATTCTCGGCAACAACGGCATCCTGTTCTCCGACTCCTCGCAGAAGGCGGCGCAGTTCATCCAGCTCTGCAACAAGATCGACGTGCCCTTGCTCTTCCTGCAGAACATCACCGGCTACATGGTCGGCACGCAGTACGAGCAGGGCGGCATCATCAAGGACGGCGCCAAGATGATCAACGCCGTCTCGAACTCGACGGTGCCGATGTTCACGGTGATGATCGGCAGCTCCTACGGCGCCGGCAACTACGGCATGTGCGGCCGCGCCTACGAGCCGCGCTTCCTGTTCACCTGGCCGAACCACCGCATCGCCGTGATGGGCCCGGAGCAGCTCGCCGGGGTGATGTCGATCGTGCGCCGCCAGGCGGCCGAGCGCTCCGGCCAGCCGTACGACGAGGCGCAGGACAAGATGATCCGGCAGATGGTGATCGACCAGATCGACAAGGAGTCGAACGCCTACTACGCCACCGGCCGGATCTGGGACGACGGCGTCATCGATCCGCGCGACACGCGCACCGCGCTCGGCATGGCGCTCAGCGCCGCCTTCAACAACGTGGTCAAGGGCAGCGACAACTTCGGCGTCTTCCGGATGTGAGCGGCGCGGCTCGGGAGCGCCGCCCGACTCCTGCCACGGCCGGGTCAGAATGAGAACGAACGCGCTCTGCGCCAGCGCCCTCCACGCCGCCTCGGTGGGCGCCGGGCGCTAGCGCCCGTAGCGCCCCTTGGAGGGATGGACGTGATCTCAGCGCCGGAGGTCTCGGTCGTCGTGCCGACGCGCAATCGCGCCACCAGCCTGCGGCGTACCCTGGAGGCTCTCGCCCGCCAGAGCTGTGACCCGGGCGGCTTCGAAGCGGTCGTGGTGGCCAACGGGTGCAGCGACGACACGGTAGCCACGGCCCGCGGCATCGCCCTTCCGTATCCCTCGCGGCTCGTCGAGCTGCCCACGCCGGGGGCCGCCCGGGCGCGCAATGCTGGGGCCGCGGCCGCCCACGGCGAGGTGCTCGTCTTCCTCGACGACGACGTCGAGCCGCTGCCCACCTTTGTCGCCGCCCACGCGCGGGTCCACCGCGACCGCGGACGCGTGGTCGCCCTCGGACCAGTGCTGCCGCCGCCCCCGCCGCGCCGGCCGAGCCTGTTCGCCGAGCGGATGGGAGCCATCGACGCCGCGCTCTCGGCTCTCATGGCGGGCGCGGGCGAGCGGCGGGACTGGTCGTGCACCGCCGGCGGCAACCTGTCCCTCTCCCGATCGCTGTTCGAGGCGACCGGAGGCTTCGATGCGACGCTGCTCGTCTACGGCAGCGAGGATTTCGAGCTGACCTATCGGGCCCAGAAGCTGGGAGCACGCTTCGCCTTCGTCGCCGAGGGCGGCGGCTATCACCACCGCCGCGAGCACACCACCCTGACGCAGTATCTGCGCAACCGTCGCTCCGCCGGCCGCAACGACGTCGCCGTCGCGCAGCGCCACCCGGAGATCGTCGACCGGCTCACCCTCGGTCTGGTGACGCGGCCCCGGACCGCCGTCGGTCGTATCGGGCGGGTACTGGCGTTCGACTACCCTGCCGCGGGCGACGCGGTGGCGCATTCGCTGCAGCTCCTGAGCTACGCCCTGGCGGGCCTGCGCAGCCGGCGATCCTGGAACCAGCTGATCGATTGCCTCCACGAGTACTGGTACTTCCGCGGTGTCGCCGACCGCCTGGGAGACCGCGCCGCCACCACGGCGCACCTGGCGCGGCTGCGGGCGAGCGTAGCCGCCGACGAGCATTCCACCTGACGCGACATCCTCATGCCCGCAGGGCGGGCCCTGCCCCACGGCCTGGCCGTCACTCGGGTACTCCCCTCGCCCAACGACGACGCGCGTGCGCGATCGCGTCGATCACGTATCGTCCCATTCGATACGGTCGCAGCGCCGGTGCCAGGAAGCCGAGCCAGAAAATGCGAAGGAGCGTCCGGACGCGCTCCTCGCTGCCCCGCCAGGCCCGGCCGAACTCGCGCCGCGCTCGGTCCCAGCGACGCTGCTGCATCCAGCGTTGGCCGCGGAAGAGATAGACGTTCGTGTAGGCCAGCGCCCGCATCGCCCGCAGCGAGGCGGGCAGATCCGGGGCCGCGAACAGCTTGTCCAGGGGCGCCGTGCGCGTATCCAGCACCGCGGCGAAGAGCGGCGACGCCGGTCCGGTCAGGTTGCCGTCGTGCCAGCGGATCAGCGCCAGGACCTCATCGACGAAGGCGAACGAGTCGTGACGGGCCACGCGCAGCCACATGTCCCAGTCCTCGTTGGCCGTCAGGGTCTCGTCGTACCCGCCGGCCCGCTCGAGGCACTCGCGCCGGGCCAGCAAGGCGACGTTGCAGGTGCAGTCGTCGTACGCCAGGCTGCGCAGGCTGTCGTCGGGAAAGCGCGGCGGCAGCCCCTGTGTGTGGGGGAGCCGAGCTCCGTCCCGATCCATTGCCTGTCCTTTGCCGTAGACGACACCGACGTTCGGCTGCGAATCGAGCACCGAAACGAGGGTCGCCAGCGCGTGCGGCAGCCACGTGTCATCCGAGTCCAGCCGAGCGACGTAGCGACCGGCGGCGCTGCGCATCCCGGCGTTGAGGGCCGCGCTCACCCCGCGGTGTTCTTGCGGCAGATAGCGCACGCGCCGGTCGTCGATCGATCGCACCAGTCCGGGGGTGTCGTCCGTCGAGCCGTCGTCGACGACGAGGAGCTCCAGGTCGGAGAACGTCTGGCCCAGAACGCTGGCGATGCTCGCGCGCAGGTACGCTTCCCGGTTGTACGTCGGGATGATGACAGTTACGGTCGGGCGCGTCGGTGGCGAGGTCATGGCAAGCGGGCATTGCAGGCTTCGTCGCCGGCAAGCAGGCCTGCGGCGCGATGGCGCCGAAGCCAAAAAGGCCATTATTTCTCCGACCGCCTAGCGCAAGTCCGCCTCGCTGTCGACCTCCAATGTCCGGCGTCGTCGGCGCGTCGCAGTCGTCGTCGACCTGCGGCCTGAATCGCGCTACAAGCGCACGGCGGATCCGTGGCATCATTGATTCATCGGGTCGTTGATGATTGGAAAAGACGGCACGGCGGTCCAATGCAATGACCAAATGACCAAGTGACCCAATGAACCACTTCCACAAGGTCCTCATCGCCAACCGCGGCGAGATCGCCCTGCGCATCATGCGCACGTGCCGCGCCATGGGCATCGGCACGGCGGCCATCTACGCCGACCCCGACCGACACGCGCCTTTCGTGCGCGCCGCCGACGAGGCCGTGTGCATCGGCGCGCCGGTGACCGGGGGCTCGTTCCTGGCCATCGAGAAGATCATCGAGGCCACCCGGGGCACCGGCGCCGACGCGATTCACCCCGGCTACGGCTTCCTGGCCGAGAACGCCGACTTCGCCCAGGCCTGCGCCGACGCCGGCATCACCTTCGTCGGCCCCACTCCCGACGCCATCCGGCGCATGGGCAGCAAGATCGAGGCGAAGAGCATCGCCAGCGGCGCCGGCGTGCCCATCATCCCCGGGTTCAGCGCCGCCGGGCTGAGCGATCGCGACGTCGAGAAGCAGGCGCAGGAGATCGGCTATCCCATTCTCGTCAAGGCCTCGGCCGGCGGCGGCGGCAAGGGGATGCGCATCGTGCACGAGCCCGGCAAGCTCGGCGCCGCGCTCGATGCCGCGCGGCGCGAGGCCAAGAGCGCCTTCGGCGACGACACGCTGCTGATCGAGCGCTACTTCGATTCGCCGCGCCACGTCGAGATCCAGATCCTCGGCGACGCGCACGGCAACCTGATCCACCTGTTCGAGCGCGAGTGCTCGATCCAGCGCCGCCACCAGAAGATCATCGAGGAGGCGCCCTCCCCCGCCCTCGACGACGAGCTGCGCGCGCGCATGGGCGCGGCCGCCGTCGCCGCCGGCCGCGCCATCGGCTACCGGAACGCCGGCACCGTCGAGTTCATCGTCGACGGCGAGCGCAACTTCTATTTTCTCGAGGTCAATACCCGCCTCCAGGTCGAGCATCCCGTGACCGAGGAGATCACCGGGCTCGACCTCGTCCAGCTCCAGATCGAGATCGCGCAGGGCGCGCCTCTCGCGCTGCGCCAGCAAGATCTCGCCATCCGCGGCCACGCCATCGAGTGCCGCCTCTACGCCGAGGACCCGCGCAACGACTTTCTGCCCTCGACCGGTACCCTCGTCTGCTGGGAGACCCCTCCCCTTCCCGGCGTCCGCTACGAGAGCGGCGTCGAGACCGGCTCGGAGGTGACGATCTACTACGATCCGATGCTGGCGAAGATCATCGCTCACGGGCCGACCCGACCCGAAGCGGCCCGGCGCCTCGCTCACGCGCTCGGCGAGATGCGGGTGCACGGGGTCCGCACCAATCGCGATCTGCTGGTGGAGATCCTGCGCCACCCCGAGTTCCTCGCTGGCCGTCTCGACACCCATTTCATCTCCCGCCACCTGCGGCTCGACCAGCCGCCGAGCCAGGCCGAGCAGACGGCCGATCGCGTGAACGCTCTCGCCGTGGCGTTGTGGCTGCAGCAGCGGCGGCGCGCCGAGGCGTCGGTTCTGCGCGGGTTGCCGTCGGGCTGGCGCAACAACCCCAGCCAACCGCAGGACATCTCCTTCACCCGCGGCGAGGCGAACGTCCGGGTCCGGTATCGCGTTCACCGCGAGGACCGTATCGAAGCCTGGGTCGACGGCACCGCGCACACCGTGGCCCTGCTGTCCTTCGATCCGGACGGCCTCGAGCTCGTCGTCGACGGAATCCGCCGCAGCTTCCGGATCTTCGCCCACGGCACCGTGTACTACGTCGACAGCGTCCTCGGCAGCTCGGAGCTGCACGAGGTCCCGCGTTTTCCCCCGCCCGCCCGCGAAGAGGTACGCGGCGGGTGCATCGCGCCGATGCCGGGCAAGATCCTCGCCCTGCGTGTCGAGCCCGGGCAGGCGGTCAAGAAGGGCGACGTCCTCGCCATCCTCGAAGCGATGAAGATGGAGCACGACGTCGTCGCCCCACACGACGGCACGGTCACCGAGGTGCGCGTCGAGGTGGGGCAGCAGGTGGACGCGGATGATGTGCTGGTGGTGCTCGCGGCCGATGAAGAAGAGAACGAGAAACAGGAAGCCGGGAACAGGAGCGCCTGAAGAGATTGAAGAGAATCGAGAACCGGGAATCAGGAATGGAGAACCGGGCGATGAAGAAACTGCCTGACGGAAAGGGTTTCCTCTCCCGGATGGGAGAGGATCAAGGTGAGGGGGACTAGAACGGATGCCGAAGGCCACCATATCTTCATGCTTGACCACGGCGCGGCAAAACCACGAGGTGGGCTTCGCCGATCAATTTCATCCCCCTCATCCTGACCTTCTCCCATCCGGGAGAAGGAACCCATGCACGATATCTCGCCGAACTTGTGAAGCGGGGTACTCGGTCAAGGATGCCGCGATTGCCGAGCTCTCAGGCGAAGCCGAGGAGCTCTGTCGAAGCATCGGAGCATCAAAGCGGATCGCGCGGACCTCATCGGCGCGCCCCAAGGACGCGTGATGCCCCATCCGCCGATGCCCAGTTTCCCGTTTCCGGTTTCCTGTTTGCTGTTTCTCATTTCCTTTCGAGTTGGAGAGTGCCCATGACGAACGCAACCCTCTACGAGCTCCGCGGCGACGCCGCGTGGATCACCCTCAACCGGCCCGAGCGGCGCAACGCGCTGAGCGACGACATCGTGGCCGGCCTTGCCGCCCATCTGCGCGCGGCGATTGATGACGAGCGCGTGCGCTGCATCGTCATCACCGGCGCCGGGCCGGCGTTCTGCGCCGGCGCCGACCTGAAGAGCGGCGGCGTCAAGGCGGGGCAGCAAAACCCGTTCGTCGGCGTGATGACGACGATCTGGGACTCCCCGAAGCCGGTGATCGGCCGGATCAACGGCCACGCGTTCGGCGGCGGTGTCGGCCTCGCTGCGGCTTGCGACCTGACGGTGGCCGCCGACTCGGCCATGTTCAGCTTCAGCGAGGTGCGGATCGGCGTCATGCCGGCGATGATCTCCGTCGTCGTCCTGCCCAAGCTCGGCATCCAGAACGCCATGTGGCTCTTCCTCACCGGCGAACGCTTCAACGCCCAGCGCGCCGTGGAGCTGGGGCTCATTCATCGGGCCGTGCCCGCGGTCGAGCTCGACACCGCCGTCAACGAGGTCATCGGCATGATCCGCCTCGGCGGCCCCAACGCCGTCCGCGAGGCCAAGCAGCTCGTCCGCCGCATTCCGCTCCTCTCCATGGACGAGGGCTTCGCATACACGACGAAGAAGATCGGCGAGCTGTTCGCGTCCGACGAGGCCGCCGAAGGCATGCGCGCGTTCGTCGAGAAGCGCAAGCCGAAGTGGGCGGAGTGAGGCGGCCGGTTAGGGGGTTGGGCGGTTAGTGGTTAGGGGGAAATACAGCCGCGAGTCGACAAGGGCTCAAAGTACGCACGCTTCGACTCTTCGACTATCGACCATGAACTATCAACCATCGACTGTGGCCTTATGACCGACGACATTCTTCGCATCGCAAACTGCAGCGGCTTCTACGGTGACCGGCTCAGCGCGGCGCGCGAGATGGTCGAGGGCGGGCCGATCGACGTGCTCACCGGCGACTACCTCGCCGAGCTGACGATGATGATCCTGTTCCGGGATCGAATGAAGCATCCGGAGGCGGGATTCGCGCGCACGTTCCTGCGCCAGATGGAGCAGGTGCTCGGCACCTGCGTCGACCGCGGCATCAAGGTCGTGGTCAATGCCGGCGGCCTCAACCCCGCCGGCCTGGCCGCCGAACTGCGCAAGCTGACCGAACGGCTGGGAATCAAGGCCAGCATCGCCCACATCGAGGGCGACGACCTGCTTCCGAGACTGCCCGCGCTGCAGGAACAGGGCGTCGAGCTGCGCCACCTCGACAAGGACATTCCGCTGAGCGCGCTGAACGCCCAGGCCGTCACGGCGAATGCCTACCTCGGCGCCTGGGGAATCGTCGAGGCGTTGCGGCGCGGTGCCGACGTCGTCCTCTGCCCGCGGGTCACGGACGCGGCCCTGACGCTCGGCCCGGCGGCGTGGAAGTTCGGCTGGGCACGCGACGACTGGGACCGGCTGGCGGCGGGCGTCGTCGCCGGGCACGTCATCGAGTGCGGGGCGCAGTGCACGGGCGGCAACTACTCCTTCTTCCGCGACGTCCCCGATATCGGTCGCATCGGCTTCCCCATCGCCGAGATGCATCGGGACGGCAGCTTCGTCATCACCAAGCACGAGGGCACGGGCGGCCTGGTCTCCGTCGGCACGGTCACCGCGCAGCTCCTCTACGAGATCCAGGGTCCCCGCTACCTCAACCCCGACGCCACGGCGCGCTTCGATTCAATCCATCTCGCGCAGGAGGGCCCCGATCGCGTGCGCGTGTCGGGGATCAAGGGAGAGCCCCCACCACCGACCACGAAGGTGTGCATCAACTACCTCGGCGGCTACAAGAACTCGATGACCTTCGTGCTCGCCGGCCTGGACATCGCCGAGAAGGCGCAGCTCGCGGAGGAGACGCTCTGGGAGCTGGTCGGCGGGCGCCAGCGCTTCGCCGAAACCAGCACGCGGCTGGTCCGCTCCGACCGCGCCGACCCGCACTCGAACGACGACGCCTTCGCCTACCTCACCGTCACCGTGAAGGACCCCGACGCCGCCCGCGTCGGCCGCGCCTTCAGCAACAAGACGGTGGAGATGGCGCTGGCGAACTACCCCGGCTTCTTCATCACCTCGCCGCCGGGGGACGCCAGCCCCTACGGCGTCTACTGGCCGGCCCTGGTTCCGTCGGAGGTGATCGAGCACCGCGTCGTCCTCGGCGACCAAACGATTGCCGTGCCGCCGGTCTTGCCTCCCGCCGCACCCATCTCCGTCGAACCCCCGACCGTGGCAATTCCCGCAGGACCTTCCGGTCCTACGGAGCGGCTGCCGCTCGGCACCCTGTGCGGTGCCAGATCCGGCGACAAGGGCGGCAACGCCAACGTCGGCGTCTGGGTCGACAACCCCGCCGCCTACGCCTGGCTCGACCGCTACCTGACGACGGAGCGGTTGCGGCAGCTTCTGCCCGAAGCGGCGTCGCTGGAGGTGGAGCGCCATCCGCTCCCCAACCTGCTGAGCGTCAACTTCGTCCTCCACGGCCTCCTCGGCGACGGCGTCGCCGCCTCCGCCCGCAGCGATCCGCAGGCGAAGAGTCTGGGAGAGTACCTGCGGGCGAAGGTGGTGGACATTCCGCGGGCGTTGCTGGGCAAGTAACGTCCTCGGAGCTGCGGCAGCGGACGCCACCTCGCAACGGCGGCAATCTAGGTCTTGCGCTGGTGGGTGAACCGGGCGCTGGCGGCGATTCTCCTCCTCTACGATGTGCTGGAGCGCGACCCGGGCTGGCTCGACGCTGTGGGGCGAGCGATGCGACCGCAGCGGCTGCCAACGGTGCTCACGCGGCGGAGGTAGGGGCGTTGCTGGCGGCGCTGACGGTGTTCGATGGATCCTGGCAATGGTCCTCTACGGTTCCGGGCTTCGCCTGATGGGGTGTTTGCGCCCGCGGGTGAAGGATATCGACTTCACTCGGAATGAGATTGCCGCCCGGAAGGCAAGGGCAATAGGCCTGTCCTGAGCGTGTCGAAAAAGATGTGACGATGCTGGCAAGCGGGGGTCAAGGATGCGCGCCTGAAGCATGTCGAGCGCATGCGGAGCCTACACGAACGCGATCTGAAGGCGGGGCTTGGTCGCGTGCCGTTGCCCGACGCGCTGGCGCGCAATTATCCGAACGCCGACTGCCAGTGGGGTTGCCAATGGGTGTTTCCGGCCGCCAAGATCTGCGCCCGGCCGCTGAAGCTTCGGAGCGCAAGCGGCACGGATCCGCGCTTCGGCCCGCCGCAGCGCTACCATGCCCACGAGACCGTGCCACAGCGAGCGATTCGTGAAGCGCGGCGCCGCGCCGGTATCGCGAAGCCGGTAGAGCCGCATACGTTGCGGCATGTTTCGCGGCGCATCTGCTAGAGGCCGGGTACGACATTCGCACCGTGCAGGAACTCCTAGGTCACCGCAATGTGAGCACGACGATGATCTACCCCCATGTATTGAACCGTGGTAGCCAGTGCGTCCAAACCCCGGCCGATCACCTACTCAACCCGGCGAACAGCAGGCGATAGCAAGCGCCGCATGCTTCGTATGCAACCGTGGGGGATACCCGAGATCCAGTGCGCCAAGCGATGGAATGGCAGGGCGAAGCATCACACCGAGCCGCGGCAAACCGCTGCCGCTAACGAAGCACACAGCGCTTCGTTAGCGGTGTCCACCGGGACTCGGAATTGTAGCTCGGCATCGGCACAGTGAAGGTTGCGGTGGTCAGAGAGACGAGGCAGGATGCTCCTCGTGGAGGCCGAGCCATGAAGCTGACGATACCGCTTGATGAGATGACCACGGCGGAGAAATTGCGGGCAATCGAGGAAATCTGGGCTGATCTTCAGCGTGCGCCTGAGGAGATCCCTTCTCCCGCCTGGCATGCGGACGTGTTGACCGCCCGGGAGCATCGCGTCCGCGAGGGCACGTCACGGTTCTCGGATTGGGAGACGGCGAAGGCCAGGATTCGCGAGAAAGCATGATGCGGGTCGAGGTCCTCGACGAAGCCGAGCAGGACCTCCTTGATGGCGCCCGCTTCTACGAGGCGCAAGAGCCGGGCTTGGGCCAGTACTTTCTGGACTCCCTCTTCTCCGACGTTGACTCGTTGCAGCTGTACGCCGGGATCCACCCCGTGCACTTCGGCTACCACAGGCTTCTGTCCAAACGCTTCCCCTACGCAGTCTACTACCGAGTCGAGGGCAACGTCGCCCAGGTGTGGGCGGTCCTTGATTGCCGGCAGGACCCAGGAAAGATCGTGAGGAGGCTCGCGCACGGTCGATCATGACGTCAGACTCCCCACGAGCAGGCCGAACAATACGCTCCACGCGACCGCGGGCAGCGAGCAGGCCGACGCGGTCGACCGCCTGGGCACCATCGGCATGATGGACTGCGTGCTGGCACCACCCCTGGC
>CAZYMF010000107.1:0-16144 GCA_964648215.1 uncultured Binatia bacterium (SeqCode) | reverse complement strand
AGGGTTTCGTCTCGTTGGGCAGGCCGCGCGCCGGCAGCGCCGCCAGCAGCACGGCCAGTAGCGCACCGATGGTCACCGATCTTCTCGACATCGCGTCTTCCTCGGAACTTGGGCAAAAAAAGGGGCGATGCCGTTGCCGGCATCGCCCCCCAGGATCCTACCGCGCTCGCCGAGCGAGCGTACGGCTTACTGACACACGAACTTGCTGGTGCTCACGTTGTCGCCGATGGTCGCCGCGTCGACGCTACCAAAGGCGCTGGTGCTGGCCGAGCCGGACAGATCGGCCGTTCCGTCGCCGTTGCAGGTCACCACCGAGCCGGTGATCTCGACCGGGCCGATCGTGCTGTTGGCGTTGTTGGCGTGCAGCACCTCGGCCGAAGCCGTGCCGCTGGTCGTCGCCAGCGTGTTGGGCTCCGCCTGACCCGGATCGTCGTCTGTGCAGGCGCTGCCGTCCGGCCCGTAGAGGGCGGGGTCGCCCGAGCCGTCGGTGATGCAGGCGCCGCCGTCGGAGATCAGGCTGATGCCGGTGTTGCTCTCGATCACCGACGATCCCTTCGGGCCCTGGCCCGAGAAGGTGATCACCGCCGGGCCGTTGCACACGCCGGTGTGCGGATGCTCGGTCGAGCCGTCCTCGACCGTGCCGCCGGCGTTGGTGCAGTCCTCCGCGGTGAAGCCATCCACACCGACCACGCCGACCTTGTGATCGATCGAGTACAGGTAGTCGACGTCGGGCAAGCCGTTGTCGCTGCAGCCCACCTGGCCCCTACCGGAGTTTCCGTCCAGCGCCGGCGTACCGATGCCGCGGACGCAGGCGCAGACGAGGCCGGGCACGGAGACCGGGTCGAAATGCACGTCCTCGGGCTTGATCACCACCGGGATGATCTGGTCGGGATCGTCGCTGCGGGCCTGGCCCGCCGTCTGGACCTGGTTGCCCGTCAACGTGAGCGGAATGCCGAAGATCTGCGTCTGCACGGTCGAGCTCGTACCCTCGCCGAACGTGCAGGTCTGGCGGGTCTCGTTGGTGCAGTTGGCGGCGCAGCCGTCACCACCGACGGTGTTGCCGTCGTCGCACTGCTCGGTGCCTTCGACGACATTGTTGCCGCAGACGGCCGGCCCCATCTCGGTCGGCGTCGCCGTGGGCTCCACCGTCGGCGTGTCCGTGGGCTCCACCGTCGGCGTCTCGCCGCCCGGGGTGTTGGTCGGCCCTTCGGTATTGGTCGCGGTGGGCGGTACCGGGGTGTCGGTCGGTGGGACCGGCGTGTTGGTCGGCGGCACCGGCGTGGCGGTCGGTGGCACCGGCGTATTGGTGGGCGGAGCCTTCGTCGCTGTTGCCGTAGCCGGTGGCGGAGTTCCGTTGTTGTCGTTGTCGCCGCCGCAGGCCGACAGGAACATCATTCCCGCCGCCACGACGAGCACGCCAATGAACTGGTGCCGAGTCTTCATACCGTCCTCCTTCTGACTACCGAATCCTGACCTTGGGTATCATCGGTCGATGTGTTTCCCCACGCTACCCGTGCTGCCGCGCCGGGGTCCCGGAAACTCCGGGAGAAGAAGACTCTTACCTGGAACACAGAATTGATGTCAAGGAAAATTCTGCGGCGCGGCTCAGCTCGATGCCGAACGGGCCGCCTGCAGGATGAGCTGCTCGTAGTAGAGGATGTTCAGCCCGACCAGGACGATGCGCGGCGAGCCCTGGACGCGGCCGTAGACGGCGGTCTGCGCCGGGTTGCGTCCACCCAAATCCACGCCGACCGTGCGGCCGCTCCGCAGCCGCAAGCGGATCGATCCCTGCGGCGGCGCCAGGCCGAACTGGGCCGCGCGCTGGCCGGTCTCGTCGACCACCTCGACGTCCGGCACCTGCGTGAGCTGGTCGATCATCGCGGTGACCAGATCGGAGGGCACCGCCGCGTGCGCCGGCACCTCCGCCCGCCAGCGCTCGCCGTCGCGCACGCAGCGCACGGTCGTCCCCTGGCTCTCGATGGTCAGCGCCTGCACGTCGCCGGCGTCGACCTCGAGGAAGCTCAGCCGCGCCGGCAGCCGCGGCTTGCCGGCCTCGGAGCGCGGCTCGGTGGCGACGTAGTACGCCGCCAGCGCGACGAAGAGACCGAAGTAGACCGAGGCTCGCCGCCAGCTCATCCGGTGAATCTCCGGCGGAAGAAGACGACCAGGCCGACGGCGAGGAACAGGGCGGGCTGCACCACGGTGCCGAGCCAGAAGGCCACCTTGCCCTGGCGCGCGCTGACGAAGAACTGGTTCACCCCCGGCCGCTGCTGCTGCGGCCGCACGCCGACGAGCTGCTCGTCGTGGGCCAGCCAGTTGACCGAGTTCACCAGCAGGTCCTTGTTGCCGAGGTACTCGATGAAGAAGTTGTTGGCGAAATCCGAGTCCCCGAGCACCAGCAGGCGGGCCGCCGGGCCCGGGCCGGTGGCGCGGCCGGCGTACTCGGCGACGCCGACCGAGACCGGGCCGCGCGTGTCGCGGCCGGCCACGAAGCTGGCGGTGGCGATCTGCAGCACGCTGCGGTCGGGGGTGCGCCAGCTGGCGTTGCCGCTCTCCAGCAGGTCCTCGCCGAGAAAGCGCCCGGTGGAGTCGGGGAGGAAGTCGACCGCGCGCGCCCGCGAGAACAGCGGCGGCGCGGCCAGGCTGGCGCTGACCGGGTTGCGCGGCGACAGGCCGGGAATGACCATGGTGAGGAAGTCGCCGGCGAAGAGCCGGTTCTCCGGGTCGACGACGACGTCGGCGCCCACCGCCACGTGGTAGGTGCGCAGGAACGCCACCAGGCTGGCGGCCTGGAAGGGGTCGAGCATGACCAGCAGCGAGCCGCCGCGCCCGAGGTAGGCGTCGAGGGCGAGCAGCTCGGTGGGCAGCAGGTCGGCGCGCGGCCCGGGAATCATGACCACGCTGGCGTCCGCCGGCACGCCCTCGCCGGAGAGCAGGCTGAGCGGCGCCACCTCGTAGAACTCGTTGGTCAGCGCCAGCCGCGCGGTGGAGAAGCCGCTGTGGCGATCGGTGTCGGTGATGCTGCGCTCGCCGTGACCGGTGAGGACGTAGACCTTCTTCTGCTGCGGCCGGGTGACCTGCAGGATGGCGCCGATCAGCAACGGCTCGCTCGGGTTGCTGAACACCTTGCGCCGGCCGCCGGCCTCGACCACCAGCGCGGCGTCGGCGTTGACGCCGTACTCGCGCGCCACCGACGGGTTGCGGTTGATGTCGACCACCGTGTACTGCACCTTCTTCGACACCGTGTGCACGCGCCAGAGCAGGTCCTCGATGACCGGGTTGCGCGCGTCGTCGCTGCGCAGGAAGGCGATGACCTTGACGTTCTGCGCCAGGTTCTGCAGCACCCGGCGCGACTGCTCGGCCAGGGTATAGGCCTTGTTCGGCGTCAGATCGAGGCGCAGCAGGTAGCGCGAGACGATGGCCTCGGCCATGGCCATCGAGCCGCCGAGGCCGACGGTGGCCACGGCCAGCAGCAGCCACTGCCGCCAGGCCCTCATCGCCGCCCCCGCCAGGTGCGCGACTCGAGCACGCGCAGGGTGAGAAAGTTGAAGAAGCTGATGAAGAACACGAAGTAGAGGACGTCCTTGGCCTCGATCAGGCCGCGGGCGAAGCTCTCGAAGTGGTCGAACATGGAGAGCTGGGCGAGCACGCGCAGCGCCTGCGGGCTGGTGGCCGCCTCGTTCCACGTCATCACCCAGAACAGCAGCAGGATGCCGAGGGTGCCGATGGCCGCCACCATCTGGTTCTCGGTCAGCGAGGAGATGAACAGGCCGCAGGCGATGAAGCTGAGGCCGAGAAAGAGCAGCCCGAGGTAGCCGCTGAGCAGCGCCACCCACGGCAGCGGCTGCAGCATCTGGAGGTAGGCCGGGTAGCACAGGGTGCCGGCGAGCAGCACCAGCATGATCGCGGCGCAGGCGGCGTACTTGGCGCCGAGGATGGTGCGGTCGCGCAGCGGATAGGTGAGCAGCAGCTCGATGGTGCCGAGCTTCTTCTCCTCGGAGAACATGCGCATGGTGAGCAGGGGCGTCACCAGCAGCATCACCATCGAGATCGAGTACGGGGCGCCGGCCAGGAACGCCAGCCAGAAGTTGCCGAGGATGTTGAGGCCGAAGCCGTACTCGACGAAGAAGATCAGGCGCGTGTAGAAGAAGAAGCCGCACAGGCAGAAGAACACCGCGGCCACCACGTAGAACAGGGCCGAGACGAAGTACGAGCGCAGCTCCTTGCGGAACAGGGCGAGGAAGATCACGGCGTCTCGGGCGTTCCTTCCTCGGTGACCAGCCGCACGAACAGGTCTTCGAGGGTCAGTGGCAGCGGCCGCACCTCGATCAGGCCCCACCCGTGACCCACCACCTCGGCGGCGATGGCGCGCCGCACGCTGGCATCGGCCACGCGCGAGTAGGCGACCAGGCTGGTCGCCCCCTCTCCGGCCCCGTTGTTGAGCTCGACGCGCTCCACCCCGGCCACCGCGCGCACCGCCGCGCACACCGAGGCGGCGGGCCCCTCCACGGTCACCAGGATGCGCTCGCTGCCCTCGAGCTTGCGCGACAGCGCGGCCGCGGTGTCCTCGGCCACCATGTGGCCGCGGTCGATGATGACGACGCGATCGCAGGTGGTGCTCACCTCGGGCAGGATGTGGGTGCTGAGCAGCACCGTGGTGCGCCCGCGCAGGCCGGCGATCAGCGAGCGGATCTCGATGATCTGGCGCGGGTCGAGCCCCACCGTCGGCTCGTCGAGGATGAGCACCGCCGGCTCGTGCAACAGCGCCTGGGCCAGGCCGACGCGCTGGCGGTAGCCCTTGGAGAGCTTGCCGATCAGGCGGCCGCGCACCTCGCCCAGGCCGCAGTCGTGCAGCACCGCCGCCACCCGGGCGCGCGAGCGCGCCCGCGGCAACCCGCGCACCTCGGCGCAGAAGCGCAGGAACGCCTCGACCCGCATGTCGGGATACAGCGCCGTGCTCTCCGGCAGGTAACCGATCTGCTGGCGCAGCTCGAGGCCCTGCTTGCTGACGTCGATCCCCGCCACCCGCGCCTGCCCGGCGGTGGGGGGAAAGAAGCCGGTGAGGATGCGCATGATGGTCGTCTTGCCCGAGCCGTTGGGCCCGAGCAGGCCGATGATCTCGCCGCGGGCGACGTCGAAGGAGATGTCGTCCACCGCGCGGGTGGCGCCGAACTCCTTGGTCAGGTGCTCGACCTGGATCATCGTTGCGCCCCCTCGACGTCGTAGGCGACCAGCTCGATCGTCGACAGCGGCGGGCCGCCGTCGGGGCGGCTCCACTGCACCGTGCGCACCAGGCCCACGTTGGGGGCGTACCAGTCGGCGTAGTACAGCGTCACCGGCTCCTCGTGCCCCTTCTTGCCCTCGCGCTTGGTGTGGTGCACGGCCACCGTGTCCACCCGCAGGCAGTTGGAGAAGCTGCCGGCCGGCACGGTGACGGCGCCGGGCTCGACCACCACGCGGTGGTGCTGGGAGACGCCGTAGCTGTCGCCGACGCCGAGCTTGTAGGCGGTGGTCTCGCTCTCCCAGCTGGTGTTGGCCGCCAGCTGATCGGGCAGGAAACGCTCCTCGGAGGAGCCGAGGCCGATATCCTGCAGCTGGCCGTTGCGGTACTCGAGCGACAGCGCGCGGTAGAGGAAACCGTTCTCGCGATAGTAGGCGATCGGGTAGATCTCCGGGCGGCCGCCGTTGTCCTCGTCGGCGGCGTAGCTCTCCTCGACCAGGGAGCAGCGGCGCTTGAGCGCCGCGACGTACTTGTCGCCGCGGGCGCGCACCGTCATCCGCGTGTGCTTGTTGCGCAGCGGCCGCGTCACCTCGTACACCCAGGTGTCCTCCGCGTGCAGCGGAAAGAAGCTGACGCTGGGCTCGGGGGAACGGCTGCGCTGGCAGGCCAGCAGGCCGCCGCTCGTCAGCGCCACCACCACGAGCCAACGCGCAATCCCTCTCATGAAATCGGAGCCGACCCCCAAGATTCGACGGCGATGCTAGGCCAAGCACCAGAGCAGGTCAATTCGCCGGGCGCGGAAGAAAGGGCACGGGCTGGAAGCCTGTGCCACCGGAGAGAGAACAGAATGAGAAACAGGGAACCGGGAATGGGGAACCGGTCGACCCGGCCCGCTCCCCCTTCCGGCCTGCGACTTTCAACTTTCGACTTTCGACTTCATCTCACAGCCGCGCCAGCACGGTGAGGACGCCGCCGGCGGCCAGGCCCCAGAGGAGGTCCTTCTGCATGTTGTCGCGCGGCCCGCGGGTGCGCTCCATGAGGATGGCGCGCACCAGGAAGAGCAGCGAGACGACGCCGATGGCCCACAGCGTGCCGGCCACCGGCTGCTCGCCGCGGGCGAGGATGGCCGCCTGCGAGAGGTGGAACAGGAAGGCGAGCCCCAGGCCCACGCCGGTGATGCGCAGCAGGCGCACGATCATGGCCGTCCGACCCCCGCCCTCACTCGTCCACCACCTTGGCTTCCCTGGCGACGCGCAGCAGCTCCTGCGCTTCCTTGTCGCCGGCGGCCGCGCGCCTCTCCCAGCGCCGGTGGCGCCAGCCCTTCATGACCCACTCGTCGAGCGCGATCACGAAGAAGCTGAAGCCGAGGATGATGATGATCGAGCTCCACAGACCCAGTTCGAAATGCTCAAGCATGTCTCACCCCTGCGCCGTCTGCGCGTGCATGGCCACCCGCGCGCGCGCGTGCTTGGCCTCCTTGATGATGAAGCGCGGCTTGAAGATGACGATCAGCACCGGCAGCAGCGTCTGCGAGCCGACGTAGCTGATGAACATCCAGATCGCCAGCAGCAGGCCCATCTCGGCGTTGAAGCGGATGCTCGACGAGATCCAGAACGCGGTGCTGATGATCATGGTCACGGCGGTGAAGGTGACCGCCTTGCCCGAGGTCACCAGCGCCTCGCGCACCGAATCGACCAGATCGCCGCGCACCCGGATCTCCTCGATCGTGCGACTGACGACGTACAAGCCGTAGTCGATGCCGAAGCCGACGCCGACGGTGACCAGCGGCAGGGTGTGGATGTTCACCCCGATGTTGTTCACCGACATGTAGGCGTTGACCATGATGTTGGAAAGGATCAGCGGGCCGAGCAGGTACAGCCCGCAGGCGAAGGAGCGGTAGGTGAACAGCAGGATCACCCAGATGGTGAAGAAGCCGAGGACGTTCATCAGGATGTCGTTGCGCACCAGCTCCTCGTTGGCGGCCGCGAGCACGCCGATCAGGCCGCCGGCCAGCTTGAACACCGCCTTCCACGGCGCGCCGACGGTGGTGGTGGCGACCTGACCGTGGCGGCGCACCTGGAAGTCGACCAGGCTGGCCGTGGAGGTCTCCTTGGTCAGCGCGGCGCGGAAGCTGGCCATGTCGGTGACCGGGGTACGCCCGATCTTGACGATGCGGTCGCCGCTGCGGAACGGCCCCTCCCCCGGCTTGCCCTTCTCGCTGACGATCCACGACGGCCCGGCCTTCTCCCAGGTGGGCTGGTCGAGCACGCGACGGACGGCGACCTCGCCGTTCTCCTCGGTCAGGTCGAGGCCGAGGTCCTCGAGCTGGGTGCCGATGATGAAGTCCTTGCAGCGCTTGATGATGCGCCGGATGTTGTCGCCCTTGTGGTCCTTGCAGAAGAAGGTCACGTGCGAGTTGGTGTAGCTGGGGTCGACGTACTTGGCCGTCTCGGTGGGTGGCGAGCCGGAGAAGTAGATGAAGAACAGGCCGCCGACGTCCACCCAGTTGTTGGGGATGACGCCCCACTTCGGCTCGAGCTCGTGGAAGACCATGTTGACGGCGCGGATGATGTCGGCCAGCGAGAAGCTGTAGCCGACCGAGGGATCGCGCTCGAGGCGGCGCTGGAAGCGCTCCATGGTGCGCAGCGTGTGCGGGTCCTTCATCGCGTCGCGATCGAGGCCCTCGGCGACGACGATGAGGGGCTCGACGCCGCCGAACTTCTGCTGGATCTCGCGGTGGGCGACGTTGTAGGCGGAGTCCTCGAACAGCAGCGGCGAGGCCGACGTCGGGTCGCCGATGGTCAGGCCGCGCAGGAAGTAGGCCGCCACCAGGCCCAGGCTGATCCACGAGATCATGGTGACCTTGACCCCGCGCGGGGACAGCAGCGCAGCGGTGAAGCGGTTGATCAGCTTGCGGAAGCCGCCGCGCTCGCGCAGCATCACCAGCTCCGGCTCCGGCGCCTTGAGGTAGTAGTAGACGATCGGGTTCAGCAGCATCTCGGAGACGGTGATCGCCAGGATCCACCACGACGCCGTGATCGCCAGCTTCTGCAGCATGACGACCGGCACCAGCAGGATCACCAGGACGCCGAAGGCGTCGGTGGAGATGCCCGAGAAGGTGGGCACGAACAGCTCGGCGAAGGCGGCCACGATCGCGCGCCGCTTGTTCCATCCCGATCGCTCGAACTCCTCGTAGTAGCGATCGTGCATCTGGATGGCGTGACTGACGGCGCGCGCGGTGATGAGGAAGGGCACCACCAGCATGAGCGGGTCGAGCGCCAGGCCGATCAGGTAGATGAAGCCGAGGCCCCAGAAGGCGGCGATGACGCCGGTGATCGTCGGTCGCAGCGCGCCGCGCCAGTCATGGAAGTAGAGCCAGCGCAGGATCCACTCGATGCAGTAGGTGATCACCAGGATGAAGAACACGTCGCCGGCGTAGTGGTAGACCCAGCCGTACAGACGCGGCTCGCCGGCAACGAAGATCTGGGTGTTGTCGTCGCGGTACGGATCGACGACGTTCTCGTCCACTTCCTTGAAGATGCGCTTGTAGTCGAGACGGCCCTCGATGAAGTTGGCGCGGATGAGGGCCGCCTTGTCGTCGAGCGAGACGAGCAGGCCGTAGATGTTCTCGGCGTTGTGGACGATGCGGCGGATGTTGGCCGCCTCCTGCGGCGTCTTCACCGGCTCGAGCATGACCGGTTGCGCCCGCATGGTGCCGCCGGCGGCGACCTTGAGATAGCGCACGGTGCGGTGGGCGATCGAGTCGATCTGGTTGTGGTTGACGCCGTAGACGCGGTCCATGCCCTCGGTCATGTTCCAGATCTTGTTCAGCGTATCGACGGTGAAGATCGTCCCGTCCTTCACCTGGAGCATGACCATGATGTTGTTGGCGCCGCCGAAGGTCGCCGAGAAACGGTTGTGGATCTTGATGTACGGGTGGTTCTGCGGCAGCAGCTCGCTGAAGCTGGTGACCAGGCGGAGCTGGAAGCTCCAGAAGGCGAACAAGCCGGTGATGAGGACCACCAGCACCGACACCGGGTGGCGGTACTCGATCAGCTTGTCGCCCAGCCAGTACAGCAGGCGCTTGTCCTCGGGAACCTCGTAGTTGATGGCCATGAACTCTCCCCTGCAACCCCTGCGAAACTAGCCCAACGCCGGCAGCCACGTCTTGCCGCCGTCGGTGGTGTGCAAGATCATGCCGAAGCCGCCGACGATCCATCCGTTCTGCGGACTGAAGAAGTCGATGCTGCGCAGCCAGGTGAACACCTCCATGCCCAGCTTGGCGCGGTGCCACTCCGTGGCCCCCGGGTCGAGCTTGAGCACCTCGCCGGCGGCGCCGACGGCCCAGGCGTTGCCGTCGGCGAGCGACACGCTGGTGTAGAGCGGGTCGACCAGCGGGTAGGCAAGCTTCTCCGGGTCGAAGCGCCAGGTGGTGCCGCCGTCGTGCGTGCGGGCGATCTTGCCGTCCAGGCCCACCACCACGCCCTCCTGGCGGTTGTTGAAGTGGACGCCGAAGAAGGTGGGAATGTCGAGCACGTCGAACACGCCGTGACCGAGCAGGCTCTCCTCCTGCTCGGCGAAGGTCTTGCCGCCGTCGCTGGTGTGGTAGATCTTGCCGAACTCGCCGACCACCCAGCCGTAGTCCTGATCGAGGAACTGGACGTCGTAGAGCACCGGGTCCTGCGAGGCGATCGCCTCCTCCGCCGTCAGCCCCTTGGTCTGCGCCAGCTTGTGGATCTTCCAGTGCTGGCCGCCGTCGTTGGTCTCCAGCAGGGTGGCGCGGTCGCCCACCGCCCAGCCGCGATTCTTGTCCAGGAACGAGACGGCGAACAGATACAGGCGGGTGCCGGTCACCTGGCGCCGCCAGGTCTTGCCGCCGTCGTCGGTGTGGAGGATGAGGCCCTCCTGGCCCGAGATCCAGCCGTTGTCGGCATCGACGAAGTGGACGCTGTAGAGCGCCTCCTGGGTGCCGCTGGCCTGCAGCTCCCAGGTGCGGCCGCCGTCGTTGGTCAGCAGGATCTTGCCCCCGTACCCGACCACGATGGCGCGCTCGGCGCTGAGGGCCTGGACGTCGAAGAAACGGTCGGTGATGTAGATCTTGCGGGTCTCCAGCGGGACGTTCTCCACCTCACGGTGGCACCCGGCCACGAGGGCCAAGCCGAGGCTCAAGCCGAGGCTGAAGAGCAGCACCTGTAAACGCCAAGGACAGCGCATGAATCCTCCCTGAAATCCTCTCTCTGGCTGGATGCGTACCGCAAATTCCGTGATCTTTGAGGACGTGGTCGCCCTGTTAGGACGGCGGCCCACTCCTGTCAAGGCGCTTTTGCCGCAGCCGGCGTCTTGCCCGCGGACGGCGCGCCGGCCTCGGGCGGGAACCACTTGGGCACGTTCGAGCGCTCGACGTCCTGCTGCTGGTCGATCTTCCACTTCCCGTCCTCGCGGATCAGGGTGTAGAGCTCGTGCTCCTCGACCCCGAGCTGATTGAGGAACTTGTCCTGCGAGCTGAGCAGGTCGGGGACGTAGGCCTTGTCGCCGTCGATCTTGCCCGGGTAGACGTGGAAGTCGAAGATCTTGGCCTCGGAGACCTGCGCCACCCACTGCTGCTCCTTGGCCCACGCCTCGCGGCTCTTGTTTTGCGTCATTCCCTTGGAGACGTAGTCGTACGCCTCGGCGAACTTGCCCTTCTGCAGCGCCGTCAGATAGCGGGTCACCGTCTGCTCGGGCGTCAGCTCGGCGCCGCTGGCCGTCCCGACCGCGGCGACGACCGCGAGCGCGAGCACCGCGGCCACCGTCCGCCTCGATCCGTTTGCCTGCACCATAAGACCTCCTCGTCGGCCTCTCCCCGCTCAACCGCGGCTGCGCAGCCCGAGGGCGACGACCACCACCTGCAGCACGATGACCACGGCGATCAGCGCCCCGGCGCTGTAGCGGAAATTACCGAAGCTCTCGTTCACCTGTTCGATGTCCTTGCCCACCTGGGCGATGTCGCCCTTGAGGCCGCTGCTCTCGACGTAGAGGCCGCGCACCTCCTCGCGCATCCCCTTGAGCTGGTCGCGGTCGCCCTGCGCGGCGTCGTTGCCCTGGCGGATCTGCTCGCGCACCTCGTCGAGCCCCTGCTTGAGCTGGTCGAGCTGGTCGCGCAGCAGGCCGATGTCGGCGGCCAGCGAGCGCTGCGCCTCCTCGACCGCGGTGAGGTGCTTGGTCACTTCCGAGGTTCGCCGCGCCGCGGCTCGCACCGGTGTCGCCGACATCGCCACGATGCCGAGCCCCAGCATCACGAGTCCACACCGCCCGAATCGCACCTCGAATCTCCTCCCTTCGTGCCGGCGCCCCGTCACGCCGCGTCCGCATCTCTATGATGAACCGCGCCGCCTTGTCCAGTTGGGGCGGGCGCGAGCCGGCGGAGGCTTCGTCCCGGACGGAGCCTGGACGGGAGAAGGGAGAGCCGGGAACGGGGAGCTCGCAACGAAGAGCCGATCCATGGTGTGCTCTTCGTTCACCGGTTCCGCATTCCCCGTTCTCGCTGCCCGATTCGCCATTCCACCCGGGTGAAACCCGGCTCGCCGCCACCCGCTCGACCGCCGGGACGCATCGCCCCCGGCCCGGCGCTCAGTGATACATGTCCATGATGTCGACGATGCCGAGGGCGCGCATCTCTTCGAACAGGCAGCCCTTGACCTCCTTGACCGTGCCCAGGGTCAGCACCTCGCCGGCGATCTGCCGGGCGCGCTCGAGCTCGACCGAGCGGATCAGCCGCTTGATCGCCGGGATGAAGAACGGGTTCATGCTGAGGCCGTCGAGGCCGAGCCCGATCAGGATCAGCGTGCAGGCCGGATCGGCGGCCATCTCGCCGCAGATCGTCACCCGCTTGCCGCCGGCCTTGGCGGCCGCCACCGTGTCGGCGATCGCCCCCAGCACCGCCGGGTGGAGCGGCTCGTAGAGCGGCGCCACCTTGGGGTTGTTGCGGTCGACGGCGAGCAGGTACTGGATCAGATCGTTGGTGCCGATGCTGAAGAAGTCGACCTCCTGGCCGAGCAGCGGCGCCAGACGCACCGCCGACGGCACCTCCACCATCATGCCCAGGGCCAGCTCGGGGTTGAAGGCGTGGCCTTCGCGGCGCAGATCGTCCTGCGCCTGCAGCAGCAGCTCTTTGATTCGCCGGATCTCCTCGAGCCCGGAGATCATCGGGAACAGCAGGCGCACGTCGCCGAAGGCGCTGGCGCGCAGGATGGCGCGCAGCTGCACCGAGAAGACCTCCGGCATCTCCAGCGAGATGCGAATCGAGCGCCAGCCGAGGAAGGGGTTCTCCTCGCGCGGCAGGCGCAAGTAAGAAGGATACTTGTCGGCACCCATGTCGAGGGTGCGGATGACGATGGGGCGACCCTCGAGGCGGTTGAGCATCAGGCGGTAGAGATCGAGCTGCTCGTCCTCGGTGAGAAAGTCGCGGTGCGACAGAAACGGGAACTCGGTGCGGTACAGGCCCACCCCCTCGGCGCCGTGGTGCAGGGCCAGCACCAGGTCGGCGAGCAGGCCGACGTTGGCCGTGAGGCTGATGCGGTGCCCGTCGCGCGTCTCCGCGGGCAGATCGCGCAACGTCTCCAGCTCGCGGTTGAAGGCGCGGTACTCGCGCGCCAGGCGGTCGTACTCGCGCACGACGTCGGCGGCCGGGTTGACGTAGACGATGCCGGCGTTGCCGTCGACGATGAGGTGGTCGCCCTCGCGGATCACCTCGGCGGCGTGCTCGACGCCGACGACGGTGGGGATCTCCAGCGACTTGGCCAGAATCGACGCGTGCGAGGTGACCCCGCCGGTGGCCAGCACGATGCCGCGCAGCCCCTGCTGCTCCATCATCGTCAGGTCGGACAGCGCCGGCTCGCGGGCCACCAGCACGAACGGCCCGCCCGACTGCACCTCGTGCTCGCTGACCCCGAGCAGGTTGCGCAGGACGCGCTGGCCGACGTCCCTGACGTCGAAGACGCGCTCGCGCATGTACGCATCGTCGAGCCGGGCGAACTCCTCGCTCATGTGCGCGATCACCTGCTCCAGGGCGTGCTCGGCGCTGGCGCCTTCGCGCACCAGGCCCTCCATCCGTTCGAGCAGATGGGGATCGCAGAGCATCAACCGCTGGGCCTCGAACATCGCGGCGTCGATCTCGGGCAAGGTCGCCTTCACCCGACGGGCCAGGCGGCCGATTTCCTCGATCGAGGAGTCGATGGCGGCGCGCAGGCGCGCCAGCTCGCGTTTGGCCGACTGCTTGCGCTCGGTGGGCAAGCCGCTGAAGCTGACCGGCGGCGTCAACAGGTGGGCGCGGCCGATGCCGAATCCCGGCGAAGCGCCGAGGCCGAGCAGGCGCCCCGGCAACGCCCCGCCGGCGGGATGGGGGCGGCCGTGCTCGCGTTCGTAGGCCTGCAGCCGCTCGGTGGCCTCGACCAGGCGATCGTGCGCCGAGCGCCGCTCCTCCTCCTTGTTGCGCAGGCTCTCCTGGAGCTGGGAGCGGACCAGCAAGGCGCTGATCGGCACGCCGATGGCCTTCAGCAGCCGGATCTGATCGCGGGTGAAACGGCGGCGCCGCGAGGTCTGCACCACCAAGACTCCCAGCGGCTCGCGCTTGTCGACGACGGGAACGCCGAGAAAGGAGTGATAGCGCTCCTCGCCGGTCTCGGGGAAGTACTTGTACCGCGGGTGGGCCAGGGCGTCGACGGCCATCACCGGCTCCATCTTCTCGATGGCGTAGCCGCTCAAGCCCTCGTCGACCCGCATCGTCACCTTGCCCACCGAGGCGACGTCGAGCCCGCGGCTGGCGGCCAGGGTGAGCTGCCGGGTCAGCGCGTCGTACACGTAGAGAGAGCAGACCTCCATGTCGAGGCGGTCGGACAGCAGGCCGACGATGTCGCGCAGGCAGGCGCGCACGTCCTGCGCCTGCGCGATGATCGTGCCGACGTCCTCGATCAGGAGCAGACCCCAGTTGCGCCCGCTGCTGCTGCGGCGCGGCGCCCGCGCCGCCCGTCTCTGCTCCGTCGATGGCTCGCTCATAGAATTCGGCTTGCGCCGCCGCTTATATACCAGCCCCGCGAGCGCAAACAATGCGGTGACCGTGCTCGGCGCCGTCGCCGAAGAGAAACCGAGGAACAGGAAACCGGAAACAGGAAACGGGAGACCGGCCAACGGCCCCCAACGGGTACTGTGGGCGCGATTTGTTCAAGAAGATCGGGACGGGGCGCTAACGGCCATCGAAGGCCAGCGCGGCATAGCTCACGCTGTGCTCGAAGTCGCCGGTGAGGGCGAGCGAGGTGGTGTAGGCGAGCAACGTCCCCGGCAATGCCGCACCCTCGGCGGCCCAGGCCAGGAAGGCGGCAATCGGCATCTGGCCGCAGATGGTGGCGCCGGTGTCGGCGACGTAGCGGCGAAAGCCGACCAGGTCGGCGCCGAGGACCCGCTCGATCGCCCCCATGTCGAGCTCCCGCAGCCGGGTGCCGACGCTGTCCGGGTCGCGGGGAGGAAACGGCAGGTAGTCGAAGCTTTCGCCGTAGTGCGTGAAGTCCGAGCTGACGACGAACAGCGAGCGCCGGCCCGCCAGCCGGCGCAGCAGGTCGCCGCAGGCGCGCGCGTCCGCCAGGCTCAGCTGGCCCAGGAGCAGCGGCACGACCGGCGTTTGCGGCAGCACGCGCTGGAGAAACGGCAGCTGGATCTCGAGCGAGTGCTCGCGCTCGAACGGACGCGCATCGAACTTCACCAGCGGCTCGCCCGCGAGCGAGGCCACCGCCGCCCGGTCCACGCTCACCTCGCCCAGCGGAGTGACGAAGGCGTCGACGTCGAGAACGGCGGCGCCGCGGTAGCCGTGATAGTGACTGGGCGCGAGGACGACCACGCGCTCGTAGGCGCCGGCCGCGGCGCGGTGGTAGGCGCGGGCCGCGGTGGCCCCGGAGTAGGCATAGCCGGCGTGCGGCACCACCACCCCGACCGGCGCGGCGCCCCGCCAAGGCTCCCCGGCCTGCGCCAGGAGCTCGTCGGTCTGCTGCCGCAACGCCGCCGCCGTTCCGGCGTACCAGCTCCCGGCCAGCCGCGAGTGCTTCAGGCGCGCCATCGCCGGAGTCCCCTTCCATTGACGGTGTGGGTCTTCTTCGCGGCAGGCAGGCCACAAGCCAAATGAGAAACAGGAAACCGGAAACAGGAGACGGAAGACCGGCAAATCCCCGGACGTCCTTGGTCCGACACTGGCCCGTCTTTCATTTCCGGTTTCCTGTCTCCCGTTTTCTTTCGACCAGCGCCGCTGTTCGTCGACACGCCCTAGAGACAGAACAGCACGTCCTCCCGCCCCTGCAACTCCTCGTAGATGCGTTCGAGCTGCGCGCGGCTGTGCACTCGCGTCACCACCGAGACGCAGACATAGGCGCCGCCGTCGCTCTCGCGCACCTTGACGGCATCGAGCGGTACGGTGCCGACGCTGGCGCCGATGGCCGCACGCACCTGCTCGCGGAACCCCTGACCACGGCGGCCGAAGACCTTGAAGGTGTAGAGGCAGGGAAAGCCCGCCACGCCCTCGTCTTTCATGCCGGCACCTCCTCCTCGCCGACCTCGTAGGCTTCCGGACGGAAGCGGCGCTCGCGTTCCTCCAAGACCGCGGGGTCGCGATAGCAGCTGCTGCAGGTGACGACCCGTTGATGGGCGAGCAGGCGCTGGTAGGTCTGCACCGGCCCGTCCTCGCCGTGGCGCAGCGTCGCCGGCTCCACCGGGCCCGTGTTCAGCTCGTAGTAGTCCACCCGGTAGCTCGTCCGAGTGTGCACGGTCTCGGCCACCGGCCGGCCGCAGTGGGAGCAGCGCGTCGGCTCGCCGTGCGCTTCCGGCCCCGCGGGAGGAATGGAGGGCGCGTCACTCACGCGCGTGATCTTACTCGAAATCGCCGCCCGCGGCACCTCCGGCGGG
>CAZYMF010000106.1:0-16186 GCA_964648215.1 uncultured Binatia bacterium (SeqCode) | reverse complement strand
ACGCTGCCGGCGCCGAGGAAGAGCAGGCCCATGAAGAAGGCGTGCGTCATCAGGTGGAACACGCCCGCGCCGACGGCGCCGACGCCGACGCCGAGGAACATGTAGCCGAGCTGGCTGACGGTCGAGTACGCCAGCACCTTCTTGATGTCGTTCTGCGCGATGCCGATGGTGGCGGCGAAGACCGCCGTCAACGCTCCGATCCAGGCCACCACCGTCATCGCCGTCGGCGTCAGCACGTAGAGGAAGTTGAGCCGGGCCACCATGTACACGCCCGCGGTCACCATGGTGGCGGCGTGAATCAGGGAGCTGACGGGCGTCGGGCCGGCCATCGCATCGGGCAGCCAGACGTAGAGGGGAAGCTGCGCCGACTTGCCCATGGCGCCGACGAAGAGCAGCAGGCCGATGGCCGTGACCACGCCGAGCGGAATGTCCTTCACGTGGGCGTGCACCTCGGTGAAGGAGAACGTGTGCGCGCCCGACCCCAGGTTCCAGAAGAGCAGGAACATGCCGAGCAGGAACCCGGCGTCGCCGACGCGGTTGACGATGAAGGCCTTCTTGCCCGCGTCGGCGTTCTCGTTCTTCGTGTACCAGAAGCCGATCAGCAGGTACGAGCACAGCCCGACGCCTTCCCAGCCGACGAAGAGCAACGGCAGGTTGTCGGCCAGGACCAGGATCAGCATCGAGAACGTGAACAGGTTGAGGTAGGTGAAGTAGCGGGCGAAGTCCTCGTCGTGGCCCATGTAGCCGACGGAGTAGATGTGGATGAGGAAGCCGACGCCGGTGACCACCAGGATCATCACCGAGGTCAGGGCATCGACCCGGAAGGCCACCTCGAGCTGCAGCGAGCCAGCGCTGATCCACGGGTAGACCGAGTCGAGGAGCGAGCTGCCCGCGGGCAGACCGGTCACGCGGATCACCGCCGCCAGGCTGACCGCGAAGGCGCCGCCGACGACGCCCGGCCCGACCAGCGACACGAAGCCGCGGCCCAGCCGCTGCCCGAAAATGGTGTTGAGCACGACCCCCAGCAGCGGCAGCGCCGGGATCAGCCAGAGAAAGTTCGCCGTTGCCGTCTCGTGCATGGTCACCAGCGCAATAGGTTCAAGTCGTCCGCGTTGGTCGTCTCGCGGCTGCGGAAGACGGCGAGGATGATCGCCAGCCCCACCGCCGCCTCGGCGGCGGCCACGGTCATGACGAAGAACACGATCACCTGCCCGTCCATCGCGTTCCACTGGCGCGCGAAGGCCACGAAGGCCAGGTTGACGGCGTTCAGCATCAGCTCGATCGACATGAAGATGACGATCACGTTGCGCCGGATCAGCACCCCGAGCGTGCCGATCCCGAACAGGATCGCGCTCAGCGCCACGTAGTAGTTGACCGGAACCATTCTTGGCCTCGCCTCCCCTCTGTCCGGCCGCTCACGTAGGCGTGCGCTTGGCCATCACCACGGCGCCGATGATCGCCACCAGCAGCAGGATCGAGGTGATCTCGAAGGGCAGCACGTAGTGGGTGAACAGCCGCGTGCCCAGCGCCTCGACGGTGCCGAAGTACGGCGGCGTGGCGCCGGCCATTCCCGACCCCGGCATCGGGCCCGGCGCTCGCGCCACGGCGATCAGCTCCAGCGCCAGCAGCGACGCGGCCAGGGTACCGAACACCTTCAGGCCCAGCCGGCCCGCATCGCGCGGCTCGATGCCGAGGTTGAGCAGCATGATGACGAAGAGGAACAGCACCATGATGGCGCCGGCGTAGACGATGACCTGCAGCAACGCCACCAGGTAGGCATCGAGGAAGAGGAAGGTCACCGCCAGCAGGAAGAGCGTGATCACCAGCGACAGCGCGCTGCGCACGGGGTTGCGCTGCAGGATGACGCCGAGGGCGCTGGCCACCATCAGGACGGCGAAGGCGAGGAACAGCGGCAGACTCATCTCTCGCCTCAGCCCTGCACCGCCAGGATGATCCCGGCCGTCAGCACCACGTTGGCCAAGGCCAGCGGCAGCAGCCCCTTCCAGCCGAGGCGCATCAGCTGGTCGTAGCGGAAACGCGGCAGGGTCCAGCGAATCATGATCTGCAGCCAGCAGAAGAAGAAGACCTTCACCATGAAGGACACAATCTGCAGCAGGGCGACCACGATCTGGGGCAGCAAGGCGACGCCGCCGCCGGGAAAGTGGAAGCCGTCGCGCGCCAGGAACGGGACCTGCCAGCCGCCGAAGAACATCGTCGCCAGCAGCCCGCTGACGATGATGACCTCGACGAAGTCGGTCATGAAGAACATCAGGTGCTTCACGCCCGAGTACTCGGTGAAGTAGCCGCTCACCAGCTCGGACTCGGCCTCGGGCAGGTCGAAGGGGATGCGCTTGCTCTCGGCGATGCCGCCGCACAGCAGGATGAGGAAGGCCAGCGGCTGATAGAAGATGCCCCACGCCGGCACCGGCAGCCAGGAGGCGAGAACGCCGCCCTGGGCCCGCGCCATCTGCTGCAGGTCGAGCGAGCCATAGGTCATCACCATCGCCACGATCGCCAGGCCGACCGCGAGCTCGTAGGAGATCATCTGCGCCGACCCGCGAATGCCGCCGAGCAGCGACCAGCGGTTGTTCGACGCCCAGCCGCCGAGGACCACGCCGTAGACCCCGAGCGAGACCATGGCGAGGATGTAGAGGATGCCGACGTTCAGCGGCGCCACCTGCAGGTTGATCACCCGGCCGCCGACATCGAGCACGTCGCCGAAGGGAATCACGGCGAAGGCGACCAGCGCCGGAAACAGGCTCACGCACGGCGCCAGAAAGTGCAGCAGCCGATCGGCGTTGGCCGGAACGACGTCCTCCTTGGTGATGAACTTGAGCGGGTCGGCCATCAGCGTGTTGACCAGGCCGGCGCCGGCGAAGCCGAACACCGCGGCGCGGTTGGCGCCGATGCGATCCTGGATCAGGGCGCTGCCCTTGCGTTCCACCCAGCCGAGCAGGCCGGCCAGCTGCAACACCATCAGCAGCACCACCAGCGCCTTGACCGCAGCGATCCCGATCTCCAGTGCCATGTTCGCGTGACCGTCCCTAACCCGGCTCGCCTACTTGCCGGCGAGCCGCTCGATCAGCTCGAGGGTGCTCTCGGGAGTGAGGTTCTCCCAGTAGTCGTCGTTGATCTGCATCATCGGCGCCGTGCCGCACGAGCCCAGACACTCCACCTCGTCGAGCGAGAACTGCTTGTCCGCCGTCGTCTGGCCGAGGGCGATCCCCAGGCGGCGGGCGCAGACCTCGACGACGCGATCGGCCCCCATCAGGGTGCACGACAGATTGGTGCACACCTGGATGTGGTGCTTCCCCATCGGCTTCTTGTAAAACATGGTGTAGAAGGACGCGACCGCGGCCACGAACGCGGGCGACTCGCCGAGAAGCCCGGCGACGTACTCCATCACCTCTTCGCTCAGGTAGCCGAACTCGCGCTGCGCCAGCCACAGCGTCGGCAGGATCGCCGCCCGCTTGGTCGGGTAGCGGGTGAGGTACTCTTCGAACTGCGTCTGCGCCGCCGCGGAGAACTGGATCGCCATGGTTTCCGTCTGCTCGAGATTCGCTCTGCGCTGGTGCAGCGGGCCGGCGACTCAGCGATCGCACTCCCCGCCGATCATGTTGATCATGCCGAAGGTCGGAATGATGTCGGAGATCATGCCCCCCTGGAGGATGTGTCCGAGCGCCCCCATCGCCACGAAGCACGGCGGGCGGACGCGCACGCGATAGGGCCGGCCGCTGCCGTCGCTGACGATGTAGAAGCCGAGCTCGCCGTTGGCGCCCTCGACGGCGTGGTACACCTCGCCGCGCGGCACCTTGACGCCCTCCATGATGAGCTTGAAGTGGTTCATCAGGCCCTCGATGCTGCCGTACACGTCGCGCTTCTCCGGCAGCACGATGCGCGGGTCGCTGACCCGCACCGGGCCGTCGGGCAGCTTCTCGAGCGCCTGCTCGATGATCCGCATGCTCTGCTCCATCTCGGCGAAACGGCACAGGAAGCGGTCGTAGTTGTCGCCCTTGGAGCCGAGCGGCACCTCGAAGTCGAAGTGGTCGTAGCTCGAGTAGGGGTGCGCCTTGCGCACGTCGTAGTTGACTCCCGTGGCCCGCAGCAGCGGACCGGTGACGCCGTAGGAGACCGCTTCCTCCTGCGACATCACGCCGACGTTCTGCATGCGGTCGACGAAGATGCGGTTGCGGGTGAGCAGCTTGTCGCAGTCGACCATGATGCCGCGCGTGTGCGCGAGCGCGGCCCGGATGCGCTCGCCGGCGTCGGGCGGGAAGTCGGCGGTCACTCCGCCGACGCGGGTGTAGCTGACGGTCACGCGCGCGCCGGAGACGGCTTCGGAGATGTCGTAGATCAGCTCGCGCGCCTCGTTGAGCAGGAAGCCCACGGTCATCGCCCCGAGCTCGGTGGCGCCCATGCCGAGGCAGGTCTCGTGGTCGGCCAGGCGCGACAGCTCGCTCAGGATGACGCGGATGTACTGGCAGCGCGGCGGCACCTCGATGCCCAGCAGCTTCTCGACGGCAAGGGCGTAGGCGACGTTGTTGATGAAGGGAGAGGCGTAGTTGAGCCGGTCGGTGTAGGGCACCACCTGGTTCCAGGTGCCCTGCTCGCCCATCTTCTCGAAGGCGCGGTGCAGGTAGCCGACCTCGACGTCGCAGGCGGTGACCACCTCGCCGTCGAGCTTGAGGTTGAACTTCACCGTGCCATGGGACGCCGGATGGGACGGGCCCATCTGCAGCTCCATGGTCTCTTCGGCCGGATCGACCTCTTGCGGCAGGCCCGCGGGATTCGCCATCAGAACTTCCAGTCGTTCTTGATCGGATCCCGCTCCGGCACCAGCGGCTGGCGCTTGTTCACGGGATAGTCCTTGCGCAACGGGTGGCCGACGAACTCCTCGTACAGCAGAATGCGGCGCAGGTCGGGGTGGCCGCTGAAGCGGATGCCGAACATGTCCCACACCTCGCGCTCCAGCCAGTTCGCCGACCGCCACACCGGCGTCAGCGAGGAGACGATCGGGTCCTCCTCGGGCACGCCGACCTTCACCCGCAGGCGGTGGCCGTGGGCGAGGGAGTAGAGGTGGCAGACCAGCTCGAAGCGGGGCGTCTTGCCGAGGTAGTCCGCCGCCGTCACGTCCATGAGGAAGTTGAAGGCGAATTCGGGGCGGTCGCGCAGCTGCTGGAAGACCTCCAGCATGCCGTCGCGCTCGACCACGATGGTCTCGTCGCCGCACTCGCTGTGGCTGGCGAGAATCCGAGCCCCGAAGGCCTCCTGCAACCGCGGCAGCAGGGGCTCGCGCGAGCCCTGGGTCAGTTCCATTCCAGCGCCCCTTTGCGCCACACGTAGAGCAGGCCGAGCCCCAGGATGCCGATGAACAGCAGCATCTCGGCAAAGCCGAACCAGCCCAGGCGGCGGAACAGCACCGCCCAGGGATAGAGGAACACCACCTCGATGTCGAAGACGATGAACAGGATGGCGGTCATGTAGAACTTGACCGAGAAACGCCCCCACGCCGGTCCGCTGGCGGGGTTGCCGCACTCGAAGTTCTCTTCCTTGATCGCGGTGCGCGCCTTCGGCCCCAGCAACCGGCCGAGATTGACCATCAGGAGCACCACGCCCGCGGAGATCGCGAAGGTGACGAGGATGGGAAGGTATTGTTCGGTCATCCGCGGGTTCGATCAGAGAAGGCGCTCCGGCGCTCGTAGGTCTCCCGCCGCATCTATCAAAGGTCGGCCGGAAGTCAAGGTTGCTCGCGGACTTCGCCGCCCGCCGGCGCGCGCCGCCCGGCTCGCTTGACAGAGAGCTGATTTGTCGTTTGTTTACGCTCCACCCCGCCGCTGGCGATTCTTGTCCGAACCGGGCAAGCTGATACGTTGGCGGGTGACGGAGAGTCGGTGGCAAATCCAAAGACGGCAGAGATGGCAACGGAAGCCAAGGTGAAGTCCAGGGGTCGCGCCGCGACGGCCGCCGCCGAGCCGGTGCTGCCGACGCTGGACAACCCCCTGGCCGAGGAGAGCGGCGAGCCAGCCGCGCAGGAGCCGGCGGGCGCGGCCACGCCGTACGATCAGGCCCTGCAGGCCGGCGAGGAGCTGCGCCGGCGGCCGCAGGCCGCGGCCGCCACGGTGCAGATCCTGCGGCAGCACGCCAAGGGGCGAATGACGGTCTGGGAGCGCATCGACGTGCTGCAGGACCGCGACAGCCGCCCCACCGTCCTCTACCAGAACTGGGGCCGCAACCTCGACGGCGCCTCGATCGTCACCGCCATCGTCCAGATCCGCGGCCGTGACGTGGCCCTGTACGGCCACGACTTCACCGTGCGCGCCGGCTCGATGGATGCCACCAACGGGCGCAAGCTGGCCAACCTCATCTACCTGGCGGGCAACCGCGGCATCCCGCTGATCGGCATGAACGACAGCGCCGGCGCCTTCGTGCCCGCCGGCGTCGGCGGCCTCGACGGCTACGCGGAGGCGTTCACCGCGCTGCGCAAGATCAGCGGGGTCGTGCCCAGCATCATGTGCATGTTCGGCTTCAACGCCGGCGGCGGCGCCTACCTGCCGCGCCAGGGCAGCTTCATGATCCAGCCGGCGAACACCTTCTTCGGCCTCACCGGCCCGGGCGTGGTCAAGAGCGCGCTGGGCGAGGACGTGACCGCCGACGACCTCGGCGGCCCCAAGGTGCACGGCGCCAGCGGCGTCTCCGACATCACCGTCACCGACGAGGTCGCCGCCCTGCGCACCGCGCAGCGGCTGCTCAACTACCTGCCGGACTCCAACAAGGTGGCGCCGCGCTTCGAGCACACCTCCGACTCGCTGGAACGCCGCACCACCGAGATCGACACGCTGCTGCGCAAGGCGTTCAACTCGCCGACCGGCTTCAACACCCCGCTCGACGTCTCCATCCTCATCCAGCAGGTCTGCGACCACGGCGACTACTTCGAGCTCCAGCCCGATCGCGCCCGCAACGCGGTGACGGCCTTCGGCCGCCTCGGCGGCAACGTGGTCGGCTTCGTCGCCAACAACAGCGCCTACGCCAGCGGGCAGATCGACATCGACGCCGCCTACAAGATCGCCCGCTTCGTGCGCTTCTGCAGCATCTACAACATCCCGGTGATCTTCATGGAGGACACCACCGGCTTCCTGCCCGGACGCGAGCAGGAGAGCCGCGGCATCGTCCAGGCCGGCCGCGCCCTGCTCGACGCCATCATCGACCTGCGCACCCCGCGGATGCTGCTGATCATCCGCAACGCCTTCGGCGGCGCCTATGCCGCTTTCAACTCCTACGCCACCGGCGCCGACATCGTGCTGGCGCTGCCGACCACGCGCGTCGCGGTGATGGGCACCGCCGGCAAGGAGTACACCTACAAGAAGGAGCTGCAGGCGGTGCGCGCCGCGGCCGCCGCCAAGCGCAAGGAGCTCACCGAGGCCTACGTCGAGTCCGGACGCGACGCCGAGGACGCCCGGCAGGAGGCCGAGCGGGAGGTCGCCGACTGGCTGCGGGCGCAGGAGGCGGAGTTCAACCAACGCTACGAGAAAGAGCTGATGAACCCCCGCGAGGCGCTCAGCCTGGGATCGATCTCGGAGATCGTCATGCCGACCGACTTGCGCGCCGTTCTCGGCCGCAGCCTCGAGTTCCTGCTCCGCCACTACGAGCCCGCGCCCTGGCAGTCCATCCAGCGGGAGTTCCATTGATGCCGACCGCGCCGTCGACCGACCCGACCGCCGACAACCCCCTCGTGCACCGCGACCGCCGGCTCGGCCAAGCGCCGTCGGCGTGGGTGCGCGGCTTCGCCTGCGACGACATGGGCGTGCTGATCGTCTGTCGCGGGCCCATCCGCAAGGAAGCCCTCGACACGTTCCGCGAGATGGGCATGACCAACGTCGGCATCCTGCTCTCGGAGCGCGACAGCATCGTCTTTCCGCGCGCCCTCTCGCCCGAGCTTCGGCTGATGGACCCGCAGCACGTCCATCCGATCCCCGACTACACCGGCGCCACCAAGGAGGAGCGGGTGCAGCGCATCGAGCAGATCATCCAGATCTGCCGCGCGCACGGGTACCAGTACGTCTTCGCCGGCTACGGCTTCATGGCCGAGGACGCCTCCTTCGTCCGCACCCTCGAGCAGGCGGGGCTGACCTTCGTCGGTCCGGGCTCGCACACGCAGGAGGCCGCCGGGGCCAAGGACGAGGCCAAGCGCACCGCCATCGCCAACGGCGTCTCGGTGACCCCCGGGGTGAACAACGTCACCGCCCGCACGTTGCTCGCCAAGTACCCCGACCGCGCCGCCCTGGCCTCCCTGGCCAAGGAGAAGCGGCTCAAGGTCGCGGCGCTGTCCCGCGACGACGTCCCCCTCGAAGAGCTCGCCGACCGGGTCCTCGACGCCGCCTACGCCAAGCACCTCGACCTCTTCACCATCGACGAGCTGGCCGAGCAGATCCGCCGCGAGGCCGAGGCGCTGCTGGCGCAACACCCCGGCCGGCGCTTCCGCCTCAAGGCGATCGGCGGCGGCGGCGGCAAGGGGCAGCGCATCTTCGCCGACGCCGACGCGGTGCCCGGGCTGGTGCGCGAGGTGCTCAACGAGGTCAAGGCGACGGGCGTGGGCGACGACAAGAACATGCTGATCGAGCTCAACGTCGAGCAGACGCGCCACAACGAGATTCAGATCGTCGGCAACGGCGACTGGTGCATCGCCCTTGGCGGCCGCGACTGCTCGTTGCAGATGCACGAGCAGAAGCTGGTCGAGGTCTCGATCACGCGCGAGGGTCTGGCCGCCGCCATCGCCGCGGCGCAGGCGCGCGGCGACGAGGCCCACGCGCGCGTGCTGGAGTCCGACCGCGGCGTGCTCGAGCGCATGGAGACGCAGGCCGAGCGCTTCGGCGCCGCCGTCAAGCTCGACTCGGTGTCGACCTTCGAGTGCATCGTCGAGGGGGACCGCCACTACTTCATGGAAGTGAACACCCGCATCCAGGTCGAGCACCGGGTCTCCGAGCTGTGCTACGCCCTGCGCTTCAGCAACCCCGAGGATCCGAACGACTTCTTCGACGTCGAGTCCCTGGTCGAGTGCATGGCGCTGGTCGCGCGGCACAAGCAGCGCCTGCCGCGGCCGGCGCGGGTGCGGCGCGACGGCGCCGCCGTCGAGCTTCGCCTCAACGCCACGGACCGGGCGCTCAACCCCGCCGCCGGCGGCGTCATCATCTCGTGGTCCGACCCGGTCGACGGCGAGATCCGCGACGACCAGGGCATCTCGATCAAGAACCCCGACACCGGGCTCTTCATGCGCTACCGCCTGGCCGGCGCCTACGACTCCAACGTCGCCCTGCTGCTCGCCACCGGCGACGACCGGCAGCAGAGCTTCGCGCGCGCCAGCGAGACCCTGCGCCGCACCACGCTGCGCGGCATCGACCTGACGACCAACCGCGAGTTCCTCTTCGGCGTCGCCACGTGGTTCCTCGGCCGCGACGTCTGGAGCAAGCCGACGACCAAGTTCGTCGTTCCCTATCTCGCGCTGGTCGGCGAGCTCGCCCGCGAGGCGCAGGCGATCGACTTCGACTACGCCTTTCAGCAGATCGCCCGTCACCAGACGGCGGCCGCAACCCGGGCCGGAGAGCGCGCCGTGGCGGCCACGCGTCAGGTCATCGAGCTGAAGGAGACCTTGCTCGAGCGCCCGCTCGCCATGCTCATCGACGAGCCCCACTTCCTGTCGGCGTGGCTGAGCCAGCACCGGTCCGACTTCGAGCTCGCCGGCGATCGCGTGGCGTGGCGCCGCAACCCGGTGGAGATCCTGGCCGAGACCTATCACCTGCTCCACCTCGACGATCAGCCGGGCGAGCCCGCGGCCCACCGGATCTGGGATCACGACCAGCGCCTGATCGACACCGCCTTGGCTTTCTACGCCCGGCTCGCCGAGCGCGTGCCCGACGGCACCGCCTGGGCCGAGCTGAGCGCCGCGCTGGAAGCCGACACGCCGTGCTTCGGCTTCGACGCCGCCGGCTGGGCGCAGGTGTGCGCCGCGCACCGCGGCCACCAGCTCGGGCTGGAGATCCTCGCCGTGCTGCCGATGATCGCCGCCCGCGTCGGCTTCTACGAGCTCCGGGTGAACGACGAGCTCGGCATCGACATCCCGGAGCGGCTGCACGATCCGGCGCACCAAGAGGCGATGCGCAAGGTGCTCGTGCCGCCGCCCGCCACCCGAGCCGACGAGATCGTCGCGGCGATGGGCGGAACGTACTTCGCGCAAGAGTCGCCGGGGATGCCGGCGTTCGTCACCCGGGGAGCCCACTTCGAGCGCGGCGATCCGCTGTACATCATCGAGGTGATGAAGATGTTCAACAAGGTGCACGCGACGTTCTCGGGTACCATCGACGAGATCCTCGTGCCCGAGGGCGGCGTGGTGGTGCGCAAGGGACAACCCCTGTTCAAGGTCACCCCGGACGAACGGATCGTCGAGGAAGATCCCGCCTCGAGGCTGCGCCGCATCCGCGAGAATACCGACGCGTATCTGGAGCGGTTGCTCTGAGCCGAGCGCCGGTTCGGGCCGCCCGGCACGGCGGTTTCGGAAGAGCCAATGAGGAACACGGACAAGAAACGGTGGTGATGAGGCCGCTGACATCATCGCCCGTCATCCCGGCAATCTTCAGGCCGGGATCCATTCGTAGAGATGGCCGCGACAGCGTTCTGCGCAGCACGTCGTACGCATGGATTCCCGCCAGAAGACTGCGGGAATGACAAAAGGCCGGAATGCCACCGCGTTGGTTGTGGCATGGCGAGGCTCGCCCAGCCGATATTCGAAACAGGGAACCGGCCGTTTCCTGTTTCTCATTGGATCCGGGCGCTACCCGCCCGCGCCGCCCTTGTGTTCGCGCCGCCAAGCGGCCACGATGATCCGAGATAGCCCGACAGACGAGGTTTCCCGATGAGCGACGACGTCACCAAAGCCCGAGCCAACTGGGAAGAGGCGGTGCTCCAGCCCACGCTCAAGCGCGCACCCGAGCGCAAGCCCAGGTTCGCCACCACCTCGGACATCGAGATCGAGCGCCTCTACACGCCGGAGCACGTCGCGACCGAGCGCTACGGCGAGCGCGTCGGCTTCCCGGGGCAGTATCCCTTCACCCGCGGCGTGCAGCCGACGATGTACCGCGGCCGCTTCTGGACCATGCGCCAGTATGCCGGATTCGGCACCGCCGAGGAGTCCAACCACCGCTACCGCTACCTGCTGGAACAAGGCCAGACGGGGCTGAGCGTCGCCTTCGATCTGCCGACCCAGATGGGGCGCGATTCCGATCACCAACTCGCCCACGGCGAGGTCGGCCGCGTCGGCGTCGCCATCGACTCCCTGGCCGACATGGAGACGATGCTGCAGCAGATCCCCCTCGACCGCGTCAGCACCTCGATGACGATCAACGCCACCGCCTCGATCCTGCTCGCCCTCTACCTGGCGGTGGCGGACAAGCAGGGCGTGCCGTGGAGCAAGGTGAACGGCACCATCCAGAACGACATCCTCAAGGAGTACATCGCGCGCGGCACCTACATCTATCCGCCGGTGCCGTCCATGCGCGTCATCACCGACATCTTCGCCTTCTGCGCCAAGGAAGTTCCGAACTGGAACACGATCTCCATCTCCGGCTACCACATCCGCGAAGCCGGCTCGACCGCCGCCCAGGAGATCGCCTTCACCCTGGCCGACGGCATCGCCTACGTCGAGGCGGCCATCAAGGCCGGGCTCGACGTCGACTCGTTCGCCTCGCGGCTGTCGTTCTTCTTCAACGTCCACAACAACTTCTTCGAAGAGGTCGCCAAGTTCCGGGTCGCCCGCCGGCTGTGGGCGCGCATCATGAAGGAGCGCTTCGGCGCCAAGGACAAGCGCTCGCTGATGGTGCGCACCCACGCGCAGACCGCGGGCTCCTCGCTCACGGCGCAGCAGCCCGACAACAACGTCGTGCGCACCACCATCCAGGCGCTGGCCGCCGTGCTCGGCGGCACGCAGTCGCTGCACACCAACGGCAGGGACGAGGCGCTCGGCCTGCCGACCGAGGAGTCGGCCCGGCTGGCGCTGCGCACGCAGCAGGTGATCGCCCACGAGTCCGGCGTCGCCGACACCATCGACCCCCTGGCCGGCTCCTACTTCGTCGAGTCGCTGACCGACGAGCTCGAGCGCAAGGCGGAGGAGTACATCGCCGCCATCGACAAGGTCGGCGGCGCCGTGCGCGCCATCGAGCTCGGCTACCAGCAGCGCGAGATCCACAACGCCGCCTTCCGCTACCAGCAGGAGATCGAGTCGAAGGACCGGATCATCGTCGGCGTCAACGAGTTCAAGCTGGCCGAGGAGCCGATGCCGGACATCCTGAAGATCGATCCGGCGCTCGAGCAGCGCCAGCGCCAGAAGGTGGCGGCGGTGCGCGCCGAGCGCTCCCAGGCGGTCGCCGCCAAGGCCATCGACCGGGTCGAGACGACCGCTCGCGAGGGCGGCAACCTGATGCCCGCCATCGTCGACGCCGTGCGCGCCTACGTCACCCTCGGCGAGATCTCCGATGCCATGCGCCGGGTGTTCGGCGAGTACGAGCCGTCGGGGATGATGTGAAGCACGAGGTGCAAGGTCACAGTCGCAAGGTCAAAGCCGGACAAAGGGAAATCGAAGCTCATTCGTCCCGCGCCAGGTAGGTGTACTCCTGCAGCCCCTGCTCGTAGTAGCGGCGTAGGCGCGCCGACTCCTCGAGGCTGATCTGGCCGGCGCGCATCGAGTCCTCGATGGTGCGGCGGACCTTCTCCACCAGCGTCCCCTTGTCGTACTGCACGTAGCGCAGCACGTCGAGCACCGCGTCGCCCTCGACGACGTGCTCGACCTCGTAGCGCCCGTCCGACCCCAGGCGCACGTGCACGGCGTCGGTGTCGCCGAACAGGTTGTGCAGGTCGCCGAGGATCTCCTGGTAGGCGCCGACGAGGAACACGCCGATGTAGTAGGGTTGGCCGTTCCAGGGATGCAGCTCGAGCACGTCCTTGACGTCGCGCTGATCGATGAACTTGTCGATCTTGCCGTCGCTGTCGCAGGTGAGGTCGGCGAACACGCCGCGCCGCGTCGGCCTCTCCTCCAGGCGATGGATCGGCAGCACCGGGAAGAGCTGGTTGACCGCCCAGTGGTCCGGGGCCGACTGGAACACCGAAAAGTTGCCGTAGTAGATGTCGGCGAGCCCCTTCTCCAGCGGCTCGAGGTCGTCGGGCACGTAGGGCAGCTCGCGCACGATGTGCAGGATCTTCTCGCAGCAGTCCCAGAACAGGCGCTCGACTCGGGCGCGCCCGCGCAGGTCGAGATAGCCGAGCGAGAACAGCGTCGAGGCCTCCTCCTTGAGCTGGAGGCAGTCATGGTAAGCCTCCTGCACGTTCTTCTGCGAGATGCCCGCCCAGACCTCGGCGAGATCCTGCACCACCTTGGGATCCTTGTCGCAGACGGGCTCGGGCGGCTTTCCGGTCAGCATCTCGTGCACGCCGAGCACGTCGAAGATGAGCACCGAGTGGTGCGCCACCATCGCCCGGCCGGCCTCGGTGACGATGTCGGGGTGCGGCACCCCCTCCTTGTCGCAGGCCTCCTGGATCGAGGCGACCACGTCGTTGGCGTACTCCTGCACCGAGTAGTTCATCGACGAGTGGAAGTTGGTCTGCGAGCCGTCGTAGTCGACGCCGAGGCCGCCGCCGACGTCGATGTAGCGCGGTCGCGCTCCCATCTGGTGCAGGCCGACGAACACGCGGCTGGCCTCGCGCAGCGCGTCCTTGTGGGCGCGGATGGCGGTGATCTGCGAGCCGATGTGGAAGTGGAGGAGCTCGAGGCAGTCGAGCATGCCCTCGGCCTCGAGCCGCTCGACCGCCTCGACGATCTCGACCGCGGTCAGCCCGAACTTCGAGCGGTCGCCGGTCGACTCGATCCACTTGCCCGCGCCCTTGGTGCTCAGGCGCGCCCGCACGCCGATGTGCGGGCGGATGCCCAGATCGCGCGCGGTCTTGACGATCAGCTCGACCTCGCGGAAGCGGTCGACGACGATGATCGGCGTGCGCCCGAGCCTCTGGGCGAGCAACGCGGTCTCGATGTAGGCGCGGTCCTTGTACCCGTTGCAGATGATCAGCGCGCCCGGCGTGTCGAGAATGGCCAGGGCGATCAGCAGCTCCGGCTTGCTGCCGGCCTCGAGGCCGACGCCCTGCGCCGCGCCGTACTGCACGATCTCTTCGACCACGTGGCGCTGCTGGTTGACCTTGATCGGATAGACGCCGCGATAGCCGCCGCCGTACCCATACTCCGTGATCGCCTTGCCGAAGGTGCCGCACAGCCCCTGCACCCGGCTGGCCAGGATGTCGGAGAAGCGCACCAGCAGCGGCGGGCGCACGCCGCGCTGCTCCAGGTCCAAGACCAGATCGAGCAGATCGACCCCCGGCCCCTGCTCTCCCCGCGGACGCACCTCGACGTGGCCGGCGGGGTTGACGGTGAAGAACCCCGCGCCCCAGGCGGCGACGTTGAACAGCTCGAGGCTGTCGCGAATGGTCCAGGCACGCATCGTCGTCAGGTCTCCTTCTCCGGGGCCGCTGTGCAGCCGCTATCTATAGCGCCTGAGCACCTCATCGCAACCCGTTGGCGAGCACGCCGAGCAGCTCGCGCCGCCAGGTGCCGGGGTTCTCGCAACGACTCTGCGGCCGGTCGCGCCTTGACTTGCCCGCCGGGGTCCGGCACCCGTTCCTCATGATGCGCGTGTCACGCTTGCTGCCCATCGCCCTCGTCGTCCTCGTCGCCACCACGGCCAGCGCCGCCAGCGACGCGCAGCGCCGCACGCCGGTGGTCGAAGCGGTGGAGAAGGTGAGCCCGGCGGTGGTGAACATCTCGACCGAGCAGACCATCGAGCAGCGGTCGAACCCCTTCGGCGGCTTTCGCGACCCGTTCTTCGACCAGTTCTTTCGCGACTTCGGCGAGTCGCGGCCCGAGCGCTACACGCGCAGCAGCCTCGGCTCGGGCGTGATCATCCGGCCCGACGGCTACATCCTCACCAACCAGCACGTCATCCTGAAGGGCAGCCGCATCCACGTCACCCTCGTCGGCGATCGCGAGTTCGAGGCCAAGCTGGTCGGCGCCGACGCCGACTCCGACCTCGCCGTGCTCAAGGTCGACAGCCCGGACAAGCTCCCCTACGTCGAGATGGGACACTCCGACGACCTCATGATCGGCGAGCCGGCGATCGCCATCGGCAACCCCTTCGGCCTCTCGCACACCGTCACCACCGGTGTCGTCAGCGCCGTCGGGCGCACGCTGCAGAGCGAGAACCAGAAGTACTTCGACCTGATTCAGACCGACGCCTCGATCAACCCCGGCAACTCCGGCGGCCCGCTGCTCAACATCCGCGGCGAGCTGATCGGCATCAACACCGCCATCTACCAGAAGGCGCAGGGGATCGGCTTCGCCATCCCCGTCGACCGCGCGCGCCGCATCGTCCAGGACCTGATCAGCTACGGCGAGGTGCAGCTACCGTGGGTGGGGGCGCTGGTGCAGGACGTCACCCCCGAGCTCGCCCGCCAGTTCGACGTTCGCCGCGGCGTGCTGGTCAACGGCATCGAGGGGGACAGCCCGGCCAGCCATGCCGGCCTCGAACGCGGCGACGTGATCGTCGCCATCGACGGCCACCACCTCCACTCCACCGACGAGTACGACCAACGCGTGCGCGATCACGCGGCCAACAGCGAGATGCAGCTGAGCATCTCGCGCGACGGCAAGAGCCGCACCATCACCGTCCACACGACGCAATACCCGACGGCCCGCGCCGACGACCTGGCCTGGGACCTCCTCGGCCTGCGCCTCGAGGACGCCGACGGGGCGGTGGCGGTGCGCCGCGTCCGCCGCGGCAGTAACGCCGCCCGCATCGGTATCGAGCCCGGCGACCACGTCGTCGGTCTCGGCGGCGTCGGCGTCAAGGACCTCAAGGCGTTCCGCAAGAAGATGGTCGAGGTGCGCCTGGCCCGCCGCGTGCTGCTCAGCGTGCAGCGCGGCCGCTACGTCTACAACGTGGCCATCCCGCTCGGGAACCGCGGGTAGGGATCTCTTCTCTCTCTTTTCTTCTCCGCCGGGCATCCGCCTCCAACGGCAGGTCGAAGAACAGACCATCCTCTGTTTCCGGAGAGGCTCGTAGCCGAGGCCCATTGCCCGGCTCCGGGGCGCGGAGAAGGGAGC
>CAZYMF010000105.1:0-16378 GCA_964648215.1 uncultured Binatia bacterium (SeqCode) | reverse complement strand
CCGACGCCGACATGGAGCAGGCGGTTCCCGGCTCTCTGCGCGCCTTCGTCGTCAATGCCGGACAGATCTGCATGGCCGGAACGCGGCTGCTGCTGCAGCAGCAGATCCACGACGATTTCGTCGCCGCGCTGAGCCGCGCCATGGGAAACGTCAAGCCGGGACAGATGATCGGGCCGGTGACGACCGAGGCGCAGTACCGCAAGGTGCAGGAGTATTACGACGTCGCGCGGCGCGAAGGCGCGACCGCTGCGGCCGGGGGCAGCTTGCCCGACGATCCGGAGCTGAAGGGCGGTTACTTCGTCAACCCGACGATCTACACCGGCGTGAAGAACGACATGCGCATCGCCCGCGAGGAGATCTTCGGACCGGTGGTCGTGGTGATGCCGTTCGCCGACGAAGAGGAGGCGATCGAGATCGCCAACGACACCAGTTACGGGCTCGCCGCCGGCCTGTGGACCCGGGACCTCTCGCGCGCGCATCGCGTCGCCGCGCGGCTCGAGGCCGGGCAGGTGTACGTCAACGAGTGGGTGACCGGGCCGGTGGAGACCCCGTTCGGCGGCTACAAGCAGAGCGGCTACGGCCGCGAGAAGGGCATCGAAGCGCTGCATCATTACACGCAGGTCAAGTGCGTAACCATCAAACTGTGAGGTGAGTGAAATGAGATTCGATCAAAAGGTCGCGATCGTGACCGGTGCCGCGTCGGGGTTCGGCGAGGCCATCGCGCGGCGCTTTGCCGCCGAAGGGGCCAAGGTGGTGGTGGCCGACGTCGACGAGGCCGGCGGCAAGCGCGTGGTCGCGGCAATCAAGGATGCCGGCGGCCAGGCCGTGTTCGTGCGCACCGACGTGTCGATAGCGGCCGAGGTGAAGGCGATGATCGACGCCGCCGTCGCCCAGTTCGGCGGCCTCGACGTTCTCGTCAACAACGCCGGCTTCTCACATCAGATGATGCCGCTGTGGGATCTCCCCGAAGAACAGTACGACCGCGTGTTCTCGGTGAACACGAAGGGCGTCTTCCTCGGCGCCAAGTTCGCGGTGCCGGTGCTGCGCGAGCGCGGCGGCGGCGTCATCGTCAACACCGCCTCGATCGGGGCGGTGGCGCCGCGTCCGGGCGTGACCGTCTACAACGCCACCAAAGGCGCCGTCGTGACCATGACCCGCGGCCTGGCCACGGAGGTTGCGCCGTTTCGCATCCGGGTGAACGCCGTCAACCCGGTCGCCGCCGACACGCACTTCCTCAAGGGCGCCCTGGGCATGGATTCCATGCCCGATGCGATTCGCCAGACCGTGGTCCAGGGCATTCCCCTCGGCCGCCTCGCCGAGCCGCGCGACGTCGCCGCGGCGGTGCTGTTCCTCGCCTCGGACGACGCCGAGTTCCTGACCGGCGTCTGCCTCAACGTCGACGGCGGCCGCAGCATTGGGTGAAGCCCAAGCTCAAGGCTGAAAGTCCAAAGCGAAAAGCCGCAGACGCAGTGCTCCGGCTTTCTGCTTTTGGCTTTCAGCTTGAGGCTGTCACGGACACCCGTCCAGCGCGGCGTTCACGCCGCGCGTCAGCTCGTCGACCGTGACGCGGTCGTTTTCGTCGGTGTCGAAGGCGAGACAGTCGACGATCGACCCTTTGCCGAGGGTGAGATTGACCCCCGCGAGCAGCTCGTCGATCGAAACCTGGCCGTCGCCGTCGCAGTCGCCGGGGCAGGTCTTGATCAGGCGCCCGATGCCGATCCCGCCGTTGTCGCCGACGACGGGCTGTATCTCGCCCCCGGCGCCGTCGAAGGCGAGGGGCATCTCGTTGTCGAGCGGGTAGGTCCCGGACAGGGCCGACGGGGCGATGCGGACGGCGCACGAGTACAGTGGCCCGTCCGGAATCGGCGCGGTGCTCGATCCGGGCTGGATGAGGAATCGCAGGTGCTGCACCGTCGGCTCGGAGGAGACCATCGCCGTGGCGAGCGTCTTGCCGATGGTCGGGTTGGCGCGGCACGTCTCGAGGTCGATGCTGAGCACCGACGTGTCGCTGACCACGATGTCGTTCTCCGTCGCGGAGACCGCCACGCCGGAGGTGATCAGCGAAACCGTCACCGCGACACGCTGGCCCGGGCCGATCACCGCCGCGCCGATGCGGATGTGGACGATGGGCGGCGTCTTGGTCCGGGTGGGGGTGGGAGTCCTGGACTTGAAGGGGGTGCTGCTCGGCGTTGGTGGCCGCGTTCGCGTGGGTGTTCGGCTCGGCGACGGCGTCGGTGACTGGCTCGACCGGCAGGTGAACGTCAAAGTGGTCACCGTGTCGCCGAGCTGCCCTTTGTCGAGGGATGGGAAAGCGGCGACCGTTGTCAGGCCACCGAGCTCGCCCGGGGCGTTCACGACCAAGGCGTCGCAAGGCGCCGGCGATCCGGTGAGCTCCGTCGTGCAGGTGCCGGCGCAGACGGCGTCGGGGCCGAGAACGCTGGCGCCATCGTCGACGTGGAGGATTTGGGCGCTGGCGGTACCGCTGGTGAGCGGCAGGTCGAGCGCGGCCGCCTGGGCCGGGTCGTCGTCGGTACAGGCGATGCCGTCGGGCCCGTAGAGGGCCGGGTCGCCGTCGGCGGTAGCGCAGGCGCCGCCGTCGGCGATCATGCTGATCGAGGTCCTGCTCTCGTCGAGAACGGTCGATCCGCGCGGGCCGCTGTCGGCGAAGGCCAGCAAGTTGGGCCCGTTGCACACGCCGGTGTGAGGATGGGCGGGCGATCCATCTTCGACGGTACCGCCATCGGCGGCGCATTCTTCCGCCGTGAAGCCGTTGATCCCCACAACGCCGATGTTGTGGTCGACGCTGTCGCGATAGTCGACATGCGGCAGTCCGCTGCCGCACCCGATGTCGCCCCTGGCATAGTTGCCGTCGAGCTGCGGCGAGGCATGGCCGCGCACGCAGATACAGAACGAGCCCGGGACCGAGACGGGGTCGAAGTGGACGTCCTCGGGCTCGATTACGACGGGCGCGATCTTCTCGGGATCGTCCAACCGGACGCGACCGGTCGTGAACATCTCGTCTCCGCTCAGGTGAAACGGAATGGCAAGCGTCGGCGTCTGAATCGTCGATGTCGCACCCGAATCGAGCTCGCACGCGCGACGGCTTTCGATGGTGCAGTTGGCGGCGCAGCCGTCGCCGCCAACGGTGTTGCCATCGTCGCACTCCTCGTAGAAGTCGACGACGCCATTGCCGCAAAAGGGAAGCCCCTTCTTGGTGGCCGTCGGGTTCGGAGTCGTCGACGGCGGCGTCGGCGTCTTGGTGGTCGTCGGTGTGGGTGTCGGCGTCGCCGTCGGTGTGTTCGGCAGACCCCCGTTGCCGCACACCAGTCGCATGGTGGTAACGTTGTCGCCCAACTGGAACTCGTCGATGAATCCCTGTGCCGTGACCAGAGTGGCCTCGACGACGCCGTTGCTCAGCTCGGTGCAGCTCACCCGATCACCCGTTGTCGCCGCGGTGCAGGGAAGGGCCGTACAGATCTGGCCCGGCGCGATCTTCGGCCCGTGCACGTCGTTGACGTCGATGACCTCGCCGCTGGCGGTGCCGGTGGTGACGGGCAGGATCGCCGGCGCCTGCTGCCCGGGATCGTCGTCCGTGCACGGGATTCCATCAGGCCCGTACAAATTGAGGTCGCCACTGGCAAGGCCGCAGAGACCGCCGTCGGCGATGAAGCTGAGGGAGGCGTTGAGCTGGAGCAGCGCCGAGCCGCTGCCGCCGCGGCCGGAGAAACTGATCGCCGGCTTGCCATTGCAGGCCCCGGCGTGCGGGTGCGCCGACGAGCCGTCCTCGAGCGTGCCGGTGCTGCAATCGGGGTCGACGTCGCTGATGTCGTGGTCGATGCTGAAGACGTAGTCGACCTGTGGCAAGCCCGAGTCGGTGCAGCCGACCGCACCCGTGGCCACGTTCCCGGGACCGAGCTCGGCATTCGGCAGGGCGCGCAGGCAAGCGCAGGCCACGCCGGGAATGACGATGGGATCGACGTGAAGATCGCCGGCGCGCATCGCCACCGGCCGGATTGCCTCGGCGTCGCTGGCGCGTGTCTGGCCGACGGCCCACGTCTCGCTGCCGCTGAGCGGAAAGGGGATGAGGAACAGCTTCGTCTGAATGGCGGCACTGCTCCCCGCGGCCAATTGGCAATCGGCGGTGTCCTCGATGGTGCAGTTGGCGGCACAGCCGTCGCCGCCGACGCTGTTGCCGTCGTCGCACTCCTCGTCTCCCTCGACGGCCCCGTTGCCGCAGACGGGCTCCGTGGCGTTGTCGCGGAAGCGGGTGGAGAGACGGACGCGGGACGTCTGTGCGAAGCCCGGCTCTGCGATGCCGAGCAGGACGAGCGAGACGACGATTGCAGCCTTCGCCGATGCACTGGCGATCCTCATGGCAATCGTCGTATAGCAAACCGCTCACACTTCGGCCAGAAAAATGTCGTCTAGCTGACTATGCAGCATGCGGGTTGATTGTCGAGAAGATGCACGACATCCATTCGCGTCGCCGGGCAACTTCTTCCGTATTCCGCCGGGTTTTCAGGCGGGGATGCCTTCCCACAGGACTTCGCGCAAGCCCGAGGCGCGCTCGATCCGGCGGGCGACGGCGTGGGCGAAGACGTCGCGGCTGCCGTGGATTGTCACCGCGAGCCGCGCCCGCGTTACCGCCGTGTATAGCAGCTCGCGCGACAGCACCGGCGACGGCTCGCGCGGCAGCACCACCGCCACCTCGTCGAACTCCGAGCCCTGGCTCTTGTGCACGCTCGTCGCGTAGACCGTCTCGTGCGGCGGCAGCCGTGACGGGGAGAGGCGGCGGAGCTGTCCCTGCTCGCCGGGGAAGAGCGCCAGCTTGCGCTGCGGTTGCTCGGGGTCGGGCGCGATCAGCCCGACGTCGCCGTTGAACAGCTTGAGCTGGTAGTCGTTGCGCGTGACCATGATCGGCCGGCCGTTGTACGTGGCGCTGTCGACCCGGATCAGCCCGGCCCGCGCCAGCGCTTCTTCGACCTGCGCGTTGACGTCGTCGACCCCCGTCGGACCGCGACGGTGCGCGCACAGGATGCGGAAGCGCTCGAGGGCGCGAAGCTGCTCGGCCGGCTCCGGTGCCTGCAGGTAGGCGCCGAAGCCGCGCGCGGCCGCCGACCGCAGCGCATCACTCAACCCAAAACCCGGTGGAGGCTCGATCAGACCGACTTCGGGACAGTCGCCGGAGTCGAGAACCGCCAGCGCCGCGGCCGCCTCCCCGGCGTTGATCGCCCGGGCCAGCCGGCCGATGCCGCTGTCGGGCCCGTAGCGGTAGCTGCGGGTCAGCTCCACCATGCAGTCCCAGATGCCGGTATCCGGCGGTGCCGCCGCGCCGAGAGCCAGCCGCTCCCCCGTCAGCGCCGCCACGCTTTCCGCCAGCGCCCGCGAGTAGCTGCGGTCCGTGCCCGTGTTGCAGATGTCGCCGAGCACAGCGCCGGCCTCGACGGAGGCGAGCTGGTCCTTGTCGCCGAGCAGGATCAACCGCGCCGTCCGCGGCACCGCCGCGACCAGGCGCCGCATCAGGGCGAGGTCGACCATCGAGGCCTCGTCGACCAGCACCACGTCGGTCACCAGGGGGTTGTCGGCGTGATGGCGGAAGCTGGTGCCGCTGCCGGCGATCGAGCCGAGACAGCGGTGGATCGTCGCCGCGTCCTCGGGAATCGCCAAGATTACCGCGCCGTCGCAGGCGAGAGTTCCCTTGGCCTTGCGAATCGACTCGGACAGACGGGCCGCGGCCTTGCCCGTCGGTGCCACCAGGGTGATGCGCGGCACACGCGCGCCCTGATGGAAGGCCTGCTCGACGAGCAGGGCGAGAATCTTCACCACCGTGTGCGTCTTCCCCGTTCCCGGTCCTCCGGAGATCACGCAGAGCCGGCGCTGCAGCGCCAGCAGCGCCGCGAAGCGCTGCCAGTCGAGCGGCTCCGTCGCGCCGTCGCTCGGGAACAAGCGATCGAGCGTGGGGCGCAGCCACGAACCGTCCAGGGGCGGCTCGGTCTGCGTCGATCGCGCCACCAGCGATGCCGCCAGCGCCGACTCGTGCTCCCAGTAGCGACGCAGATACAGGCGGCCGGCGGCGTCGAGAACCAGGGGTGAGACCGCGTCGCTCGTGCCGACGAGCGGGCAGGAGCGCAGCGCCTCGATCCACGCGGCGAGCTCGGGCCACGGCCTCTCCGCCACCACGCGGCCCTCGCCGTCGAGCAGCGCCGGCGTCGCCGCCAGCGCGGCCAGGTCGAGGCAGACGTGGCCGCGGCCGACGTGCTGGCTGACCATCGCCGCCGCCAGCAGCACCTCCTCGCGCGCCTCGCCCGCAATTCGCGCCATCGCCCGGGCGAAGTGCGCGTCGAGAGGAGAGAGCACGCCCGCCTGCTGCAACCGCGCGACCGTCGTTGTCATCACGGGGCCTCCTGCCGCCCGGCGAGCACGTCCGACAGGCTCTCGATCAGCGCCCGCGACGGACGATCGCGAAACACGCCGTTGTGACGGCGGTAGCGCGGCGCCATGCCGCGCAGGAACAGATAGCGGACGCCGCCGAAGTCGCGCTCGTAGTCGTAGTCGGGCAACCGTGAGGCCAGGTGGCGGTGCAGCGCCACGACGTAGAGATGGTACTGGAGGAAGTAGTGGTGCTCGCTCATCGCGCCGAGCAGCCGCTCGGGCTCGTAGTCCTGCGGCCGCGGGCCGAGCATGTTCGACTTGTAGTCGACGAGGTACCAGCGCCCGTCGCGCTCGAAGACCAGGTCGATGAAGCCACGCAGGAACCCGGCCAGCGCGCCGAAGCCGAGCGCGGCGACGCGCGCGGCATAGTCGGGAGGAACCGGTGCCGCCGCGTGCCGCGCGAGAACCGCCGCGATTCGCTTGGCGGTGAGCAGGTCCGCCGACGGCTCCCCGGCGACCGGCAGCATGAACTCGAGCTCGCTGGTGCGCCGGGCGAGCGGAACGTCGCGCAGGCGGAGCGGACTCGCGCCGGCGCCGAGATCGGTGCCGAGGACATCGGCCAGCGCGCGCGCCAGCGGCTCGGCCCAGACGTCGTCGAAGCCGAAGCCGTGGATGGTCCGCCGCACCTGGCCGGCGAGCGCCTGCGCGTCGGCGGCGAAGTCGAGATCCTCGAGAACCTGGTGAACGAGCTGCCCCGCCCGCGCACCGCGCGGGAACTCGTGCAGGACGATCGGGGTGGCCACCGCGGGCGCCGTCGCCCCGGCTGCGCCCGTCTCCACCGCGGCGTCGTGATCGAGCCCCTCCTCGGCGGGCAGGCTGAGCCTCGCCCCCGACGCCGCCAGCGCCGAGAAGCTCGACACGCGCCAGATCGGGCGCAGCTCGCGCGTGGCGCTGCGGCAGGCGAGCGTGGGCGTCGCGCCGGCCGGCGGCGTGTAGCGAGCCACGGGCTCGACGGACAGAGTGCCGACGCCGATGCAATCTGGTGCTGTGGCCGCGAGCGCCTCGATCTCGGCGCGCACGTCCGCGTCGTCCCGCGAGGAAAAGAGGGACTTGATGTGTATCGCCGTGGCCTGCCTCACGGCGTCCGGGGCAGGGAGTGGCGATTTTGTCCACCGGGCGCCCTTCGAGACATCGCCAGAAGAGGGTGGCCCCTCAGGGCGAGCGGTTCGGGACCGTTTCGAAGGGTGCGGCTTCGGTTCGTCGGCAGTCTCGGCCGCGGCGGGCTGATGCAGCACGTAGCCCAGGGCGGAGTGCTCGGCGCCGTAGAAGCCGCCCCACACGACGGTGCAGGAGTGCCGGGCGCGGGTGAGGGCGACGTAGAGCAGGCGCAGGTTCTCGGCGAAGGCCTCGGTCTCCGCCAACGCCTCGTGCGCATCGTGCTCGGCCGAGCCGATGTCGAGCTTCAGCCGGTTGCCGTCGTCGGGGTCGTGAAAGCGCACGGCGTCCTTGTCGCCGTGGCCGAGCAGAGCGCCGTCCCAGAGAAAAGGACAGTAGACGATCGGGTACTGCAGCCCCTTGCTCTTGTGCACGGTGGTCAGCTTCACCGCCGCGGCGTCGCTCTCCAGACGGATCTGGGCGGCCTCGCCGGCGAGGGCCGCCCGCGAGTCCACGTCGGTGCGCATCTGGGCGAGCCACTGCACCAGCGCCTGCGGCCCGCGCCGTTCCTCCGTGCTCGCCGCGTGCAGGAGCTCGAGCAGGTGCAGCACGTTGGTGAGGCGGCGTTCCCCGTCGAGCAGCGCGAGCAGGCGCGGCTGCACGCCCTGCGCATCGAGCAGGGCGCGAAACGCGGCGACGAAGCCACGCTGCGTCCACAGGTCGCTCCAGCGCTGGAAACGCGCGACCCACTCGTCCCAACGCTGCTCCTCCTGGTCGAGCAGGCGCAGGCCTGCCGCATTCTCGCCCATCATCCGCGTGCACAGCGCGGCGCGAATCGCCCGCGCGTCTCCCGGGTCGGCCAGCGCCAGCAGCACCCGTTCCACCTCCTCGGCTTCCGGTGTCTCGAAGACGCTGGCTTCCGTCTCCAGCACGGTGGGGACGCCCAGGTCGCGCAGCGCTTCCTGCATCATGGCCGCCTGCTTGTTCTTGCGGCACAGCACCGCGACGTCGCTGGGCGCGACCGGCCGCGTCCCGATCGTCGCCCCCGAGCCGAGGAAGCGCACGATCTCGGCGGCGACGAAGCGTGGCAGCTCGGTCTCGCCCCATCCCTTGTTGATGACTCTCCCCCTCGTTTTCGCCGTCGCCGGATCGACGAGCAGGATGTGCAACGGCGGCTCTCCCGCGGCGCCGCCGCCGAGCCGGTCGGTGGCGCCGGGCGCCGGCTTGACGCGGATGAACGGGATGTCGGCGAAGACGAAGGGCTGCTGCAGGCGGCCGAAGAGCGCGTTCACCGCTGCGACCAGGCTCGGGTCGGAGCGGTAGTTGACGTCGATGGTGCGCGGCGCCCCGGCGGCGTCGTGCTTGGCCTGGATGTAGGCGAACACGTCGGCGCCGCGAAAGGCGTAGATCGCTTGCTTGGGATCGCCGATGAGAAAGAGGACGGCGTCGCCGTCGCGATAGGCGCGGCGGAAGATCTCGTACTGGACCGGGTCGGTGTCCTGGAACTCGTCGATGAGCGCGGCGCGGAAGCGCTGCCGGATGGTTTCGGCGAGGTATGCGCCGCCCGGCCCGCGCAGGGCCTCGGCCAGGCGGTAGAGAAGATCGTCGAACGACTGGGTCCGCGCCCTTTCCTTGCGCCGGCGCAGCTCCCGCCGGGCGTAGCCGATGAAGTCGAGCCGAAGCCGCAGCACGCGGGCGTCGAGGTCGTCGTCGGGCGACTCGCCGTCGTCGGTGGGCAGCACCGGCATGTCCGGGTGGGCGATGACCCTGGTGGCGAGTTGCTCCAACGAGGTCGGCGTGGTCTTGCTCTCGGCGAGATGGTGGACGAAGTCCGGGGGCGCCGCGTGCAGCTCGCGCACCCAGAAGTCCTGCACCACCTCGGTGAGCAGCGGGCTCTGGTTGGTGATCAGCTCGGTGTCGAAGGCGACGCCGCTCTCGAAGGCGTTCTCCTGCAGCATGCGCTGGCAGAAGCCGTGGATGGTGAAGATCGCCGCCTCGTCGAAGCCGTGCAACGCCACGACGAGCTGGACCCGATCCTGCTCCAGCATCCCCGCTTCCCGGCGGGCCGCGACGAGCCGGTCGAGGAAGTCGTCGTCGCCGTTGCCGCCGGCCTCGAAGGCGGCGAGCGCCTGCCGCAGGCGGTCGCGGACGCGGGCGCGCAGCTCCGCCGTGGCGGCGTTGGTGTAGGTGACCACGAGGATCTGGCCGACGCTCAGGCGCAGCTCGAGGAGCAGGCGCAGGTAGAGGTTGGTGATGGTGTGCGTCTTGCCGGTGCCGGCGCTGGCCTCGATCAGGTTGGTGCCGGCGAGGGCAACGGTGAGCGGGTCGAGCGGCTTCACGGCAGCTCCTCGCGATGCTCGAGCAGCGGCGTGAACACGGTCACCGCGATCTCGGCGAAGCCGGGCAGGCGTCCTTCATCTGTATCGTCCGCGCCCGCGGAAGGGACGTCGAAGCGGAAGGTGGGGTCCACAGGATCGGCGCTGCCGAAGACCTGGCGGACGTAGTCGTCGCGAATGTCGCCCCACGCGTAGTCACCGCCCAGAAACTGCTGCCGTGCCTTGTGGCGCGCAGCGTGCTCGTCCTTCTTCGCGCGCAGCGTCTCGGCATAGGCCCGTGACGCATGCTCGAAGAGCAGCAGCGGAGCGTCCTGCCCTTGCCAGTAGAGCCGCAGCAACGCCGCCAGGATTGGGCCCGCGTCGTCGACCGGGCGAAAGCGGATGGCAACGGGGCCGTCTTCCTTCTGCTGCGAGCGGCCGATGAGGAAGCTGTCGCGCGAGTAGCCCGCGGGCCGCCGCCAGTTGACGACGAGGTGGCGGATCCACACGCCGAGCTCGTGCCGGCGCCCGAGCTTCGAGTACTGGTACTGCACCTGCCCGGCCGGCCACAGGTGGCGCAGCGCGCCGGTGATGCGGGTCCCCTCCAGCTCCGCGTCGACCGTCAACGGCGCTAGCTCGCCGCCGCGAATCCGCGCCCGAGCCGCATTGGCGAGAGCGTCCACCTCCGGGACCAGGGCGTCGAACGTGCAGCGGCCGAGAGTGCCGGGCGGCAGAGCACCACTGGCGGCGAGCTCCGGCAGCGCCTCTCCCGGGCTCTCTCCGTGAACGGCGCGCTCCAACAAGGCGGTGCCGAGCTTCCACTGCTCGAGGCCGTCGAGCTGCAGCGGCTCGCGGTCGTCGATCGTGTCGACGTCGGTGCCCAGGTAGAGGGCCAGGCGGCTCTGCAGGAAGGCGCGGGTGGGGTTCTCGAAGAAGCGCGTCAGCGCGGCCAGGGCGACCTCGCGCTTCGCGCTCGGATCCGGCGCCAGCGGTGCCGCCAGGAACGCCGGTGCCGGCGCGCGCGCGCCGACCAGCGCGCGCGCGCCGTCGCAGTCGTTGCGCGCGTAGCTGAACAGCCGCGGATCCTCGCCGGTGCCGAAGTAACGCGGGCTGAACGGCTGCAGCGGGTGGTGCAGCACCAAGCGGCTACGGACCGTCGCCGTCGCCGGCTCCGGTGAAGAGAGGTGAAACGACTCCTCGACGACGTCGAGAAGCTCGCTGACCGCGACCGAGGGCGGGATCTCACTGTTGTCGCGAATGCTCTGGCCGACGTAGGTGACGATCAGGCGTTCCCGCGCCGAGAGCAGCGCCTCGAGGAACAGGTAGCGGTCGTCGTCGCGCGACGAGCGATCTCCCGGCATCGGTTTCTGCGCCATGAGGTCGAACCCCGGAGGGCGCCGGGTGCGCGGAAAGTCGGCGTCGTTCATCCCCAGCAGGCAGACGACGCGGAACGGGATGCTGCGCATGGGGACCAGGGCGCAGAAGGTGACGCCGCCGCTGAGAAAGCCGCGCCCGGGCGCGCTCTGCTCGAGCGCCGCCGCGAGCTGCATCTGCACGGTGTCGAGATCGACCGCCTCGGTGAAGCCGCCCGCGCGCGCGTTCTCGGCCAGCGCCGCCAGCGCGGTGTGGATCTGGCGGTGCTGGTGGGCGGTCTGGTTGCTGCTGGCGACCATCGACTGCAGCAGCCGGCCGAGATCGTCGCGCCAGACATCGAGAGGGCGGGGCGTTTGCAGCGCGCCTTGAAAGGCGAAGAGCGTCTCGCACAGCTCGACCAGGCGGCCGAGCACCTCGGCCGTGGTCCCCTCGACGTCGTCGTAGGGCAGGACGCCGCGGTAGAGGCGCCGCCCCTCTCCGGGCATGGCGTAGCCGAGCAGCAGGCGGTCGAGGCCGAAGCGCCAGGTGTTGCCGGCGAGGGCGGGCTGCTCCGCCGCCTGACGATGCGCGGCATCGATGCCCCAGCGAATGCCGGAGTCCTTGACCCAGCCGCGTACCAGGTCGAGGTCCTCGGCGACGAAGCCGAAGCGCTCGCGAATCGGATCGAGGGCGAGCAGGTCGAGCACCTCGCTCGCGGTCATGCGACTGCGCAGGACGGCGAGCAACGCCAGGAAGGCGGCGACGACGTCGTCGGTGGCGCGGACGGCGCGGTCGGCGATGCGATAGGGAATGGGCGCGGCGTGGTCGCCGGCGCCGAACACGGCGTCGACGAACGGCGCGTAGGCGTCGATCGCGGGGCACATGACCACGACGTGGCGCGGCTCCAGGGTGGGGTCGGTGTCGAAGCGGGCCAGGAGCTGGTCGCGCAGCACCTCCACCTCGCGCATCGGGCTGTGGCAGGCATGGATGGCGATCGAGTCGTCCCCGGGCGCGAGCGGAAGTGCGGGAGCGTCGCTGTTGCCCGGTCTCCGGTGGCGCAGCGAGAGAACGTCGGCTTGCAGCGTCGCCAGCATGTCTTCCGTGCCGGGATCCAAGTAGAGATCGTCGTCCGGCTCCTGGTAGTCGGCCGTGCCCTCGATCACCTGCTGGAAATCGCGCCCCAGCCGGCCGAGCGAGGCCAGCAACGGGTTGGCCTCTTCCAGCCGCAGGGTGGCGTCGAGATCGGCGACGGTGGAGTCCCGGCGCAGATGCCGGCGCAGGATCTCGCGGCGCGAGCGGATCTCCGCCCAGTACTCCGCCGACGGGCTGAGCAGGAAGAGATGGAGCTCGACGTGGGCGGCGAGCGCCGCGAGCATCTCCAGGTACAGTGGCGGCAGGGTGGAGATGCCGAACAGGCTCACCCGCGCCGGGAAGTCGCCGAGGGCGACATCGGACCGGCCCAGCGCCTGCAGGAAGCTACGGGCGAGCGCGGCGACGTGGTTGGAGCCGTGACGCGCGACGAGCGCGCGCCACAGCACCGCCTGCCAGTGGGTCTCGCGGCCGCTCTCCCAGTCCAGGACCAGGCGCGGGCGGTAGACGACGTACTGGTCGAAGGTGCGGGCGATGCGCTCGGCGAGCTGAACTCGGCGCAGGCCGCGCTGGTCGCCGGCGAGGTAGTTGTTGATCGGCGCGAACTCGGGGCGCTCGCGGTGGGCGGCCAGCAGGTCGGCGACGGACCACAGCAGCACGTCGGGCTCGAAGCCGGCGCCGGCGTCCTCGTCGATGTCGAGGACCGCCCGCAGGGCGCGGCGCACGAGGTGGCGGGGGAAAGGGAAGCTGGGGTTGGCCCAGACACCGAGGCGGCGGGCGAGCTGCATCGACAGCCAGCGCTCCATGCCGCGCCCCTGCACGGCGATGCACTCGGACGCCCACGGATTGGCCAGCGGCCGCGCCACGACGTCCGCCAGCACCTCGACCAGCGCCTCGGCGCGATTGCTGCGGTGAACGAACATGCCGGCGCGGGTCATACCGCCTTCCGTACACAACCCCGCGCCGCGTTTCCATCGCCGAGGGAAGCGAAGAGCGAAGGTCGACGCCTGAGACATCTACGCTGCTCTCGCACCGGACAAGAACGCGACGCCGCAGTGTCCTCCATAGTGGACGAAGACGGGACCGGCTGAGCATTGGGGTGAACACTCCGGTGCCCGATCAGGCTGTGTGCTTCGCGACGCGGCTCCGTCCGTCGCCTGGTGCGTCGCTTGCTCTCTCGCCCGGGCGCTCGACGGAAGCGAATGGGAGCTCGGGGATGAGTGAGACAGTGCGAGGCGAGTCCTTTGCCACCGGACTCGATGTATCCCACCACCAGGGAGACATCGACTGGCGGGCGCTCGCGAGCGAGGGGGTGGCGTTCTGTTTTATCAAGGCGACGCAAGGTGCGCGGTACGACGATCCCCGATTTGCCGACAATTGGGCTCGGGCGGGAGCAAACGGTGTCCTGCGCGGCGCCTACCACTTCCTCTCGGCCCTGGACCCGGTGGACGACCAGGTGGACAACTTCCTTCGGGTCGTCGGGAGTCTGGAGGCGGGCGACCTGCCCCCGGTCGTCGACATCGAGGAGGACTTGAGCTCCGGAAAGGATCGCTGGGAGCAGGTTCCTATCGCCGAGCGCGCCCAACGCGCGTTTGCCTGGCTGCAGCAGGTAGAGCGGCTTCTCGGCCGCAGGCCCATCATCTACACGCGCCGGGGTTTCATGGCGGAGAAGTTCGGCGACTACCAGCCGCTCACGACGTACGCGTTGTGGGTTGCTCACTACACGAAGGCCGCACAGCCGGCTCTTCCTCCGGGATGGACCGACTGGAAGTTCTGGCAGTACACCGAAAACGGCACGGTCGGGGGAATCTCGGGCGACGTCGACCGGAACATCTTCAACGGATCCGTCGGCGAGCTGAGCTCATGGATTGCCAACGCCGGCGTATGGGGGCGCCGCACGGAAGGCATGTGACGCGGGCGAGAGCGGTTTCGTGCAAGGTTCGCTCATCCTGAGAACTCGACCGGTGCGGCACCGGTGCGTTGAGCCAATGAACCTTCGACGGGCCGGACAGAGGCCGGCCCCACCCGGTGGCACCGGGCTCTGTCCGGTGCAGGTTCATTCGTAGCCCGCGGCAGGGTGTCTCCGCCCCTTCCCTCCGGCCCGGATAGCCCGGGTAGCCAGTGGGGTGATCGAACGGGCTCGCGCGTGCTAACGTGGCGCCATCGGAGGAGGGCACGATGAAGGACGCGACGGAAGCGACACGCGCGGCGAACCGGGCCGCCCTGGCCCAGGCGCCGTTAGCCGATACGCAATCGTTCGAAGATGCGCGGCACGGCTTCATCGAAGCGCTCGGCGACCAGTTGATCGTGCGCCCCGATGGCCGTCTGGTGTGGACGCTTCAAGGCTATGAGTTTCTCGCCAGCGAGAAGGCCCCCGACACCGTTCATCCGGCCCTGTGGCGTCACGCCCGTGTGAACATGGCCAACGGCCTGTACCGGGTGACGGATCGGGTCTACCAGCTGCGCGGCTTCGACGTATCCAACATGACGATCATCGAGGGCGACAGCGGCCTCATCGTGATCGACCCGCTGATCTCGACCGAGGTCGCCAGAGCGGCGATGGATCTGTACCGGAAGCATCGGCCGCAGAGGCCGGTGGTCGCGGTCATCTACTCTCACAGCCACATCGACCACTTCGGCGGCGTCCGTGGAGTCGTCGGCGCCGACGAGGTGGCGGCCGGCAAGGTGACGATCTGGGCGCCCGCGGGCTTCATGGCCGCGGCGGTCGGCGAAAACGTGATCGCCGGCAACGCGATGCTGCGGCGCGCCCTGTTCCAGTTCGGCGCGATGCTGCCGCGCGGCGAACGCGGCCAGGTCGATACCGGGCTGGGCAAGAGCGTCTCGCTCGGCACGGTCACCCTGATTACGCCCACCAACCTGATCGAAAAGCCGCTCGAGACCCACCGCATCGACGGCGTCGAGATCATCTTCGAGTTGACCCCCGATGCCGAGGCGCCGGCCGAGCTGATCATGTACTACCCGCAGTTCCGCGTCCTCAACATGACCGAGATCACGACCCAGAATTTCCACAACCTGTTGCCGATGCGCGGAGCGCTGGTGCGCGACTCGCTCGCGTGGTCGAAGTACATCGGCGGCGCGCTGCACCGTTACGGCGCGTCGAGCGATATCTTGATCGCGCAGCACAACTGGCCGGTATGGAGCGGCGATCGCGTGCGCTCCTTTCTGGGCAAGCAGCGCGACGCCTACAAGTTCGTGCACGACCAGACCGTGCGCTTGATGAATCACGGCTACGTCGGCGCCGAGATCGCCGAGCTGGTCAAGCTGCCGGCAAGCCTCGACCAGGAATGGTCGACGCATTCGTTCTACGGCAGTCTCAAACACAACATCAAGGCGATCTACCAGCGCTACCTGGGTCACTACGACGGCAACCCGGCGAATCTCGACGCGCTGCCGCCGGTCGCGGCGGCGAAGAAGAGCGTCGAGTACATGGGCGGCGCGGAAGCGGTGCTGGCGAAGGCGCGCCGGGACTACGAACGCGCCGAGTACCGCTGGGTTGCTCAAGTGACCTCGCAGCTCGTGTTCGCGGATCCCGCCAATGGCGACGCCCGCGAGCTGGGGGCCGACGCGCTCGAGCAGTTGGGCTACCAGGCCGAATCGGCGACCGCGCGCAACGCCTATCTGCAGGGCGCCTTCGAGCTGCGCAACGGCGTGCCCCAGCTTCCCGGCGGCGCCGGCGGGGCGCCGGACATCATCCGCTCGCTGCCGCTCGACCTGTACTTCGACTTCATGGCCGTGCGGCTCGACGGCGACAAGGCCGCCGGCAAGACGATCGTGCTCAACTGGCGGTTCACCGACACCAAGCAGGACTACGTGCTCAACCTGGAGAACAGCGCGCTGACTTGCGTGCCCGACTCCCAGGCCGACAGTGCCGACGCGACGCTGACGCTGACCCGCGCGACGCTGGACGAGATCTCGCTGCACCAGACAACCTTCCCGGCGGCGTTGCAGTCGGGGCGGATCGCCGTCACCGGCAAGGTCGAAAAGCTCGTCGAGCTGCTGGAAATGCTCGATACGTTCCCGCTGCGCTTCCCGGTCGTCGAGCCGCGCCCGCCGCGCTGACGCTGGCGCGGCGC
>CAZYMF010000104.1:5845-16558 GCA_964648215.1 uncultured Binatia bacterium (SeqCode) | reverse complement strand
GCCAGACGATCCGCAACCGCATCGATCATCGCCGGCGTGGCTTCGCCCCGTTCCAGCAAACGATCGAGGGTTCTGTCTTCCGGCAGGCGGCGCATGTGGACGGCCCACTCGACCGCGTCCGAATCGTCCTCGGTTCCCAGCTCGTACCGTCCGTCGCGATTGCAGATGCCCACGACGCCGAAATAGACGTCCTCGGCCAGACGGCGATTGAGCCGCACCTCCTCGTGGCAGAAGTGACGGCGGCGCTCGCGGGTCGAGAAATCCAGGAAGGAGAAACGGACCGGCTTCTTGACCTTGTAGACCTGATCACCGGCGAGGAACACGTACGAGATGTGGGTCTGCACCAGCCGCACCGCGCCCGGTCGATGCGGATAGAAATCAGCCTGCGACATCGCGGCGATCAGCGCCGCTTCGGTCATCGACTCTCCCGTCCCGGGGCGCCACTCACTCCGCTGCCGGCCAGTGGAAGTCCTTGAACTGCTCGCGCAGCTCGCGCTTGGCGAACTTGCCGACACTGGTCTTCGGCAGCGAGTCGAGAAAGACGATGTCCTCGGGCAGCCACCACTTGGCGAACTTGTCCTTCAGGAACCCGTACAGCTCGTCCTTGGTCAGTGTCTGTCCCGGCTTCACCACCACGCAGGCGAGTGGGCGCTCCTGCCACTTCTCGTGGGCCAGACCGATGACGGCGGCCTCGACAACCTTGGGGTGCCCCATGATGGCGTTCTCGAGCTCGACGCTGGAGATCCACTCGCCGCCGCTCTTGACCACGTCCTTGGCGCGGTCCGTGATCTGAACGTAGCCCTCCGGATCGATGCTGGCAACGTCGCCGGTGCGAAACCAGCCGTCGGCGAACGCGTCCTGGCTGCGCGGGTCGTTGTAGTAGGAAGAGATCACCCACGGACCCTTGAGCTGCAGCTCGCCGACGCTCGTGCCGTCCCAGGGAACCTCGCAACCGGCGTCGTCGACGGCGCGAATCTCCAGGCCGGGCACCACCGTCCCCTGCTTCGCTCGCACCGCCACCCGCCGTTCCGCCGGCCAGGAGTCCATGTGCCGGCGCGGGCGCGACAGCGTGGCCAGCGGCGCCGTCTCGGTCAGCCCCCAGGCCTGTACGAGTGTCACGCCGAGCTTGTCGTAGGCCGCGATCAGGCTCGCCGGCACGGCGGAGCCGCCGCAGGGCGCGCAGCGCAGGCTGGAGAGATCGTAGTGCTTGTGCTCGAGAACGCCGAGCAAGCCGATCCACACCGTGGGTACCCCCGCGGCGAGGGTGACGTGCTCGTCCTGGATCAGCCGGGCAAGGTCCTCCGGCGTCGGCTGCGGCCCGGGATAGACCTGCGCGGCGCCGACCATGACCGCGCTGAACGGCAGGTTCCAGGCGTTGGCGTGAAACATGGGCACGATCGGCAGCACGACGTCGCGCTCGCTGACGGCGAAGGCATCGGCCATGGTCTGGGCGATCGACTGCAGGAACAAGGCGCGGTGGCTGTAGAGGACGCCCTTGGGATTGCCGGTCGTCCCCGAGGTGTAGCACATGCCGGCGGCTTCGTTCTCGTCGAGATCCGGAAAGGAGAAGTCTTCGGGCGCCTCGGCGAGGAGCTCCTCGTAGTCGTAGAGCGGCGACAGCGAGCTCTGCGGTAACGTCCCCTCACTCATCACGACGTAGGCTCGTACCGCGCGCAGCTGCGGCGCCAGCGGTTCGAGCACGGAGAGCGCCGACTCGTCGACGAAGAGCACGACGTCCTCGGCATGATTGATGATGTAGGTGATCTGCTCGGCGAACAGACGGATGTTGAGGGTGTGCAGCACGGCGCCGAAGCTGGGGATGCCCAGATACAGCTCGAGGTGGCGGTGGGTGTTCCAGGCGAAGGTGCCGACGCGATCGCCGGGCCGGACACCGAGCTTGGCGAGGACGTTGCCCAGGCGACGAACCCGCCGGCACATGTCGCCGTAGGTATAACGCGTCATGCCGCCGGCGGCGGTGCGGCTGGCAATCGGCGCAGCAGCAAACAACCGTTCCGCCCGCTTCACCAGATGGGACACGGTGAGTGGGTAGTCCTGCATCAATCCGCGCATGGTCCCCTCCTTGGTCCGGCCAGACTTGAACAACGAGCGCCACGGATCAAGCGGCGAGCGCGGGCTGAAAGAGAAACAAGGATTGGCAAACCGAGAACCGGGAATGCAGAGCCGGCAATCGCCCGTTCAACGGGGATGGTGAAGATGGCGGAGAGGGGGGGATTCGAACCCCCGGACCCACGAGGGGTCACACGATTTCGAGTCGTGCTCCTTAAACCGGGCTCGGACACCTCTCCGTGCGGTTTTACCTGCCTCTTTTCTCGCGTGGCGTCAATCGGCACCGCCGCTCCCCTGCTCTTCTCGCACAGCACGTCGAACGGGATGCGCACCTTGGCAGCGATCCTCCCCGGCGGGTACAAGCAGATGGGCAGCCCGCGGCCGCGCTGGCCACGCACCAGCAGATGATCGCATCAACCGGGACGAAGGTGGACACGACGAGCAAGGCGGAATAAGAGCATCGATCCGGGCGGCGCCCTCGTCCGGCTCTCCAGTTACGCCGACTGGATTCTCTACAATGCCATCTTTGTCGACGGCGAGGCCCCGGTGAAGTTGGACGGATTCCCCTTTCCTGTTACGTGGCCGGCTGCTTTGCGATGATACAAGCGTGCGAATGACCAAGAAGCGTGTGCTCGTGACCCATCCCCGCTTGACCGCGAGCGGGGGAGGCAACGCCGTAGCCGCATGGACCCTGCAAGCCTTGCGACAAAACTGCGATCTCTCGCTGGCAACACTGCAGCCGGTAGATTACGAGGCGATCAATGGCAGTTGGGGCACCTCCCTGCGCGACGGCGATTTCCGCGTTCACCTCGCGCCCGCGCGCTATCTGCGCCTGCTGCGCGCCTTTCCCACGCCCGCAGCGTTGCTGGAACTCTGCTTGACGATGCGCCTCGCCCAGCGTCTCGACCGCCGGCATCGGTACGATATCTTGTTCGGTACCCAGAACGAAATGGATTTCGGCCGGCGGGGAATCAACTACGTTCATCATCCCTGGGTCTTTCTGCCGCGCCCCAGAGACGATATGCGCTGGTATCACTACATTCCAGGAACGCTTCATGCCTATCGGCAGCTCTGCGCGCGCATGGCTCGTAGCACAAATGAAGGCCTGCGGCGCAACCTCTCGATTGCCAACTCGTCTTTCATCGCCGGCCGAATTCGCAGCGTTCACGGCATCGACTCCTTGATCGTGTTCCCCCCCGTGGCGGGCGACTTCCCCGACACCTCGTGGGAGCATCGCCGCTGCGCCCTGGCGGCGGTGGGACGACTGAATGGCTGCAAACGCTGGGAGATGGCGGTCGAAATCGTCGAGAAAGTGCGCCGCCGCGGCCATGATCTCGCGCTGACGCTGATCGGCCATCGCGACGATGCCAAATACGAACGGCGCTTGCAGCAATTGGCGGCCACGCGGCCTTGGTTTCGCCTTCGCCTGAATGTGACGCGCGACGAGCTGAAGGCGGCAGTCGCGAGTCACCGCTACGGAATCCACACCATGGAGAACGAGCATTTTGGCTTGGGTCCGGCCGAGATCGTCCGGGCCGGCTGTCTTCTGTTCGCGCACAACTCGGGAGGACCGGTGGAGATCGTGGGAGGCGAATCGCGACTGCTCTTCGACGACGTGACGGAAGCGGCGGACAAGATCGAGCGTGTTCTCGCCAACGTCGCGTTGGAAACGGAGCTGCGCAGGCGCCTGGAGGCGCGCCGCGCCCTCTTTACGGCGGAAGCGTTTTGCGCCGCGGTGCGGGAGATCGTCGATCGCTTCGAAGACACGGTCTAGTTGCTCGACGAACGCCCGACTCGCGACCGCAAGAGACTCTCGCTCCACTCGGGCACGCGCCACTGCCCGCACTGTCGCGCCGACAGCAGCGGCGGGTCAAGCATCTCCGGGCGATTGGCGAGGGCCGACCCCGGGCACGGCCACCTGCCGCCGGTGGCGGAAGAACGACTGCAGCAGCGCGGCGCTCTCGTCCGCCAGCATGCCGCCGGCGACCTCCAGGCGGTGGTTGTGCAGACCCGCGGCATTGAGGTCGATGACCGAGCCCAGCGCCCCACCCTTCGGGTCGAGCGCGCCGAAAACCACCCGCTGCACGCGTGCGTGGATCAGCGCGCCAACGCACATGGAGCACGGCTCCATCGTCACGTACAGGATGGTGCGCGGCAGACGATAGTTGCCCTCTCGGGCGGCGGCCTGCCGCACGGCGACGATCTCCGCGTGCGCGGTGGGATCCGAGCTCGCGATCGGCTGGTTGTGACCGGCGCCGATCTCGACCCCTTCCCGCACGATCACCGCGCCGACCGGAACCTCACCACGCTCGCCCGCCTGCGCGGCAAGCTGCAGCGCCCGGCGCATCCAGCGGCTGTCGGCGGCATCCGTGGCGGGTGTCATCCGTTCGGACACGTACCACAGCCCTCGGACCAGCGGCAACGCCACTCTCTCTCCTCTAGCACGCTGCTGAAGAGCCCCTCCCGCTGCTTCGACACGCTCAGCATCAGCGGACCCCGCCCCGATTTCGTTGTACTCTTCCGCTCATCCGGAGCTCGTCGAAGAGGTGTCCGAGACGCTTTTCAGCAGCCTGCTGGAGTGCGGCGCACAGGCTGGAAGCCCATACGACCAGGATTGCAATCCCTGCCCGCGTTGCTCCGCCGGTGCGAGAACGCTATACGGGACGCGACGGAAGGGGGGCGATGCTGCAGGTGGGAGACAAGGTGATCATCATGTCGGCACCGGGCACGTTCACGGTCGTCGCGGTCGCGGGAGACCACATCACGATCGAGAACGCGAGCGGGCTGCGCAAGACAGTCCTGGCGCAGGCGGCGCGGCGCGTCGAGCCACCGGCGGAGAGCTCCGGCGGGAGCTGAGCCGCTTCAGACCCCGCCGCGAACCTGATTCAGCCGATCGAGGTAGAGCCGCAGCGCCTCGATCCCGTCCGGGCAGATCGGCTCGCGCTGGCTGAGATCGACCACCTGGTCCAGATCCATCCACTGGCCGCCGTCGATCTCACTGGCCTGCAGCCTCAGGGCCCCATCGTAGGTCGCGGTGTAGACCTCGCCGTTGACGTGGTTGGTCTCGTCGTCGAACTGGAAGCCGAGCACGCGCCGCAGCCGCGCGCCGATGACACCGGCCTCCTCGCCGAGCTCGCGGTGGGCGGCAGCCTCGAAATCCTCGCCGGCGCCGACGACGCCGCCGAAGGCGATATCGTAGTAACCGGGATAGATGTCCTTGGTTTTCGTCCGCCGATGAACGAAGAGCTGGCCGGCCGCGTTGAACAGCAGGACGTAGGCGGCGCGGTGTCGCAGCCGGCGCGCTCGTATCTCGCGCCGCGGGGCCTGACCAACGACGTGATCTTCCTCGTCGACGATGTCGACCAGCTCCTCGCCGCCCACCGCGTTTCCTACCCGGCTTCGTCCTCGCGACGCATCTCGGCCGTGAGCTCCTGCACCCAGCCGCTGAGAGACTCGAGGAACTGCTTGCGCAGCATCCGCTGGCGCGGCACCAGCTTGGAGAGCATCTCTTCCTTGGTGCGGGCCGGATCGCCGTCGACGACGAACTCCTCATCCACCACCACGCTGAGCAACATCGGCTGGCGGCCGTCCCAGTTCTCGGTGACGGGGAAGCCGAACTCGCGCAGACCCAGCTCCCAGGTGGCGTCGATCTCGATCCACTGATCGTCGATGTGCACCTGCAGGTAATCGTGCAAGTCGACGATCTCGTTCTTCATCAGCATAGCCTGCATGTCGTCGGGAAAGGGCAGCGGCGACTCGTTGAAGCGGTGCCGGCAGATCATGTTGCGCACCTTGAGCCCCTGCATCCGCAACAGCTCGCCGAGCAGATAGTGCTTCCCCGAGCATGAGCCGGCGTTCAGGCGTAGAACCTCCGCCGGGTCACGGCTGGCGGGATAGACGTACGGGATGTCGCGCACGTGTTCGAACAGAGAGACGCGGGTCGCAACCGCATCGCGACCGGCGGCCCATTTCTCGAAAGCGGCGCGAATACTCGCCTGATCCATCACAGATTACACTCCAGAACCGTCATACGCGCGGACACACTGCACATGTCATGTCGACAGGGAAAGGCCTGACGCCCCCTTTTCTTCTTGGCGAGACGAATCGCTCACAAGCAAAATTGGTCGCTGGAATCGCTGCAGGTCGATCGTAGCGCCACCTTACTGCCGCTCGCCGCCTCACGTCAACGGGCAACTGGTCCGCGTCCGCCGCCTCCGTGTCGCCGCACCGCAAACCGGGCGGCCTCCTCCGGCGTGTTCACGTTGCGGAAGGACTCCTCCGCTCCCGCGCACCGCCGCATCTCCTCCTCGGGCACGTAGTCGACCTCCGCTTCCGGGAGGAACTCGCGAATGGCGCGCGCACCGCGTCCGATGGCGCCGGAAATCCGGTCGCGCAATCGCGTCGCGTAGAGCGCATGGAGCGGCTCGATGTCGTCTTCCCAGCGGGGAATCACCGCGTCCTGCCCGTGCAGGCGCGAGACCAGAAAGCGAATCGGCTCCACCCGCAGGAACGGCATGTCGCAGGCCACCACGAAGGCGTACGGGTACCGAACGCGACCCAAGCCGGCATGGATGCCGCCGAGTGGGCCGAGGCCGGGAAGCTCGTCCGTAGTCACCTCGACGGGAAAGTCGCGATACTTCTCCGGACGGTTGCTGACCACCACGACTTGCGGGAAGCTGCACCGCAACAGGCCCAGGGTGCGCTCGAAGACGGATTGCCCCTCCACGGTGAGAAAAGCCTTGTCCTGCCCCCCCATGCGGCTGTTCTGACCACCGGCCAGGATGATCCCGGCTACCTCCGAGCTCAGCTGTCCTGCAGCCCCCATGACCGTCTCGCTGCTGGCCGTCGGAGAGTGGAGCTCGGACCTTTCAGAACGCACACCGGACACCGCTGTCGTCGCGGAGGATAAGAGCCGGCCCCGCCTCCGTCAAGCGAAGCCCTAGCCACGCAGCGTGGCGCGAAAAAGCGAGGGTGCGACCAGTCGCCGTTCATTTCGCTCTTCCGCTCGGGAAGGAAGGCGAGCGGGAAACCGCGTTGCCGACTGCCAGAAACGACCTTCTAGCGCTGTCCCAGCGATTGAACGCAGACTGCCGCCGACGCGCTCATGATCAGCTGGCCGGACAACTGCTTACGAATCCGACCCGGCGACCAGCCGAAATGACGGCAGATCGATTCGAAGCTGAACGGGTGATCGTCACCTTCGACCAAAAAATAACGCTGCGCCCGATCCCGCTCACTGGGGTCCCGATGCTCCAGATCCCAGAAGGCTGACTGCATCACCGCCAGGAGGAGGCGTTCCTCGGGCGTGGTCACATGATGGTGGGGCTCGGCCGCATCTGTTCCGAAGCGCATATTGGGCTCTGCGTGTACCATGAACGCTCGTTCAGGGCAACAAAATTCTCGCTGGACGAGGCCCGAAGGCCCCGCTCCGGCCTCAATCCCCGAGCGCGGCGAGGCGACGCAGCCCGTAGCGGGTGGAGAGGGCGAAAACCAGCAGATTCAAAAAGAAAACGGCGCCGAGGGAGGCCACGATGCCCGCCCAGCGCCCGGCCGCAATCGGCGTTCCGCGCAAGTGGCTGCTGAACAGGACGTAGACCGGCCAGGCCTCGAGGCCCACGACCAGCCCGATGAAGGACATGCACAGGATCATGTAGACCAGACCGCCGGCACCGGCGGCGATACGAGCGGCGTTGTCGGCATCGAAATTGGGGTAGGCCACGCCCACCGCGAGACCGAGGCTGACGATGCTGAAGGTCATCGCCAGCAGCGTCCCCGACGACAGCCACGTCATGAACGGCATGACCTGGAGGTACGAGTTGGTGGCCACGACCAGAACCTCGCCGAGGAACAGCAGCGGCACCAGGCCCACCCAGAACTTCGCCCACCAGACCCGCCGCAGCGACAGGGGCGCGGTCCGCAGCACCCAGAACGCCTGGCCCTCGAGGCTGATCGACGGAAAGATGAACCGCACCGCGACCGCCGCGATCACGAAAGCGGCCAACGCCAGGTTGAGGAAGGCGATGGCGTTCTTGAAGTAGAACGTCACCAGCGGGCTGCCGTGGAGCGGCAGCACGCTGAAGTTGTAGACGTAGACCACCACCAGCGCCAGCAGCAGGATGAGCTGTGACCACTGGCTGGTATCGCGGAAGAAAGCCTTGACGTCCTTCACCACCAGCAGTCGCGTCTGGGGCGCGAACGGTGCGGTCGCCCGGCGCAGCAGCCACTCCCAGGCCGGTTGCCGGGTGAGGCGGGCCTGCCGCCCCTCCTGGGCCTTGGTCCACCCGGGCAGGAACAGCCGCCGCAGCGCCCACTCGCTGCCCATCGCGGTCACGGCCGCCGTGCTCAGCAGCAGCAGGTAGTAGAACGCCGGCGACCCCTCGCGGAGGCCGAGAAACGGGAACAACGTCTCCGCCGCCCAGGTGCTCGGCAACCACGGCGAGCTGGGCGCGCGCATCGCGCCGAGGAAGTCCATGAAGTTCGCGAATGCCTCGGGATTCACCAGCCGCTCGGGCTGCAGCATGCGGAAGAACAGGTAGAGCACCGCCACCGCCACGATCGACAGCAAGAGCAGGATGTCCTTGGTGCGGCGCGCCGGGAACACGTTCACCAGCACCGCGGTCAGGGTGATGCCGAGCGCCGCCGGGATCACCAGGAACGGCGGCAGCGTCAGAGCCACCATGACGTAGAACAGCGCCCCGGTGTGGTGCACCACGCCGTAGGCGAGAAAGGCCGGGACGGCAAACAGGATCACCATCCAGGACGAGTCGAGCATGGTCTCGATGAAGCGACTGTAGAAGAAACGCGACTGCGGCAGCGGCGCGGCCGCCAGGCGATCGAGGTCGCGGGCGAGGAAGAACGTCGACAGCGAGGTGATGATGTTCGAGAACAGCAGGATCGAGAAGAAGGTCAGGAACACCATGCCCAACAGCTTGTAGGTGAGCACGGGGCCGAGATCGGGAACCGACAGGAAGTAGAGCAAGGCCCGCCGGAAGAAGAGAAAGACGGCGCCCGAGAAGGCGAGCGCCAGAGCCCCCAGGACCGCCGCCTGCACCCGGCCGGCCCGGGTCAGCCGCCGGGCCCGGTTGCGCGCGGCGAGCCAGCGCGGGCGCAGGAGAAAGGCCAGCGCCGACACCTCTCCCAGCCCACCACCCGGCGCCGCCTCCTTGGCGGGCGGCGCCTCGGCCACGGCCAGGGGCGCCTCCCCGTTCATTTCAGACCCCCACCCGCAAGCCGCCGATCGCGTCCTCGCCGTCCACCCCACCGGTCAGGCTCAGAAATACCGACTCGAGTCGCAAGTGCTCCTCGTCGCTCACGCGCCGGCGCAGCTCGGCCATCGTCCCCAGGGCGATCATGTGTCCCTGATTGATGATGCCGATGCGATCGCAGGTCTCCTCGGCCACCTCCAGGCTGTGGGTGGACATGAACACCGTCACGCCATCGGCGGCCAGCTCGCGAAAGGTCCGCTTCAGCAGTCGGGCCCCACGCGGATCGAGCCCGACCATCGGCTCGTCGACGATCAGAATGCGCGGCCCGTGAATCAGCGCCGACGCCATCGTCAGCCTCTGCTTCATCCCGTGCGAGTACGACTCCACCAGCTCGTCGGCCCAGTTGGCCAGATCGAACAGATCCAGCAGCCGCACACGACGCTTCTCGAGGAGATCTTCCGGTACGCCGTAGAGCCCGGCGACGAAGGAGAGAAACTCGTTGGCCGTCAGCTTCTCGTAGATGTACGGCCGGTCGGGAACGAAGCCGCACAGCTGCTTGCCCTCCAGGGGCGCCCGAGCGAGATCGTGCCCACCGAGCAGCACGCTGCCCTCGGTGGGCTTGAGCAGCCCCATCATCATTCGAATCGTCGTCGTCTTGCCGGCGCCGTTGGGACCGAGGAAGCCGAAAACCTCACCCGGCGGCACGCACAGATCGACGTGGTCGACGGCCATGACATTGCCGTAGCGCTTGGTCAGGTTGCGGAGCTCGATCATCGCCGGTAATCGTGTCGTGCCCCCGTGCGGTTTGCAAGATCGATGCCCCGAAGGCGATAAAGATCGACCCCGCGCTACGAGCCTGCGCATGCGACCCAGCAACGACAAGCAATCGCCGGATTCGGTCAAAATCAACGCCGGCGACCTCCTGGCCGTGATGGCCCGCTGTCCGGTTCCGGGGCTGACCAAGACGCGGCTGGCGGCCGTCATCGGCGCCGCGGCGGCCGCGCGCCTGTCCCGCGCCTTCCTCCTCGACCTGGAGCAACGCCTGCGAGCCCTTCCCGCCGCCGTGCGCTGGTTCTTCAGCCCCGCCGACGGCGACTTCGCCGCGTTGCTGCGCTGGCCCGCAGCCTGCGAGCCCCAAACCGAAGGGGACCTCGGCACCCGTATGCTCGACGTCTTCCGGCGCTCGCTCGCCCGCGGCTACCGGCGCGTGGTCGTGATCGGCTCGGATACGCCGCACATCGACCTCGACGAGGTGCGGCGGGCCTTCGATCAGATCGCTGCGGCACGTGTCGTCTTCGGCCCGGCGCGGGACGGAGGCTACTACCTGATCGGCCTCGCCCAGGCCCACGACGTCTTCTCCGGGATCGCCTGGAGCACGCCCGCCGTGCTCGCCGAGAGCCGGGAGAAGGCCCACCGTCTCGGTCTCGACAGCCGCCTGCTG
>CAZYMF010000104.1:0-5745 GCA_964648215.1 uncultured Binatia bacterium (SeqCode) | reverse complement strand
TCGACGCCGACTACGTCCGCCAGGGCCTGCGCGGGATCATCGAGCGCCGCGCCGCGACCGAGGCGCCGAGGTCTTCCCTCTTCCCCTTCGCCCGGCGCGTCGCCGGACGGCGGCACAAGGTGGGTCTGCTGCTGCCGCACCGGAAGGCAACCCACGCTTGTTCGTAGCGGTAGCGGAGCTCGCCGCAGCCTCGTCGCGATCGAAGACCTCCAGCCGAACGGTCTGCTCGCGCCGCGGCCCGCGCCAGCGAAACCGGCGCAAATCCACGTGGCCGCCGGCGTCGAACACCACGCCTTCGTCTTCCAACAGCCGCCGTTGCAGATCCGGCCGGTAGATGTCCCCGCGATAGCTGATGCCACCGGCGGCGTTGATCACACGCTGCCACGGTACACGCTCGAGCAACTCCCGCGGCAGCCAGTGGAGCGCGGTGCCGACGGCCCGGGCGGCGCGGGGGTGGCCGAGACCGGCCGCGACCTGCCCGTACGTTGCCACGCGGCCCGGCGGAATCCGCCGCACCAGACGATAGACCGCCGCCCGAAACGGAGGGGCGGGCACCCGCCGCGCCAAGGCTCACTCCCCGGTCTGGGGAAAGACCTGGAGGAACGGCTTGACCTCGACCCGGTTGAACACCCCGTGAACGACGTAGGGGTCGGCACCCACCGTCTGCCACACCTCGGCCCGCGACTCGGCTTCGACGACGATCATACTGCCGCTGCCGTCCGTGAACGGGCCGGCCAGGCGCACCTTGCCGGCCTTGGCCAGGGGCTCGAGATGAGCCAGGTGGGCCGGACGATGCTGCGGGCGCTTCTCCCTGGCGTCGGGGGCGTCGTGACCGATGATGACGAAGAGCATGGGATCCTCCACCGTTGCGGTAACCTGCCGGTCCTCGTAAGCTGGCGTGGAAAAGGCGCTGCCACAATGCCCGACCAACATCAACCCGCGGTTCCGCTCGCCATCGAGCAGGTCGTTGCCCGGCTGTCCGAGCTCGAGCTGGTGCTCGGCGAATCGTCGCGCGGCGCGCTGCCTCGGGTACGCGATCACCTGCTGGCGGCCATGGCGGCGCGCGACCGCGGCGATCCGCCCGCGGCGCTGCAGCGGATCGGCCAAGCCATGGCGGAGCTGGCAGCCCTCGCCGACCGACTCGATCCGGCCGAAGCGCTGCTCATGCGGGCCCTGGCCGAGCGTTTTGGCAAGGCGCTGGCGCACGGTGACCAGGCCACGGCAAAGGATGCCGCCGCGGCCATGTTCGACAAGTCGGGCGCCCGCGAACGCGACAAGTCTTAGACGACTCCTCCGTTGAGTCTCACGAGGCCATCCGCTATGGGGCGCCGGTGTTCCGCCCCTGGCTTTCCACGATCCTCCTCTGCCTGCTCACGGCCACCGCCGCCGGGGCGCAGGAGTTCACCGGCTTCGGCCCGGCGCCCGTGCGCAACTACCAGCCCATCCAGCTCATCTTTCTCAACCTGCCGTTCGAGCGGGCGCGCACGCTGGCCCCCGGCGCCGTCGACGTCCACCTGGAAACGGTGGAGAGCAATACGATCGCCACGGTCTCCAACGATCAGGTGGAAGGGCAGTTGAAGCTGGAGACCAACCGCACGGTCATCGGCGGCAAGGTCGGCCTGCGCCCCGGCCTGGAGGTCGGAGTGGACATTCCCTTCATCTCCCACTACGGCGGCTTCCTCGATCCCTTCATCGACGGCATCGAGCACGCCTTCGGCACCTCCAATCCCGAGCGCGACCTCTATCCGGACAACTCGTTCGGCGCCTTCGACGTCCGCCGACCGAACGTCACCCTGTTCCAGGGCAAGCGCCAGGTCTTCGAGCTCGGCGACCTCTGGGTCAGCGCCAAGCAGGAGCTTCTCGATCGACCCGGTCTGCCGCTGATCTCGCTCCGCGCCGCGATCAAGGCGCCGACCGGCCGCGCCAGCGCCGTCCTCGGCAGCGGCCATCCCGACTTCGGGCTGGGCTTCGCCGCCGAGCACCAACCTCTGCCCTGGCTGATCCTCTATGCCGACCTCGCGGGCATTTTCCCGCTCGGCCCGATCACACCCGCCCGGCTCAACCTCCGCCCGATGGTCAATCAGGGCCTCGCCGCCGAGGCGATGATCTGGCATCCCTTCTCCCTGCTGCTGCAGGAGGAGGTCTACACCAGCCCGATGCACGACGTCGGCACCCGCATCCTCAGCGGCACCGTGGTCGAGCTCACCCTCGGGGCGAACTTGCGCTGGGGTCACGCGCTGTTTCGCCTCGCCGCCGTGGACAACCTCAGCCCGGTGGCGACGGCGGCCGATTTCTCCCTCATGCTGCGCGCCGGCTACGTGCGCTGAGGGCTTGGTTGCCGCCACCGAGTACGGTTACAATGCCTGCGATGTCCACCACGGACGCCTGCTTGCGGAACCCCAGCCAACCGACGACGAAGGTCAGCGTCGTCATCGCCGACGACCACGCCATCGTCAGGCAGGGAATCACCTCGTTGCTCAATGCCAATCAGCAGATCCACGTCGCCGCCGAAGCCCGCGACGGCAAGGAGCTGTTGCAGCTGGCGCAGCGCCTGCGGCCGCAAATCGCGTTGCTCGACATCTCCATGCCCGGCATGAACGGCGTCACCGCGGCGATGCGCCTGCGCAAGATCTCCCCGCACACGCGAGCGATGATCTTGAGCATGTTCTGCGAACGCGACGTCGTCATCCGGGCGCTGCAAGCGGGCGTACACGGCTACGTCACCAAACAATCCATCGGCACCGATCTGGCGCAGGCCGTCCTGGCCGTGGCCCGGGGCGAGTTCTACCTCAGCGCCGACGTCACCTCGCTGGTGGTGAGCGACTACCTCTCCGTCATTCACTCGCGCCCGCATCACGACACGCAACTCACCCTGCGCGAACGCGAGATCCTGCAGCTCATCGCCGAGGGGCGGACCAACAAGGAGATCGCCAAGCGACTCGACACCAGCGTCAAGACCGTCGACGCTCACCGCACGCACATGATGAAGCGCCTCGACATCCACGATCTGGCCGGGCTGGTGAAGTACGCCGTTCGCAGCGGTCTGATCGAGGCCTGAGAACGAGCTCGGCTCCACGTGGCCGGGGGCAACCCCGCAGGCCCCGGCTCGCCGTTTGCATCTCAGATTCCGCCGCGCTCCAGCGTACGCTGGGTGAACGTGTCGTCGCCGAGCCCGGTATCGTACTTCACCTCGCGAAACTCCGCCGTGGTGTGGCTGCCCGCCAGCAGGTTCTCCATGTCGTAGCGGAACGCGGTGGGGATGCGGCCCACCGGCCTGATGTCACCGACGGTCAGGCGCTTGGCCAGGCGCCCCTGCTGGTCGATGAACTCGTACTTGACGATCACCAGATCGGATCGCCTCAGCCACACCCGGATCTTGCCGTAGGCCACGTCCTTCCCGGTCGGCGTGAACTCGATGACGGCCGCCGGGGCGCCGTCGACGTCCTCGTCCCGCAGCAGCACGGCGCGCGCATCGTGCTCGGTCCAATCGGTGATCTGGCCGACGATGGCCAGGTCCTCGTAGCTGAAGTCGGTACCGACGAAGCTCTCGCGCCTGCTGCTGCCGCTGATCTGGCGCACGCGCTTGAGCGCCGGCAGATAGAGCCACTGCTCGTCGGCGCTGTGTGCGTTGGCCCACTGCAGAAACCCGGTCCCCTTGATCTCCGGCGGGGAATCGAAAAAGACGATCGAGCGGTTGGCGTCATGGGGGTACTTCTTCATGTAGATCGCCAGGTCGCGGACGCGCTCGTTGCCGCGGCGATCGACGATGCGGAGCTGCAGCTTCTGCGTCCGATCCGTCCACTTGCGCGCGCCGGCGTTGAGCGCCCGGACCTTGTCGAGCAGCTCGCGCGCCGTCTCCGCGGGCGCGGCCGGCGCCAGCGCCGCGACCGCGAGCACGCCGAGAATCACGGACCGAGCGAGCGACATCGAGCGGAAACTCCTCATTCGCGCTTCTCCCTGGCGTCGCCCGCGCCGCCGGCTCGCTGATAGTAGAGCAGCCCCCCATAGACGTACTGCAAACCCGAGGCGCCGCTGGTGGCGCCGGTGCAGTACTGGATCAGCGTGTTGCCCATCGCCATCGGCAGGTCGGGACGGGCCAGGCTGGTGACGGCGAAGCCGATGGTGAAGAGCTGAAAGAAGGTGCTGACCTTGCCCAGCGTCGTCGGTGCCACCTGCATCGCCGTGCCGCTGACGAAGTAGATCGCCGCGTACCCGGTCAGGATGACGACGTCGCGGCTGATCACGATGACCAGGAGCCAGTACGGTATGGCGCCGATGCTCGCCAACACGATGAAGGAGCTCACCTGCAGCAGCTTGTCCGCCAGTGGGTCGAGCACGGCGCCCAGCTCCGAGCGCGAGTCCATGATCCGCGCCAGCGCCCCGTCGATGGTATCGGTCAGCGCGGCGCCCACGAACAGGATCAGAGCGGCACCGAAGCGGCCGCCGGTCAGGCAGATGAGAAACACCGGGATGGCGATGATGCGCAGGAGGGTGAGAAAGTTCGGCAGCGTCAGCATGGGCCCGTCGCGCATAGCAGACCCGGCCGCGGCGCGGCAACATGCCGGCGGCGCCGTTACGAGCGCGGCGCCGGCTCCCCCGCTTCGGCGAGCGCCTTGCGGATCTGGCCGGCGAGCTTGGGGGGAACGAGGGCCGTGACCTCGACCCGGCCGTCGACGTACGCGGTCTCCAGCACCCTCCCGCGCTCGTGCAAGCGGGCCACGAGGTCGCTGCGGGCGGCCGGAATCGAGACCCGGATCTTCTCCTGCGTGCGCGAGAGCACTTGCGCGACCTCCGCGATCAGCTCCGGGATCCCCTGACCGGTGCGCGCCGAGATCGGCCAGCCCTCGCCGACGACGCCCGGCGTCGCCCCGGCCGGCAAGCGATCGACCTTGTTGGTCACCAACAGCGTCGGCGTCTCGCTGACCCCGAGCTCGCCCAGCACGCGCTCGACGACGGCGATGTGCTCGGGCGCGTGGGGGCTGCTGCCGTCGACCACGTGCAGCAACAGATCCGCGCTGCGCACCTCCTCCAACGTGCTCTTGAAGGCATCGACGAAGCCGTGGGGCAGCTTGTGAATGAAGCCCACGGTATCGACCAGCAACGCCTGACCGCCGTCAGGTAGCTTGAGCCGGCGCACCGTGGGGTCGAGGGTGGCGAACAGCTTGTCCTCGACGAGCACGCCGGCGTCGGTCAAGCGGTTCATCAGCGTCGACTTGCCCGAGTTGGTGTAGCCGACCAGAGCCACGATCGGATACGGCACCTGCGCCCGGCTCTCCCGGTGGAGCCCGCGGGTGCGCGACACCTCGTCGATGCGTCGCCGCAGGGTCGCCAGTCGCTCGCGCACGCGACGGCGATCCACCTCCAGCTGCGTTTCTCCCGGACCACGCGTGCCGACGCCGCCGCCGAGCCGCGACAGGTGGGCCCATTGCCGGGTCAGCCGCGGCAGCACGTACTCGAGCTGCGCGCGCTCCACCTGCAGCTTGCCGGCCTGGCTGTGAGCGCGCTGGGCGAAGATCGCCAGAATCAGCTGGGTGCGGTCGATCACCTTGACGCCGAGCTGCTTCTCCAGGTTGCGCTGCTGCGCCGGCGACAGCTCGTCGTCGAAGATCGCCACGTTGGCTCCCGTCGACTCGATCAGCTGGCGCACGTCCTCCACCTTGCCGGAGCCGATGTAGGTGGCGGGATTGATCCGCTTGACCGCCTGCAGCACGTGGGCGCCGACCTCGAGGCCGGCCGTCTCGCTCA
>CAZYMF010000103.1:12829-16576 GCA_964648215.1 uncultured Binatia bacterium (SeqCode) | reverse complement strand
GGGCCGGCGAGCCATTGCCGGCTCGTGTCGTCCCAGACGGCGGTGACGATGGGGAGCGACTGCGCGCTGCCGAGAAGCGCAAGTGGGACGCGCAGCGTTACGCCCGTCGCCAAGCTCCCGTCGCCCGACGCGCCGACCTGAATGTCGGCGCCGCCGAGCACGCTCCAACCGAGGGGCAGCGGATAGACCAGCCCCTGGGGCCCGAGCGGGGTCAGACGGATGTCGGTGTCCTGTGACAGCGCGCCGGAGGGGATGGAAACGGTCATCACCTCACCCTGACTCTCTCCTGAGAGGAGAGGGGACCCTCCCGCAACCGGGGCGGTGACGTCGCCGCCGGCGGTGGTGACGGTGACGGGCGCGCTCAGCGGGGTCAGGCGGGCGTCGCGGGCTCGCGTAGCGCCGTTGGTGCTCAGCGTGATGCGGCGCCGGCTGCGCGTGTAGCCGGTCCGGCTCAGCTCGATCCACGCCTCGCCCGGCGGCAGCGACAGCGCGTAGCGGCCGGCGGCGTCACCGGCGCCCGTCGCCTGACTCCCGTCGCCCGTCGTCACCGCCGCGGTGACACCCGGCAGCGGCTGCGCCGTGCCGTCGTCGAACACGGCACCCACCACCACGCCCGGCGGCACCGGGCTACTCGTCGCTGCAGGGCTTGGCGTCACCGTGGTCGTGGGCGTGGCGCTCGGAAGCGGGGCGTCGGTCGCCGTGTCCGTCGGTGTCGCCGTCGCGATCCAAAACGAAGCATCGGTCGGCATCGCCGTGGCTGACGGCAAGGGTGTGTCGCTGGATACCGGGGTCGCCGTATTCGCAGGAGTCGCCGTCGCCAACGCCGTGCCGGCCGGAACCCCGGTCGGCGTGTCCGACAGCGGCGTCGTGGGCGTGGCGGTCTCGGTGTCGGTCGGTGTGTGGCTCGCCGTGCCCGTGGGTGTGGCCGTTGCCGTCGAGCTCGGCGTCTGCGTTGGAGTAACCGTGGGAGAGAGCTCGCCAGCGGTAACGGTCGGCTGCGGGTGAACGGCGAGGACCAGGCGCGGGCCGAAACCCGAGGCGCTCTCCCGCGAGCTGTACTTCACCAGGCCGGCGAGCCGCTCGTCGCTCTTCTTCACCAACCACCCGTGGTTGGGCGCGCCACCCAGAAACTGCGCCACGTCGGCCGTCACGTCGAACTGGATCCAGCCGGTCAGCCCCTTGGAGTGCAGCACCGAGGCGGTCGCCGCCGGGCTATACGCCCCACCTTCCCATTCCGAGCCGCAGTCGGGCTGGCGGTTGCCGGTATTGCTGTCGTCAGCGCAGTGCCACGTGGCCCCCGTCTCGCTCCAATCCGCCGTCAGCCGGTGGACATCCACCATCCGTCCATCGCGACCCCAGTTGTTGCCGTTGCGCTCGATATAGAGCTCGAGCATCGCCGACCCCAAAGTACCACTGCCGACCGCGGCGACCAGTGCGGCTTGATCCACGCGCAACAACGCCCGGTTGTCGCCGTTGGCCTTGAGCCGCAGAAAGCGATCTCCTCCCTGATTCCGATTGGGCGCGCCGTGGCGCAGGAAGGTGTCCCCCACCACCGGAATGGTGGCGATCTCGGTCGGAGCGCCGAGGATGACGCGGAAGCGCCCCGTCGCCTTCGCTCGATTGCCATTCGTGTCGGCTACCTCCGCGTCGATCGTGTGCGCTCCGACATTCAGATCCGCGGGGTTGCAAGTGGCAGCGCTGGGACCGACCGTGCAGCCGGTGATCTCGGAGCCATCGACCCGAACGCGGAGGCTGCTCACGTCCACCCCGGCGGCGTCCTCGTACGCCACGCTCACCGCCGGGTGCGGCTCACCGACGACGAGAGGAATGCTCGGCGCCGTGATCCGCAGACGGGGCGCCACGTCGTCCGGCGCCGCTGGATCGAACACCAGCACCAATCGCGGCGCCTGCCCCGCCACCCCTTCCCGCGAGGAGCAGGAAACCTTTCCTGCCGCGCCTTCATCGGCCTTGCGAATCAGCCACCCGTAGCTCGACGTGCCGTCGCGAAAGGCACGCACGTCCCCGGTGACGTCGAACGACAACCAACCCCCGAGCCCGTTGGTGATCACGTGGCTCGCGGTGGCCATGGCCTCGTAGCTCCCTCCCGTCCACACGGGGTGCGAACCGCAGTCCGCCGCCGAGTTGCCGAGGTCGGTATCCTCGGCGCAGCTCCACGTCGCCGCCAGCTCGCTCCACTCCTGAGTCAGGCGATGCACCGCGACGCTACGGCCGTTCGTGCCCCAGTTGTCGGCGTTGTCCTCGACGAACAGCTCCAGCGTCGCCGAGGTCAGCGGCGTATCGCCGAAGGCGTCGAACATCGTCGCCTCGTCGAAGTCGACGAGGATCCGATTGTTGCCGCCGTCCTGAACGCGCAGCAACGGCTCCGCGCCTTGATTCTGATTCGGGCTGCCCTGCTTCAGATACGTGTCCCAACGCGCCGGCAACGTGACCGAATGCGGCCCGTCGTTGGGGACCAGCTCGACCTCGTAGCTCGCGCTCGCCACGTTGCCGGCCTTGTCGGCAATCTCGGCGCGAATCACGTGCGTCCCCGCCGCCAGCGGCGGCGGGGTGCAGCTGGCCGCGCCGGCACCCACAGTACAGCCACTGATCGCGCTTTCGTCCACCGTCACCTGCAACGTTGCCAGGTTCAACCCCGACCCGCCGTCGCTGTACGTCACGGCAATCGTCGGCCGGGCGTTGTTGAACACGACCGGGAAATCGGGCGCCGTGATCTGCAGCACCGGAGCCACTTCGTCAACCGCCGCGCTTTCGACCACCAGCACGAGTCGTGGCCCATTGCCGGCCGTGCCCTGCTGCGAGGTGTAGTCCACGTGCCCGCTCGCTCCCTCGTCGGTCTTCCGGATCAACCACCCATCGTTCGGCACGCCTCCCAGAAATGCCGCAACGTCGGCGGTAACGTCGAAGTCCACCCACCCCGCGAGCCCGTTGGCATGGACGGCGGTCGCACTCGGCGCCGACACGTAGGCGCCCCCCTCCCATGGCGTGTCGCAATCGGCCCTTGCATTGCTCGCATCCCCGTCCCGCGGACAGTTCCACGTGACCGCCGATTCGCTCCAATCCGCACTCAGGCGATGGACATCGACCGTCCGCCCGCTGCCGCCCCAGTTGTCGGCGTTGGTCTGGACGTAGAGCTCGAGCGTCGCCGACACCAGCCGGCCCGAATTCACCGCGGTCGCGATCGCGCCCTGGTCGAAACGCACCAGGGCGCGGTTGTTCCCGTTCTCCTGCACCCGCAGGATGGTGTCGCCGCCCTGGTTTTGATTCGGGCTACCCGCACGCAGATAGCTGTCGGCGGATGCCGCCAGCGTGCTGGTCTGCGCCCGTGCTGCGCCGCACACGGTCAGCGTCAGCCCCAGACACAACCCGCAACACCACCATCGCACCGCCCCCACGGCCAGGGGCCGCGCCGCCCCCGCGCCCGCCGTCCGAAATCTGTCCCGACTCGTCGCTTCTGGCTCGCGCATTTCCCGCCCCCGGCACCGGCGCTGTGGCAGGTGCCTGCGAGTGAGATACTGCGAGCCGAACTAATCGTGCGCGGCTACTGTCGTCAATAGCTTCGCGAGCTTCATCGTATGTATCATGGAATGGACGAAGGTCGTCCGCTTGACGGCGGCTTGGGACCTAGGGGGTTGGCGGTTAGAGGGGACAATGCCCGAGGGCCCAGACCCCTGTTAATAACCGCCAACCGCGTAACCGCCAACCGCCAGCCTCGCGCTCTCACGCACG
>CAZYMF010000103.1:0-12729 GCA_964648215.1 uncultured Binatia bacterium (SeqCode) | reverse complement strand
TTAATAACCGCCAACCGCGTAACCGCCAACCGCCAGCCTCGCGCTCTCACGCACGGAACAGAAAATTCCGCGCGATCACCATCCGCTGCACCTGCGAGGTTCCTTCGTAAATCTGCAGCAGCTTGGCGTCGCGCATCAGCTTCTCGACCGGGTATTCCTTCGTATAGCCGTAACCGCCGAACACCTGCACCGCGTCGGTGGCCGACTTCATCGCCAGGTCGCCGCCCCACGCCTTGGCGATCGCCGACGTGCTGGTGCGCTTGACGCCGTTGTCGACCTCCCACGCCGCCTTCTGCCACAGCAGCCGCACGGTCTCGTAGGCCATCACCATCTCGGCGATGAGGAATTGAATCGCCTGGTGCTCGGCGATCGGCTGGCCGAAGGTCTTGCGCTCGAGCGCGTAGCCCCTCGACTCCTCCGCACAGCGGCGGATGAGGCCGGCGGCGAGGGCCGCGATCATCGGCCGCGAACGGTCGAAGGTCTCCATGGCGATTCCAAAACCCTCGCCCGGGCGCCCGAGGATCTCCTCGTCGGTCAAACGCACGTCGTCGAAGATGACGTCGCGCGTGTCGCTGGCCCGCTGGCCGAGCTTGTCCTCCTTGCGGCCGATCGACAGGCCGGGCGCGTCGGCCGGCACGACGAACGCCGTGATCCCGCGGTGGCGCTGGGCCGGGTCCATCGTCGCGAAGCCAGTGAAGAAGCCGGCGTGGCCGGCGTTGGTGATCCAGCGCTTCTGCCCCGTCAGACGCCAGCCGTCGCCGTCGCGAACGATCTTCGTCTTCATCCCGGCGACGTCCGATCCGGCGTCGGGCTCGCTGCAGGCGTAGCTGACGAAGCAGCACTCGCTGCCCAGACGGTTGAGCCACTTCTCCTTCTGCGCATCGCTGCCGGCGATGAAGAGCGGCAGCGAGCCGAGGTGATTGCACATGATGCTGGTGGCAATCGCCGCGCAACCGTAGGCGAGCTCCTCGGAGACCAGGCATCCGTCGAAGGTGTGGAGGCCGACACCGCCGTACGCCTCGGGCAGCTCGACGTTCATCAGGCCCAGCTGCCAGGCCTCCTCGAAGACCTTGGTCGGAAACTCTTCCTTGCGATCCCACTCGGTCGCGTTGGGGATGAGGCGGTCCGCCGCAAAGCGCCGCGCCGTCTCGACGAGCTGTTCCTGTTCCTCTGTGAGTGTTGGGTCGAACATAGTACGCAATCGCCTAGCACGGAGATCGCGGCTTGGCCAAGGGGGGTGTCCGCCCGGCCGAATCGCTTGACTTGCCCGCAGCGGCGACCGACATTGGCGCCGATGTCGAAGCCCGTCGTCGTGCTCGCCATGGTGCCGCTCTTCACCGCCGATCTCTTCGACGAGGCGCTGTCGGCGCGGCTCCACAGCCTGTGCGACGTACCCGACGCCGAGCCGCTGACGGTCTTCGAGGACTCCCGTGCCGAGGCGCTGCTTCCGCGCGCCGAGATCCTGCTCACCGGCTGGGGCTGCCCTCCCATCGAGGCGCCGGCCCTCGCCCGAGCGCCGCGGCTGCGGGCGATCGTGCACGCCGCCGGCACCGTCAAGGGCCACGTCACCGACGCCTGCTGGGATCGCCGCCTCGCCGTCAGCTCCGCGGCCGCGGCCAACGCCGTGCCGGTGGCCGAGTACACGCTGGCGGCCATCCTCTTCGCCAACAAGCGCGTCTTCGGCCTGCAGCGGCGCTATGCCGAGGCCCGCTCCTTCCGCTGGTGGCCGGCCGAGTTCCCCGGCCTCGGCAACTACCGCAAGACGGTCGGGATCGTCGGCGCCTCGCACGTCGGCCGCCGCGTTCTCGAGCTACTGCGACCGTTCGACTTCGAGATGCTGGTCGCCGATCCGTTTCTCGACGACGCCGGTGCCGCCGCCCTCGGCGCCCGCCGCGCCGACCTCGACGAGCTGCTCCGTGCCTGTGACGTCGTCTCGCTGCACGCTCCCGCCGTGCCCGAGACCCACCACCTCCTCGATCGCCGGCGCCTGGCGCTGCTCCGCGACGGGGCGACGCTGGTCAACACCGCGCGCGGCTGGCTCGTCGACGGCGACGCCCTGACCGACGAGCTCGTCTCCGGCCGCATCCACGCCGTCCTCGACACCACCGAGCCGGAGGTGCTGCCCGAGAGTTCTCCGCTCTACGAGCTTCCCAACGTGTTTCTCACGCCGCACGTCGCCGGGGCGATGGGTGCGGAGACCCGGCGCATGACGGCGCTGGCGCTCGACGAGATCGAGCGCTTCATCCGTGGGGAACCCTTTCGCTATGGAATCCGGCGCGACGACCTCGCGCGGGTCGCGTGATCGAATGAAACTGGGATTCTGCTCGATTTCCGCCCTCGACCGGCCGATCGCCGCCGCCGCGGCGCTTGCCGCCGCCGCCGGCCTGGACGGCGTCGAGGTCACCGCGCACCGCCCGCATCTCGACCCCGAGGAAGGGCCGGCGGCCGCCGCCGAGATCGGCCGCGCGGTGCAAGCCGCCGGCATCGAGGTGATCGCGTACGGCTCCTACCTCGGCCGCTTTGGCCAGACGACGCCAGCGCACGCGCAACGCGAGGCGGCCATCGCCGCCGCCCTCGGCACCCCGCTGCTGCGCGTCTGGGCCGAGCCGATCGACGAAGGCAACTCCGACCCCGCGCCCTCCGTGACCCTGCTGCAAACGGCCTGCGATGCCGGGCGCAAGGACGGTGTCACCGTCGTCGTCGAACGCCACCTGGGCTCGTTTGCCGATACGCCCGAGCGCATCGCACACCTGTTCGACGCGGTCGACCGCGACAACCTGGCGCTCAACTACCAGGTTCTCGACTTCCTTCCGCCCGACCAGGTACCGCACCAGGCGGACGACGCTGCGGCCCTGATCGGCCGCGCCGCCTACTTCCACCTCAAAAATTACCAGTGGAATCCCGACGGCACGAGCGCGGTGCTGCCGGGCGGCTCGCTCGCCGATGGCGTGCTCGACTACCGCGCGATCCTTCCCGCCGCGCTGCGCGCCGGCTACCGCGGCCCGCTGACCATCGAGTTCCTCGCCGCCGACGAGCGCTCCGTCGAGGAGAAGCTCGCCGCCGACGTCGCTTTCGTCCGCGAGGTGCTGGCCGGCCTTCGCGATGAGAGGGAATGAGCTTCCCCCGCATCGCCTCGTTCGGCACCGCCGCCGCCCTGCGCTCTCATTTCGCAAGCCTCGGCCTGGCGCTGCCGTGCGACGACGAGGTGCTGCCGGCCCCGGCCTCTCCGCTCGCCCAGCCGCTTGCCGTGAGCCCGGCGCGGACCGTCGCCAACCGCTTCGTCGTCCAGCCGATGGAAGGTTGGGACGGAACCACCGACGGCCGCCCCAGCGAGCTGACGCGCCGGCGCTGGCGCAACTTCGGCCGCTCGGGAGCGGCGTGGATCTGGGGCGGCGAGGCCGTCGCCGTGCGCCAGGACGGGCGCGCCAACCCGAACCAGTTGCTGCTGACCGACGACACCGCAATCAGCCTCGGTGACCTCCGCCACGAGCTGGTCGCCGCGGCCCGCGCCGCCGGCGTCGAGCCGCTCGTCGGCCTGCAGTTGACGCACAGCGGCCGGTGGTCGCGGCCGCGCGGCACGCCCGCCCCGCGCCTCGCCTATCGGCATCCTCTCCTCGATGCGCGTGTCGGCGTCGCCGACGACGCGCCCGTCCTCACCGACCAAGACCTCGCGCAGTTGATCCCCTGCTTCGCTCGCGCCGCTTCTCTGGCCCAGGCCGAGGGTTTCGATTTCATCGACCTCAAGCACTGCCACGGCTACCTGCTGCACGAGTTTCTCTCGGCGCGCGAGCGCCCGGGCCGATTCGGCGGCGCACCCCTGGCCGGGCGGACGCAGCTGTTGCGGGAGCTAGTCGCCGCGATCCACGCTGCTGCCCCGGGGCTCGAAGTCGCCGTGCGCCTGTCCGTCTTCGACGCCGTGCCGCACCGAGCCGAGGGCCGGGATGCCAGCGGCCGTCTCGGGCGCGGCGTTCCCGAGCCGCATCCCCTCCCCTATCTCTGGGGCTTCGGGTTGAGCCCCCGGCCGCCCCACCAGCCCGAGCTCTCCGAGGCGATTGCGCTCGCCCGCTCCCTGTTCGACCTCGGCGTGCGCTGGCTGAACGTCACCGCGGCGAGCCCCTACTACGCCCCGCACGTGCAGCGGCCAGCCGCGTTTCCGCCGAGCGACGGCTATGCCCCGCCGGAGGACCCGGTGATCGGCGTGGCGCGCCTCCTCGACGCCGCGCGCGAGATCAAGCGGGCGCTGCCCGAGATGATCGTCGTGTCGTCGGGCTGGAGCTACCTCCAGGACTACCTCCCGCACGTGGCGCAGGCGTGCGTGCGCGCGGGCTGGTTCGACGCCGTCGGCCTCGGCCGCATGGTCCTCGCCTATCCCCGGCTGCCCGCGCACGTGCTCGCCGGCGTTCCCCTCGACCGCAAACGGCTCTGCCGCACCTTCAGCGACTGCACCACGGCGCCGCGCCACGGCCTGGTCTCGGGCTGCTACCCGCTCGACCCGTTCTACCGCGGCCGTCCGGAGTACGAGACGCTCACCGCGGCCAAGCAGCGGCGCTGACGAGGCACGCGCCGTCGCTGCTCGACCCGTAGGGCGGGCACTGCCCGCCACGGCGCGGCGTCGGGGCCACTGCGCGTGCCGACACCTGAAGGCGGGCACTGCCCGCCCTACAGCTTCGCCGACCCGAGCTCGGTGAGCAGATCGAGCGTCATCTCCGCGATGCGCTCCCTGGCGTAGACGGGCTGCAGCGCGCGGGCGGCAGCGGCGGCTCGTTCCAGATGCGCCGGCGTCAGCGTGGCGAGACAGCGCGTCAGATCGGCCGCGCTGCTGCCGTAACAGATAGCGCCGTCGCCAAGCGCCTCGCGCAGGAATCCCCACTCCGACACGATCGACGGCAGACCCGCGCCGACGGCGTCACCGACGACGCCGCTGGTCAGGAGCTCTCCGTCGCGGATGGGAAAGACGAGGGCGTCGATGGCACGCAGGCGGCGATCGTACGTCGCCCGGTCCACCATCTCGTACGGCATCGCCGTAATCCGCGGATCGTCGGGCACACGATCCTCCGCGCCGAGCGAGAGCACGAGCAGGCCGAGGTCATCCCGACGGCAGGCGGAGAATGCATCGAGGACGAGCTGCACGTCCTTCTCCGGTCGCGGCGCGCCGATCATCCCGAGACGGATCGAGCACGGCGGCAGGCCCAGCTCGCGCTCGACCGCGCCCCGGTCGCCTGCCGCGCCCGGTGCCATCAGATGGCCGAAGTGCGGATGCGGGATGACGCGGTGGATGGCCCCCGGCCGGAACGTGTAGCGTGCCTTGATGCGCGAGGCGCCATAGGAGCTGTGGTGAATCAGTGCGTCCGCGGCCTCCGCCCACACCTCGTACAGCTCGCTCAGCCCCGCCTCGCGCGAGTGGGGGACGAGGTTGTGCTGCGTCCACACGATGCGGACCTCGGCGGCGCGCAACCTCTCCACCAACGCGCGGTGGACGTCGGCGGAATGGCTGACCCACTCCGGCCAGTGCAGGTGGAAGATATCCAGCCGGCGCAAGGCTTCCTCGTCCACCGCGGCGGGGTCGCTCAGCCACTCGAAGGGAAACTGCGACTCGCTCACACGACCGGCGAGCGGATCGTACAAGCTGCGGTTGTAGTGGTGGTGGCTCGACGAGGTGGCGACGCGCAGCACGGGAGCGACGCTCCAGGCGAGCTCGATCTCCGCCGCCGGCTCGACGTCGACCTGGTGAACGCGGGGCAGTGCGCCCCAGAAGCTGCGATACTCTCTCAGGCCGGCGGTCTCGATCACCGTGACCTGATGCGGTCGATCGCTGCCGAACGTCACCCGCAGTGGCCGCGCCGCGCTCTCGGCAAACTGGAACCCGACGGCATCGGGCATCTCGGCGAAGCGCAGTTGCTCCCTGCCCCGCAGCTCGCTCCCGTGCACCTCGATCTCGACCGCACGCGTACCCGCCAGCGCCGGCGTCTGCTCGGTGCAGTCCCACAGCCCCGCGCGCGGAAAGCGGTCCCACGCCACCCGCATCCGCCCGGGCTCGTGGGTCACGCTCACGGGCGCACCGCCGCCGGTAAAGCGCGTGCCACCGCGCACCAGCAACGGCACACCGGTGGGCAGCTCGCTCTCCACCGGCACCTCGAGAACATCCGGAGCCTGCGGACCCGGAAGATAGTCGTTGAGCGTCACTCCCATCATCGGCAGCACAAAGCCCAGGGAGCGCGAACGATGCGTCCACACGCCCGCCCAGGGCGATTCGGAGAAGACCACCAGCTCGTCGTGAGGCGGGAACAGCGCCGGCGGCGGTGTCGCCTGCAGGTTCCCGGGCGCCCGGCGCAGCTCGGCCGCGGCCCAGGCCAGCTTTCCCTGGGCGTCGAGGGTCATCTGCAACCAACGCTGCAGCCCGCGGTACGCGTAGGGCGACCGCTCGCGATGCGCGGTCACGAGACCGTCGCTCATCCAGGTCCGGAAGCGGTCGAAGGCGTGCGCCGCCCGGCCGAGCCAGAACGCCGGATCGCGACCGAGGCCTCGGCTTGCCGCCAGCGCCCCGAGCTCGATGGTCAGGCAGACGGCCAGGGCGCCGGTCGAACGCCCCCACGTGAACGCCGCGCCGTTACGCGCGCCGATCTTCTCGACCAGGTCGAGCGCGGAGCGCAGTCCCCGCTGCCACGGTTCCTGCAAACGCGCCGCAAAGCGCGCGGCCGTCGCCAGTGGCTCGGCAAACAGGTACAGGTCGGCCGTGTAGATGTCGTACCGCCCCGCCCCGGCGGGAGAGTCGTCGTGCCAGCCGCGCGGGTGGCGGGTGAAGAGGCGGGCGACCCCGTCGATCAGACGCGCCAGCGCAGCCTCGTCCGCGGGCAGGCCGAGCGCGGACCGCGCCAGCTCGCAGCGCGCCAGGACGGCGGCGTAGTTGGCCGGCAGCGTTCCGTGCTCGAGCAGCCCGATCCACGCCGTCGAATCGCAGGCCTCGGCGATGTTGGCGCGCTCGGCGGCGGACCAGCCGGCGAGCAGGGGGTTGTCGTCGAAGCGGCCGTAGCGGAGCAGCGTCTCGGCGACGCGATACGAGAAGAAGGTGTGCGTTCCCGGTCCGTCGACGACACGCAGCACCCGCCCGATCGCCTCCGGCATCGCGACGCCCGCCACCTCCGTCTGCCCCGCCGCTTCGAGCAGGCCGAGGGTGTAGGCGAGATCGGCACGCGTGTCGGGCCCCACCTCGTGACCCGCGAACAGCCGTGGAATCCGCCACCCGGGGCAATAGCGGGCGACCAGCGCTTCGACCTGTTCGCGCGTCCAACCGGCGATAGCGTCGGCCAATCCGGCGGCGGACGTTGCTGCCGCACGCTCAACCACGGTGCCCACGCTCCGCCGCGACCACGCGCATGGCGGACTCTTATGCCAGCGAGGTGGCGAACTCAACGTTCGCTCGAGAGCTCCGCACTTGCGGCGGAGGGGAGCAGTGTGCTCCTCTCTCGTCATGCCGTCGCTCGCCGACGCCTTTGCCCGCCTGCGTTGCGGCCGCTCGATCCACGGCATCTCCGCCGTTCTGCTGCCGTACACACCCGGCGGCGAGATCGACTGGAGCGCCTTTGAAGGCCACCTGCGGCGTACGCACGCGGCCGGTCTCGACGTCGCCGTCAACATGGACACCGGCTTCGGCGATCTCCTCTCCGCCGCGGAGCGCGAGGCGGTGCTCGCCGCGACCCGACGCGTCCTCGGCCCGGGCGCGCCCTTCTACGCCGGCGCGTTCGCCGACGCCGCGTCGGGCTATCGCAGCGCCGTCCGCGCCATCGAGGCGCGCGACGGAATCCCCGTGATCGTCCAGTGCCGCGCCATGCACGGCCTGTCGCCGTCCGACCGCGCCGCGTGCTACCGCCGCGCCATTGAAGGCTGCGCCGGCGCCCTGGCCTTCGAGCTCGGCCCGGTGTTCGCGCCGCACGGCGAGATCTGGGACGACGAGAGCTTCGAGCGCCTGCTCGACGTCCCCGGCCTCATCGGCGCCAAGCACTCCTCGCTCGATCGCGCCGTCGAGCTACGGCGGCTCGCGGCGCGGGACCGGCTGCGGCCGGACTTTCGCCTCTACACCGGCAACGACCTCGCCATCGACATGGTAGCCTACGGCAGCGACTACCTCCTCGGCCTCTCGACCATGGCGCCGGAGAAGTTCGCCGCGCGCGATCGTCTCTTCGCCGCGGGAGACACCGGCTTTCTCGCCCTCAACGACGCGTTGCAGCACCTCGGCAACGTCGCCTTCCGCGCACCGGTCCCCGCCTACAAGCACGCGGCGGCGCAGTATCTTCACCTGACCGGCGGACTCACCGCGGATGACGTTCACCCGCGCGCCCCGCGGCGTCCGGGGTCGGATCGTGTGATGCTTCTCGATTGCGCGGTGCGCCTCGGCGAGATCGGCGATTCGGAGCGGGCGTATCGCGAGCTCGTCGCGCCTTTTCTCGGAGACCGGTAGGCAGATCGAGGCCGTTGTCAACCTCACCCCGACCCTCTCCTTGGTAAGGAGAGGGCATTCGACGTTGCGGCGACCTTCCTTCTCGTTCTGCCTTTGTGCTCTCCGCCTTTCGCTTTCCGCTTTCTGACTTTTCGCTTTGAGCTATTTTCCCCCGAACACCTTTCGCTGGGCGCCGTCGAAGTCGAGGTGTACGCCGAAGCCGTCGATCTCGATGTCGGTGACGCGGGTGTTGCGGTCGGTCTGCGACCATGGGTTGGCGAAGCGTTTGCCCGACACGGACACGGTGGCGTCGCTCACCACGAACGGCGTCGCCCAGCCGAAGGTGACCTGGCCGAGGCTGGGAGAGTCGAAGACGACGTCCACACCCTGCGTCGGGTCGGCGTTGGGGGTGACGGTGACGGTCGCCGCCAGGATCGCCTCGCGAAAGGCGGCGAAGCTCGGCCAGTCGACGCGGCGGCCGCATTCGACGATCCAGACGTTGTCGGGCCCGCCCTCGGCTTGCAGATCGAACGGCTTCACCATGCCATTGGTGGCAATCACCGACGGGTCGTAGACGATCCACTTCGTCGGTCGCTGCGAGTAGAGGGCGAAGTAGCCGTCGCCGAAGCGACCGAAGGTCCACGAACCCTCCTGCGCGACCTCGTCGAAATGGTCCTGCGGCACGTAGGCGTGCGTGTACGGCTGGTAGGTGAAGCTGTCGAACGGGGGCGGGTTCGTCGCCGCGTACTGCGGGTTGTAGATGTGAATGCCGACGTTCTCGAACTGCGCCGAGCGCGGCATCGACGCCTCCCCGGTCCAGTACCCGCCGGAGTCCTCGTTGTCCTCGCCCCACACCGTCGACTGCACCGGCGGCGTCACCGGGTGATTGGTGAAGATCAAGGCGTTGGCGTCGAAGGTGGCCTGCCACGAATGATACTGCGCCCCCAGGGCGCCCTTGCGGTAGTCGAGCGCTGACGAGAGCATGTAGTCCGGCGTCCGGTAGGTGTAGGTGTCGACCTGCTTGAGAAGGCCGAAGCCGAGGAGCTTGGCTGCCGAGAGGGCCAGGCTCTGGGCGAACGGGACGTTCTGGGTGAGCGGTCGCAGGCCGGCGAAGGGCTTGAAGTTCGTCGTTCCCCACAGATCGTACGTCTCGAGCGTCTGCAGTGTCAGCGGCACCACCTGCCAAGCGGTCAGGGCGCCCATGCTCCACCACACGGGCAGGTCGGCGGGATCGGAAAAGGAGAACCCGTACGGCGCGATGGGGGACGGCGTGATCGGCGCCTCCTCGTCGAGATCGATTCCCAACCGTTCCTCGTCCACGAATGGCCCGGCGGCGCGAGCGACCCGGAGGACCGCCTCCGGCGGCCGATAGCGTTGCGCGCGGGCGAGCAAGGTGGCGTCGGGATGCGAATGCGACTGGTACGGGTAGTCGGTGGTGTCGAACACCAGCTTGACCGCGCCCCACGTGTTGTCGTCCAGCGAGGTCATCTTGTCCTTCTTGTACGAGCGCCCGCGGGTGACCCCGAAGGCGCCGCGGAAGGTGTGCACCGCCAGGTCGAACAGGAGCAAGTCGAGAACCATTGCCGCGCGGGTGCGAATCTCCTCGTCGTCGGCAAACTCCGCGAGCGTCAGCATCGGGGTGAAGTCTTTCTGGTAGTACACGTTCGAGTGCCACTCGAAGAAGCCGAAGCGGGCACGCAGGTCGAACCAGCGTAGCAGGCGCTCGCGCGCGGACGCCTGATGCTCCGCGCCGCTGCGGCCGTCGGTGGACAGGGCACGGTCGGGGTAGAGCTGGCCGACGAGATACGCGATCGTGTAGTAGAGCGCCTCGTGGTTCTCGGTCCAGTAGTAGCTGTTGTCGAGGAGGCCGGGCGGCGTCGGCTCCGTGTACCACATCTTGAACGACGTCAGGGCGTCCTCCACCTTCTGCACCAGCTCGCGCGGCAGCAGCGGGTTGTCGCGGTAATCCAGCAGGATCTGCAGCAGATAGAGCGCGTCGAAGTCGCGCGTGTCCTGCAGCGTCGCCATCTTGGTGAAGCGCGCATCCCAGGCATCGGCCGGCACCTGGCCGGGGATCCGATAGCTCGGCTCGACCCGAGCTCGGGTCATGTGGCAGACGACGTTGAGGACGTCGCCGGGCGAGAACACCTCGGTGGCGAAGTGCAGGTAGTCGAGCTGCCGCTCCTGCAGATACGCCGCCGCAACGAAGCCGTCCTGCGCCGCCGGCGACGCAACGCCGCCGCCGTCATCGTCCCCGCACGCCGCCAGGGCGCAAGCCAACGAGATCGCCAGAAACTCTCTGCGCGTCATCGGCGGATCGTCTTACCCGCTTTGCCGAATGTCAACCTCCCGCGGGGCAGGCCGTCGTCGGACTTGCATCCTCTGCCTCGCCCATCATACTCGTTCCGTGAATGCCGAGCGCGACAGGCGCGCGCCGGACAACACCGGAAAGCAGGAGGTTTCATGCCGCCGTCGATAGCCGAGGTCACCGCCGAGCTGACGCAGCCCGGGGCCATGTTCGAGATCGAGGAGACGAGCATCCGCGGGGTCAACACCAAGACCTGGAAGAACGCGCCGTCGTCGCTGCGTCTCGTGCTCGAGATGAGCCGCGTCCACGGCGACAAGCCGTTCCTCGTCTATGAAGACGAGCGCACCTCGTTCGAAACGCACTACCGCCAGAGCGCGCATCTGGCGCGCCGCATGGTCGAGGAGTGGGGGCTGCGCAAGGGCGACCGCGTCGCCATCGCCATGCGCAACTTCCCCGAGTGGTCGGTCGCCTTCTGGGCCGCAGCCGCCGCCGGCGCCGTCGTCGTGCCGCTGAATGCCTGGTGGACGGGCGAGGAGCTGGAGTACGGGCTGAGCGACTCCGGCACCCGCTTCCTGTTCTCCGACGCCGACCGCGCCAAGCGCATCGCCCCGCACCTCGGCGCCCTGGCCCTGGAACGCATCGTCGTCGCCCGCGGCGACAGCGGCCTGCCGCAGGCCATTCCGTTCGCCTCCCTCGTCGCCGATGCCCCTGGGGACGCTTCCCTACCCGACGTCGACATCGAGCCGGAAGACGACGCCACCCTCTTCTACACCTCCGGCACCACCGGCCGACCCAAGGGCGCCCTGGGAACCCATCGCAACATCTGCAGCAACCTGGTGAGCCTGGCCTTCGCCCAGGCACGCGGGGCGCTGCGCAGCGGCGCCACGTTTCCGCCGCCGCCGGACACGCCGCAGCCGGCGCAGCTCATCTCCGTGCCGTTCTTCCACGCTACCGGCTGCCATTCGATCCTCGCCGCCAACACCGGCTTCGGCGGCAAGCTGGTGATGATGTACAAGTGGGATCCGGAGCGAGCCCTCGAGCTGATCGAGCGCGAGCGCATCAGCAGCTTCGGCGGCGTGCCGGCGATGGTGTGGCAGGTGCTCGAGTCGCCGAGCTTCGCGCAGCGGGATCTGTCGAGCGTGCGCAACGTCGCCTACGGCGGCGCGCCGGCGGCGCCGGAGCTGGTACGCCGGATCAAGGAGGCGTTCCCGAGCGTCGCCCCGGGCAACGGCTACGGCCTGACCGAGACCTCGTCGGTGACGACGATGAACTTCGGCGTCGACTACGAGCGCAAGCCCGACAGCGTCGGCGTTCCGGTCCCCGTCTGCGAGGTGCGCGTCGTCGACCCCGACGGCGAGGATCTGCCCGCAGGCGAGGTGGGCGAGATCTGGATCAAGGGACCCAACGTCGTCAAGGGCTACTGGAAGAAGCCGGAGGCGACCGCCGAAACCTTTACCGACGGGTGGTTGCACTCGGGCGACCTCGGCCGCGTCGACGACGAGGGGTTCGTCTACATCGTCGACCGCGCCAAGGACATGGTCATCCGCGGCGGCGAGAACGTTTACTGCGTCGAGGTGGAGAGCGTGCTCTACACCCACCCCGACGTCGTCGATGCCGCCGTCGTCGGCCTGCCGCACAAGGTTCTCGGCGAAGAGGTCGCCGCCGTGGTGCAGCTCCGCAGCGGCTCCCAGGTGACGCAGGAGGACCTGCAGAACTTCGTGGCGCAGCACCTCGCCGCCTTCAAGGTGCCGGTGCGCATCGACCTGCGCGCCGAGCCGCTGCCGCGCAACCCGAGCGGCAAGATCCTCAAGACCGTGCTGAAGCGGGAGATGGCCGTGTAAGCTTCAAGCCTCAAGCGTCAAGTTCCAAGGTCGGAGTTTGCGACTTGGACCTTGACGCTCTTCTTGAAGCTTGCGACTTCGACCTTGAAGCTTCTCTTGAGGTTTGCGCCTTGGGGCTTGAAGCTTTGGTCGGCGCATTTGACTCT
>CAZYMF010000102.1:10452-16603 GCA_964648215.1 uncultured Binatia bacterium (SeqCode) | reverse complement strand
CAGTTCATGCTGTTGGCGGTGAACATGCCCGAGCACGAGCCGCAGGTCGGGCAGGCCGAGCGCTCCATCTCCAGCAGGGCTTCGTCGCTCACGCTGCTGTCGCCGGCGGCGATCATGGCATCGATGAGGTCGATCTTGGGCAGCGGCTTCCCCTCGGCATCGTGCGTGCCCGCCGAGGTGCCGGCCTCCATCGGGCCGCCGGAGACGAAGATGGTCGGGATGTTGAGGCGCATCGCCGCCATCAGCATGCCCGGCGTGATCTTGTCGCAGTTGGAGATGCAGATGAGGGCGTCGGCGACGTGCGCCTGCACCATGTACTCGACGCTGTCGGCGATCAGGTCGCGGCTGGGCAACGAGTAGAGCATGCCGCCGTGACCCATGGCGATGCCGTCGTCGACGGCGATGGTGTTGAACTCGACGCCGAAGCCGCCGGCGGCATCGACCACCTGCTTCACCCGCTGGCCGACGTCGTGCAGGTGCACGTGTCCGGGCACGAACTGGGTGAAGCTGTTGGCGATGGCAATGATCGGCTTGTCGAAGTCGGCGTCCTTCATGCCGGTGGCGCGCCAGAGCGACCGCGCCCCGGCCATGTTGCGACCGTGCGTCGTGGTACGACTGCGATAGAAGTTCATGGGAGCAGTGTACACGCCGCGCCGCCGGAGCGCCAAACGGTCCCTCACTCCCCGAGCCATTCGCGGGTGGTGGCGTGTTGCGGCCGATCGAGGACCTCGGCAGGGGCGCCGCTCTCGACGATCTCGCCGTCGGCGAGGACCAGCATCCGCTGGGCGACGCGGCGCGCGAAGGCGATCTGGTGAGTCACCAGCAGCATGGTCTGGCCGCCGGCGGCCAGATCGGCGACGACGGCCAGCACCTCCTTGGCCAGCCGCGGATCCAGCGCCGAGGTCGGCTCGTCCAGCAGCAGCACGTCCGGCTCCATCGCCAGCGCCCGGGCGATGGCCACGCGCTGCTGCTGGCCGCCGGAGAGGGTATGGGGGTACGCCTCGGCGTAGCGCTCCAGCCCGACGCGGGCCAGCAGCGCTTCCGCGCGCGTTCGTGCCGCCTCGGGCGCGAGCCCGAGCACCCGCCGCGGCGCTTCCTGCACGTTGCCGATCGCGCTCAGGTGCGGGAACAGGTGAAAGCTCTGAAACACCATGCCCACGCGCGTCCGCACCGCCCGCAGGGCCGCGGCGTGGGTACGCTCGTTCATCCCCGGGTGCAACCGATGCCCGGCGATCTCGACCTCGCCGGCGGCAAACGGGGTCAGGTAGTTCAGCGCCCGCAGCAGCGTCGTCTTGCCCCCACCCGACGGACCCACCAGCGCCACCACCTCGCCGCGACGAACGCGGAAGTCGATCCCGCGCAGCACCTCGGTGTCGCCCAGCCGCGTGCGCAGACCGCGGATACTGAGGATGGCTCCCTCGCTCATGTCGGCACCGGCACCAGACGCCGCTCGAGATTGCGCGCCAGTCGCGACAGCGGGTAGCTGAGCAGCAGGTAGAGCAGCGCACACAGAAGGCCCGGCCCCAACCAGCTGCGCACGTCGACGGCGGTGATGGTCATCTGCTTGGTCAGCTCGACGACGGTGATCACCGAGACCAGGGAGGAGTCCTTCAGCAACGCGATGAAGTCGTTGGCCACGCCCGGCAGGGCAATGCGCAACGCCTGCGGCAACACGATCCGGCGCAGGGCCAGAACGCGCGACATGCCGAGCGACAGCGCCGCCTCGGTCTGACCGATCGGCACGGCCTCGAGACCGGCGCGGTAGAGCTCGGCTTCGTAGGCGGCGTAGTTCATGCCCAGGCCGACGACGGCGGCGGTGAAGGCATCGAGACGCAGCACCGGCGCCAAGCCGTAGTACAGCACGTAGAGCTGCAGCAGCAGCGGCGTGCCGCGGAACACCTCGATGTAGACGCCGGCGACGGCGCCGGCGACCTTTCCGCCGTAACGGCGCATCACGCTCAGCAACAATCCGCCGGCGACGGCGAGCATCATCGCCAGCGTGGAGATGACCACGGTGAACCCCGTGGCGCGCGCGAACAGATGCAGCTCCGTGGGCGTGAGCAGCGAGCCCGACGCCACCGGCGCCCTCGCCGGCCCCGGCGGCGTCGCCTTCTCCGCCAGGCTCTCCTGGCGCGCATTCCACAGGTGCCAGTGCTCGAGAATCGCGCGCAGCTCGCCGTCGCGCCTCATGGCGGCGAGCGCTCCGTCGATCGCCCGCAGCAGCGCCGGCTCGTTCGGGCGCACGGCAATCGCATAGACGCCTTCGCCGACGGTGGCGGCGGCGCGCAGGTCCGGGCGCACGAGCCCGTAGCGGTTGGCAATGACGTTGTCGAGCAGCACCCCGTCCACCCGGCCCTGCTCGAGATCGATGTAGGGCTCCTCCACCCCCTCGTAGAGCACCACCTCGATGCCGGGCGACTGCCGCAGCAGGTCGTAGGCGAGCGAGCCGTTGAGCGTACCGACGCGCCGGCCGCGCAGGTCGGCCAGCGCTTGCACCGCGGCTTGGTCGCGACGCACTACCAGCGTCTCGCTGAAGACGTAATAGGGTCGCGTGAAGGCGACGCGGGCGCGGCGCGCCGGCGTGACCTCCAGGCCGTTCATGATCATGTCGAAGTCGCCGCGTTCGAGCGACGGGATCAGATTCTGCCAGTCGTTCTGGACGAACTCGGTCCTGACGTGGAGCTTGCTGCCGAGCCCCCGGGCGATCTCCGCCTCGAAGCCGATCAGCCGGCTGCTGTCGCTGGGGTCCTGGAACACGTAGGGCTCGCCGCCCTGCATGTCCCCGCCCCAACGCAGCACCCCCGCGGCGCGCACGCGAGCAAGCCCGGGGCCGTCATCCGCGTGAACGGCCGCCGCGAGCAACAGCGGGCACAGGAGTGCGATGAGAACGGTCGCTTTCGTGCTGTGCTGTTTAGCCAACGCCCGGCGGCGCGGCAAGAAACGTTCGCCGGCCGGACGCCGGTCACGACGATCCTGCGGCCTTCGCGAGCAATGCTTTCGTATGCTAGGCGGAGGGATCGACCGCCGGCCCGCTCATACAGACCCGATGACCTCGACCACCACAGCAACGGCTTCCCCTCTGCTGCCCCCGACCCGAGAGCCGGATCGATGAACAAGAGCCGCTGGCACACGCTGGCGTCGGCCCTCGGGGTGGTGCTGTTCGCCGTCGCCCTCTGGGTCTTGCACCACGAGCTGCGCGCTCATCACTGGAGAGACATCGTCGCCGAGCTGCGGGCGCTGCCGCGTTGGCGCCTCGGGCTGGCGCTGGCGCTGACGGCGCTGAACTACGTCGCCTTGACCGGCTATGACGGCCTGGCGTTTCGCTTCCTGCGCAACGCCCTGCCCTATCGCCGCATCGCGCTGACCTCCTTCATCGCCTACGTGTTCAGCCACAACGTCGGCCTGGCCTTCCTCGGCGGCAGCGCCGTCCGCTTTCGCCTCTACTCGAGCTGGGGCTTGAGCACCAGCGAGATCGCCACCGTCGTCGGCTTCAACGCCATCACCTTCTGGCTCGGCTTCCTTTTGCTTCTCGGAACGGCGCTCGTCCTGTCCCCGCCGGCGCTCCCGGCCGCTGTCCACCTGCCCCTCGCCTCCACGCAGGTCCTCGGCGCCGCCTGCCTGACGCTGCTGCTGGGCTATCTGGCGATCGTCTTGGTACGCAAAACGCCGCTGCGCTGGCGCGAGTGGGAGCTCGGTCTGCCGGCGCCGCGGCTGTCGCTGGCGCAGGTGGCGCTGTCGTCGGTCGACTGGGCGCTGGCCGCCGCGGTGCTCTACGTGCTGCTGCCGCCGATGCCCGGCGTCTCGTTCGCCACCGTGCTCGGCGCCTTTTTGCTGGCGCAGATCATCGGGCTGGTGAGCAGCGTCCCCGGTGGCCTGGGGGTGTTCGAGAGCGTGATGGTGTTGCTGCTGCAGCGGCATGCCCCGAGCGACGCGCTGCTCGGCGCGCTGCTGGCGTACCGTGTCATCTACTATTTCGTCCCCTTCCTGGCCGCCGTCGGCCTGCTCGCCTCGTACGAGGCGCTGCAGCGGCGCGAAGGCATCGCTCGCGCCGGGCGCTTCTTCGGCCGTTGGGTTCCGGGCGTGGTGCCGCACGCGGTCGCCTTCAGCACCTTCCTCGGCGGCGCCGTTCTGCTCGCCTCGGGCGCCACGCCGGCGGCGCACGGCCGACTGGGCTGGGTGCACGAGATCCTGCCGCTGCCGGTGCTCGAGGTGTCGCACTTCGCCGGCAGCCTCATCGGGGTGGCGCTGCTGCTGCTCGCGCGCGGTCTGCAGCGCCGGCTCGACGCCGCCTATCTGCTGGCGGCGGCGTTGCTCGCCTCGGGCATCGTGCTGTCGCTGCTCAAGGGGTTCGACTACGAGGAGGCGATCATCCTGTCGCTGATGCTGGCGGCGCTGCTTCCCTGCCGGGGCGAGTTCTACCGGCGCGCCTCGCTGCTCGACGAGCCGTTGAGCACGCCCTGGATCGTAGCCATCTTGCTGGTGCTGCTCGGCACCGGCTGGCTGCTGCTGCTCTCCTACAAGCACATCGAGTACTCGGTCGACCTCTGGTGGCAGTTCGAGCTGTCGCAGCAGGCGCCGCGCTCGTTGCGCGCCGAAGCGGGCGCGGTCGTGCTGCTGGCGATCTACGGCGCCGCCCGCCTGCTGCGGCCCACGCGCCCCGAGCCCAAGCCCCCGAGCTCGGACGACCTGGCACACGTGCACGGGTTGGTGGCGGCGTGGCCATCCACCAATGCGCAGCTCTCTCTGCTCGGCGACAAGGTCTTCCTGTTCGACGAAGACCGCAGCGGCTTCATCATGTACCGCGTCGAGGGACGCAGCTGGGTGGCCTTGGGCGACCCGGTGGCCGCCCCCGCCGAGGCGCGGGAGCTGGTCTGGCAGTTCCACGAGCTCAGCGATCAGCACGACGGCTGGACGGTCTTCTATCAGGTGCGGCCGGAGAACCTCCCCCTGTATCTCGATCTCGGCCTCAGCCCGCTCAAGCTGGGCGAGGAAGCACGTGTCGCGCTGCCCGAATTCACCCTGGAAGGCGGAGCGAGGAAGGGCCTGCGACACGGGCATCACCGTCTGGCGCGCGAGGGCTGCCTCCTCGGCATCTTGCCGGCGCACGCCGTGCCTCCGCTGCTGCCCGAGCTGGAGAAGATCTCCGACACCTGGTTGGCCGAGAAGCGGACGCGCGAGAAGGGGTTCTCTCTCGGTTTCTTCGACCCCGACTACCTGCAGCAATTCCCCTTGGCTCTGGTGCGCCAGAACGACCGCATCGTCGCCTTCGCCAACGTGCTGCTGGGCGCCGAAAAGCAGGAGCTGTCCGTCGACCTCATGCGCTATCTGCCGGCGGCACCGGCCGGGGTGATGGACTTTCTGTTCATCGAGCTGATGCTCTGGGGAAGGGCGCAGGGCTATCAGTGGTTCAACCTCGGGATGGCACCGATGTCGGGCTTGGAAGATCGTGCCCTCGCCCCGCTGTGGAGCCGTCTCGGCGCCTTCGTGTTTCGTCACGGCGAGGATTTCTACAACTTCCAGGGGCTGCGCCAGTACAAGGAGAAGTTCGGGCCGGTGTGGGAGCCGCGCTATCTCGCGTCACCGGGCGGATTCGCCCTGCCCCTGATCGTCTCCAACATCGCCTCGCTGATCTCCGGCGGGCTGCGAGGTATCGTCAGCAAGTGAAACGTCTGTTCGACTACTTCCGCAAGTCTGCGCGCTTCGCGAAGATTTGCGCCACCGGCCACGCCCGACTCCCGACTCCCGACATGGGTTGCGGGCGAAGCCCGCGCTACGAACCTGGCTCCTTCTGCCGTTGTTCGTCCTCGCGGCCGGCTGCACCCGCGCGCCGCGCGAGCTGTCGTTCTCGTACGAGCGCTTCGGCGCCGTGCACGTCTATCTCCCGAAGCATCCGCAAGGCGCGGCGATGCTGCTGTCCGGCGACGCCGGCTGGAACGGCGAGGCGGTCGCGCTGGCCCGAACGCTCGCCGGCGGCAACGTGCTGGTGCTCGGTGTCGATCTACCCGTCTACCTGAAGACCCTGGCCGGCTCCTGGGATCGGGAGCTGTACCCCGAGGCGGATCTCGAGGCCCTGAGCCAGTTCGCGCAGAAGAAGCTCGCCTTGCCGAGCTACCTGCGACCGGTCCTGGTCGGCTACGGCGCCGGGGCGACG
>CAZYMF010000102.1:0-10352 GCA_964648215.1 uncultured Binatia bacterium (SeqCode) | reverse complement strand
GTCGCCGCGCCTCGGGTCAGCCCCACCCCTTCGCCCTCTCGATGAACCGGCGCAGCTTGGCGAGGTTGCGCGTGCCGTCGGCGTCCTCGACGCCGGTGTGGACGTCGACGCCCCACGGCGAAACCTGCGCGATCGCGTCGGCGACGTTGTCGGGGTTGAGCCCGCCGGCGAGAATCACCGGCACGCGAGACGCCTTGACGATCTCGCGGCTGATGCTCCAGTCGTGCGTCTTGCCCGTGGCGCCGTGGCGGCCGGTGGCGGGGTCGTAGGTGTCGAGGATGATCGCGTCGACCTGGCGCTCCAGGGCGCGGGCCCTGGCGATGGCTTCGTCTCCGGTCACGTGCACGGCGCGAATCAGCTTCAGGTGCGGCAGGCCGGCGCGAATCAGTGGCAGGTCCTGGGTGGGGAAGTCGCCGTGGAGCTGCAGCGTCGAGGCGCCGAGGTAGCGACACAGATCCACCGCCGCGCGCGCGCCGGCGACGTACGTAATCGCAACGCTGCTGACAAACGGCGGCAACCCGGCGACGATGCTCCGCGCCTTGGCTTCGGTGAGACCATCGTGGATGCCGGTGGGCAGCCGCACGGTGAAGCCGAGGGCATCGGCCCCGGCGCGCTCGGCGGCCAGCGCCTCCTCCAGCGTCGACACTCCCGCGATCTGCACGCGCACCGGCATCGGGCCCCTCGCTCAGCCGCGACGACCGGCAAGCGCCGCCGCCCGGCGTCGAGCGCCTTGTAAACCAGAACCGGTCACTTCTCGGAGGGGGAGCCCTTGGCCATCGGCTTCAGCGCCACGACCTGTCCGCGCCGCGCGCCGCCGGGTGCCGCGAGATCGCGCCCGCGCCGCCTGTTGCGCGCCGCACCGATGCCGACGACGGCACCGCGCGCCGCCGCCGCCGTTTCCTTGGGACAGCCGAGGCCGATCTGCCGCATGACGTTCCACACGTGATAGATCTCGCGATACAGGAGCGGCTTACCACTCGTCATCAGGGCCCCGGCAACTTGCCGCTCGGGATCGGCCCACGAGATGATGTTGGTGAAGCCGAGGTGACCGAACGCACTTTCCGTGTCCGGACCGTACAGGCTCAACCACTGTGCCCCGAGCATGAAGCCCATGCTGTAGCGGAAGGGAAAGCCGAGAGTGAAATCGATTTCACCGTACGACTGCTCGGCGAGGGCGCGCTGAACCGTGCGCGGCTCGAAGATCCGAACACCGTCGAGCTCGCCGCCGTTGAGCAGGAGCTGATAGAAGCGGCTCAACTCGTTGGCGGTCGCCACCAGGTTGCCCGACGGGATGACGCTGGCGAGAAAGCGCGGATCATTCGACAGCTCGGTAACCTCGCGGAAGCGTATCCCCAGGGCGCGATCGAGAACGGTCGACAGCGGCGGCAAGGGCGGCGGGCCGGTGAAGTAGTTGCGCGCGACGCGACGCGCGTCACGTCCCGCCACGCCGTAGCTCATCCAGCGAAAGCCGAGCGGGCGGCGAATCTCCTCGTCGAGGAACGCGCGCATGTCCTTGCCCGTGACGCGCCGGACCACTTCGCCGAGAACGAAGCCGCCGGTGATCGCGTGATACGCCAGTTGCTTGCCCGGGCGCAGCACGGGCTCGGCCTCGCAGAGGAGCTGGAGCACCTTTGCCGGGTCGTCGAGATTGTCGAGATCCATTGCCTCGGGCGGCAGGTTGGGGATGCCGGCACGGTGGCTCAGGACGTGCCGGATGGTGATCGACCGCTTCTGCCGCACGCCGAACTCGGGCACGTACTCGCACACCGGATCGTCGAGGTGGACGAGGTGGCGCTCATCGAGCAGGTGAATCACCATGGCCGTGATCGCCTTCGACGCGGAGAAGATGGTGAACGGCGTCGCCGGCGTCGCGCGGACCTTTTTCGTCTCCGGCGGGTCGTCGGGACCGTTGCCGCGGGCGTGGCCGATGGCGCGGTCGATCAGGACCTGGCCGCGCCGGCGCACGCACAGCTGGATCGCCGGATGAATGCCGCTGCGATAGAGAGCCTCGACGGCGCCCCAGATCTCGCCGACTGCGCCCGGGCGCACCCCCACCTCTCGCGGTTCGACCTCGCGGGCGGTCGCGGTGACCTCCGCGAGCGACTCCGGAACGCGACATCTGGTGACCAAAGAGAAGTTCACGGGCCCCTTTCCCGACGCTTCGACCGGCTCTGCCCGTCCGATAGCACACTCTCGCCCGGCGCTGCACGCCGGGGCAATCGGGACAGCCGCGATCGCGTTCCCGGAAGACGCCTCTAGCCTGCCCTCCGGAGTCGGACATGCCATGGAGAGGAACCCTCGTGCAGGCTCCTCCTCTTCACGCAGCCGGACAGAGATGGCATGGTGCAACGTGATCCGCACGAAAGGGGAGGGTCTCGATGTCCTGGTTGTTCCTGTTCGTCAGTCTGATCGGCGCCTGGCTCACCTACAACGCCTATCATCCCACCTACGCACCCTCGCGGCGCGCCGCGGTCAGCTTCTTCGCCGGGTGGCTCACGGCGGAGCTGGCGCTACACCACATCGCCTGGCAGGCCGTGGCCACGCTGCTCTTCATCTCGGCGGGAGCCCTGCACGCGTGGCCCGGCAAGCTCGGCCTGCTGATCACCGTGGTCTCGTGGGTCGGCTTGGCGCGCTGCTACCGGCGCGCCCGCGGCGCCGAGGCGGTGATGGAAACGGCGCTGCGCGAAGGCCTCGGCTCCGACTACCGCGACAAGATCCGGCCCGAGATCGGCGCCAAGCTGGCGCCGGCGGTCGACTGGAAGTCGATCGTGATGCCGTTTCCAATGCGGCACCCGGAGGTCGAGCGGCTGCGCGACATCCAGTACACACGGGTCGGCGGCCTCAACCTCAAGCTCGACGTCTACCGCCACCGCTCGCATCCGACGGACTGCCCGATCCTGCTGCAGATCCACGGCGGCGGCTGGGTGATCGGAACCAAGAACGAGCAGGGCATTCCCTTGATGCTCCACCTGGCGGCGCGCGGCTGGGTGTGCATCACCGTCGACTATCGCCTCAGCCCCCACGCCACGTATCCCGATCACCTCATCGACCTCAAACGCGCCCTGCAGTGGATCCGCGAGCATGCCCGCGAGTACGGCGGCAACCCCGACTTCGTCGTCGCCACCGGCGGCTCCGCCGGCGGCCATCTCTGCTCGCTGGTGGCGTTGACCGCCAACGATCCCGAGTACCAGCCCGGGTTCGAGAACGTCGACACCTCCGTCCAGGGCTGCGTGCCGTTCTACGGCGTCTACGACTTCACCAACCGCGACCGCTTCTGGCACCACGACGCGCTCGCCGAGCTGCTCGAGCAGAAGATCATGAAAGCCGCGTTGCACGAGGCGCAGGAGTCCTACGAGAAGGCCTCGCCCATCAGCCGCGTGCACGCCGGCGCGCCGCCGTTTCTCGTCATCCACGGCGACCTCGACACGCTGGCGCCGGTGGAAGAGGCGCGGCGCTTCTGCGAAGCCCTGCGCCCGGTCTCGCAGGCGCCGGTGCTGTACGCGGAGATCCCCGGCGCCCAGCACGCCTTCGAGCTCTTCCCGTCGCTGCGCACCGCCTTCGTCATCCACGGCGTCGAGCGCTTCCTCGCTTATCTGTACAGCCAGTACCTCGGCTCGCGGGCGAGCGAGCAGGACCGCGCCGAGGCGGCGGCCGGATGACGACGAGCGCGGGATGACGCCCCTGGCAAACCTGAAGCTGCTCGACCTCTCGCGCCAGCTTCCGGGTCCGTTCTGCTCGACCATGCTCGCCGACCTCGGCATGGACGTGCTGATGATCGCGGCGCCGAAGGATCCCTTCGCCACCGGCATTCCGTTCCTGGCGCGCAACAAGCGCAGCATGACGCTCAACCTGAAGAGCGAGCGGGGCCGCGAGATCTTTCAGCGCTTGGCATCAGACACCGACATCGTCCTCGAAGGGTCCCGGCCGGGCGTCGCCAAGCGTCTGGGCATCGACTACGAGACGCTGTCGGCAAAGAACCCGGGGCTGATCTACTGCTCGATCTCCGGCTACGGCCAGGACGGCCCCTACCGCGACAAGGTCGGCCACGACGTCAACTACCTCGGCTACGCCGGCGTGCTGAACTACGTCGGCGAGGCCGGCGGTCCGCCGGTGATCCCGGGCGTGCAGATCGCCGACATCGGCGCCGGCTCGCTGATGGCCACGGTCGGCATTCTCGGCGCGGTGATCGCGCGGCAGCAGAGCGGGCGTGGCCAGTACGTCGACATCGCCATGCTCGACGGCGCCTTCGCCTGGAACGTCTACCACCTGCTGATGTACCAGCTCTCGGGGCAGATGCCGCTGCGCGGCCGCGAGCAGCTCACCGGGCGTTACCCGTGCTACGCGGTCTACGAGACCCGCGACGGCCGCCACGTCACCGTCGGCGCCTTCGAGCCGCACTTCTGGGCGACGCTGTGCCGCCACTTCGGCCGCGAGGACTTCATCGCCGACCAGTGGGCCGAGGGCGAGCGGCGCGAGGAGATGTTCCGCGTCCTGCGCGCCGGGTTTCGCGACAAGACGATGGCCGAGTGGCTGCGGGAGCTGGGCGACGAGGACATCTGCTTCGGACCGGTGGCCACGCTCGACGAGGTGCTGGCCGATCCGCAGCTCCGCCATCGCGGCATGGTGGTCGAGATGGAAACGGCGGCCGGCAGGATGGTGATGCCGGGAACTCCGATCAAGCTGTCGGCAACGCCGCCGTCGCTGCGCACGCCGCCGCCGGTGTTCGGGGAGCACACCGATGAGGTGCTGCGGGAGCTGGGGATCAGCGACGCCGAGATCGCCCGGCTGCGGGCGGAGGCTGTGGTGTAGATCTCGCGGAAGCACTCGCAATCGTTGCGTGTGATTCCGCGACGCCGGTTGCGGGGCTGTCGCCCCTGCCCCCCGGCACCGACAAAGCGGTGCCCTCCAGGCAACGACAATTGAAAGAAGCGGCCGCGAAGCGGCCGGTGCTCTTCTCGAACGAGCACGCGGCTCCCAACCTGCATAGCTCAGAGGCCGCCGCGTGCGTCCACGAGCCCGCCATTGGCGGGAACGCCCGGTGCCGCTGGCACAGACCTCGGCGCAAGGCCGACTCGGAAGGCAGCGGCCCATGGCACGCGCAGCGGGCGCGAAGAGGGAGTCCGAGGGGGAAACCGCGCCCTTCGGCTTCCCCCTCGGCGGGGCGCAGGGGCAAAGCCCCGCAGGAGACGACACGAGAAGACTAGCGCCCCATTGCGTGAGAGCACGGTCGCGGCCGTTCATCCGGATGGATCCCGGCCCGAAGATTGCCGGGATGACGCAAAGGGACAAGGAGAAAAGCGGAGAAGGGCGCTCACCTCACCCTGGCCCTCTTCTCGAAGGAGAGGGGACCCTTCCTCGGCTGCTTGCGACGGTTCAGCGAACTGCGAGCGAGCACGAATCGTTTACCGCCGGCCGCGCGCCGCGACTCGGATTCACTTCCCGAAGCGCCGTTTGCGCTGATCAAAGCTGCGCAAGGCGCGGAGAAAATCGATCTTGCGGAACGCTGGCCAGTAGGTGTCGCAGAAGTAGAACTCGGAGTACACGCTCTGCCACAGCAGGAAGCCGCCGATGCGGACCTCGCCGCTGGTGCGGATGATCAGCTCGGGCTCGGGCAGACCGGAGGTGTAGAGGTAACGATCGATGGCGGTCGGCTTCAATTCAGCCGCAACCTCCTGAAGGCTGCGTCCGGCCTTGGCCTCGTCTTCCAGATAGCGGCGGAACGCGTCGGTGATCTCCTCGCGCCCGCCGTAGGCGATGGCCACGTTGAGGACGAAGTCCTCGTAGTGGGCGGTGGCGTTCTGGGCGGCGTCGATGGCTTCCTGCAGCCGCGCCGGCAGGCGCTCGATGCTGCCGATGTAGCGTACCTTGACGTGGTAGCGGTGGATCTCCTCGTGGCTGACGATCTCGCGGAACTTCTCCTCGAACAGGTCGAGCAGGCGGTTCAGCTCGGCCTCGTCGCGCCCGAAGTTGTCGAGCGACAGCGCCCACACGGTCATCACCCGGATGTCGAAGTCGCGCGCCCACTTGAGCACGTTGTAGAGATGCCGCGCGCCGTGCTCGTGGCCCTGGCTGAGGTCGGTGAAGCCGTACTGGCGGGCAAAACGGCGGTTGCCGTCCATGATGACGCCGATGTGGTGCGGCTTGCGCCAAGCCGCCGCCTCCTGGCTCAGGCGGTACTCGTAGGCGGTGTAGAAGGGCCGCTTGACCACGTCCTTGAACACACGCCAGGCGATCCCAGGCCAGGAGCGTATGGCCGGCAGCTCCGCGACCGGACGGGCAATGGGTTGCGATGCGTCAATGGCCATTTCTCCCCCCAAGCAACGGCATGTGACCCGCGGCTTCAGGCAGAGTAGCCCCAAGTCGTCGGAACCTCAGCACTGGCGGACCGTGGGATACATATTAACGCCTTACAATGACGCCATTTGCGCTCGGGGGCAAGTGAAACATCGCACCTCCCCCTGCGTGGCCGCCAGGGCGGCGCCGAGCTTGAGCAGCTGGCGCGTCGCCGAACCCAGCGACAGCTCGATCTGCTTCGACCACAGGACGTAGCGATGCACCGGGTAGTCGACGTCGAGGCCGATGCCGCCGTGCAGGTGCTGTGCGGCATCGGTGACGCGATGGCCGGCGGCGTCGCCAACGAGCGCGCCGGACGGCACCAGGAACGCTCCACGCCACCGCGCCCGAGGGCGAGCCGGTTCGATTGCGGCGAATGCGGAACGAACGTCGGCACTCTAATCCGGAAAATTGCGAGGTCTGACGCCGGCGCGCGGCCCGGGGCTTGAGTTGGGGCGGTCTTTTGCGCAATTCCAATGGGCAACCGGAGGGGAACATGCCACTCGACCCGCAAGTCCAGACACTGCTCGACCAGGTCAACGCCATGGGCGCGCCGCCCCTGCACACCATGTCAGTGCCCGATGCGCGCGCCGCGCTGGCCGAGATGGCCGCGCTGCAGGGCGAACCGGCGGCGGTCGCCCGGGTCGAGGACCGCCGCATCCCCGGGCCGCAGGGAGCGATCCCGGTCCGCCTCTACACACCCGCCGGCAACGCCCCCTTTCCCGCCCTCGTGTACTACCACGGCGGCGGCTGGGTTCTCGGCAGCATCGAGTCTCACGACGGCGTGTGTCGCACGCTCGCCAACGCCGCCGGCTGCGCGGTGGTATCGGTCGACTACCGGCTGGCCCCCGAGCACAAGTTTCCCGCGGCGGCGGAGGACGCCTACGCGGCGTTGCAGTGGGTGGCGACAAACGCACACGACATGGACGTCGACCCGGCCCGCATCGCCATCGGCGGCGACAGCGCCGGCGGCAATCTCACGGCCGTGGTCGCGCTGATGGCGCGCGATCGCGGCGGACCCGCCCTCGTCCACCAGCTGCTGGTCTACCCGGTCACCGACTCCGCCTGCGATACCGCGTCGCACCGCGACAACGCCGACGGCTACTTTCTGACCAAGGACTCGATGCTGTGGTTCTGGAACCACTACACGCGGAACGACGCCGACCGGCGCAACCCCTATGCCGCCCCGCTGCGGGCGGAGAGCCTGCGTGGTCTGCCGCCGGCGCTGGTGATCACCGCCGAGTTCGACCCGCTGCGGGACGAAGGCGAAGCCTATGCCGCGCGGCTGAAGGAGGCGGGCGTGCCGGTGAAGCACACGCGCTACAACGGCATGATCCACGGCTTCTTCGGCATGAGCGCCCTGCTCGACCAGGCGAAGACGGCCGTGGGCGAGGCGGGGAAAGCTCTGCGCGCGGCGTTCGCCCGGTGAGCCGATTCCCCGCTGGAGCACCGGACAGAGCCCGGTGCCACTGACCGACAGCAGCCTCGATATTGATCTGGTGGCACCGGGCCCCGTCCGGTGCGCGGTCGAGGTGCGAGAACGCCCCGGCTCTTCAGGCTCCTCGCACCCGGAGGTGGGTCGTCACCAGGCGAATGACCTCGTACGGCACCTTGCCGTCGAGCGCATGGAAGATCGGCGTCAGACGCTCCCCGCCTGCCCGGCGGGCAGCCTCGGCAACCGAGCGATAGGTCTCGGCATCGACCCACGGATCGAGCCGATCGGGGCACTCGCTCTCGACGAACGTCGCCAGATACTCCATGGTCGTGCTCCGCGCCCGGTCGGTCGCCGCCATCACGTCTTCGACGCTCCGGCCCTTGGCGAACATCTCGAGAGCCATCCGCTTCGCATCTCCGCGAGCGTTTCTCGGTCGGATCGGCGACGACGATCCCGGCGCTGCATCCAGCTCCAGGTCATGCTCGGCGCAGTACGCCGCCACGTGCTGCAGAAAGCGGGGCCCGAGATCGGCGAGCTTCTTGTCGCCGACGCCGCGCACCTGGCGCAGCGCCGGGGGCGATCCCGGCCGCAGCCGCGCCATGTCGCGCAGCGTGGCGTCGCCGAAGACGACGTAGGGCGGCACGCCGCGCTCGTCGGCGATCTCGCGACGCAGGCCGCGCAGGCTCTCGAAGAGGCCGCCATCGACCCCTTCCCACGACATCGCGTCGAAGCGTGTCTTGCTGACCCCACCGGCCTTCGGCTGCACCAGCCGCACCGATTGCTGGCCGCGCAGCACCTGCCACGAGGCCTGGTTGAGGCGCAGGATCGGACGGTCATCGCCCGAGCGCTCGAGTAGCCCGGCGTCGATGAGCTGGTAGATCATGCTGGTCAGCGGCTTGCGCCCGACCTCCTTGAGCAGACCGTAGGTGCTCAGCTGCTGGTGTTGCCAGCGCCGCACCCGCTCGGTGTCCGCGCCGAGCAACACGTCGACGATGTGCGCGGCGCCGAAGCGCTCGCCGGCACGAGCGACGCACGAGAGAATCTTCTGTGCCGTCACCGTGGCATCGCTGACGCCTTCGACCTCGTCGAGGCAGACGTCGCAAGCACCGCACTCGGCCCGCTCGTACCCCTGCCCGAAGTACTCCGACAGCGCCCGGTGGCGGCACTTCAAGCCGGTGGCGAAGCGGCGCATCTCGGCCAGCAGCGCCTTCGCGGCGGCGATCACCTCGGCCGGAGCCCGGGCCTCGGCGGCGCTCTTCTCGATCAACGACTCCCAGCGAATCACGTCGGCGGCCGAGTAGAAGAGGACGCACTCGGCCTCCAACCCGTCGCGGCCGGCGCGGCCGGTCTCCTGCTGGTAGTGCTCGATCGACTTCGGCATCGTCGCGTGAATCACGCAGCGCACGTCGCTACGGTCGATGCCCATGCCGAAGGCCACCGTCGCCGCCACCACGTCGAGCTTCTCTTCGGCGAAGGCGTCCTGCGTTCGCCGTCGGACCTGCGTCTCCATGCCCGCGTGATACGCCGCCGCCCGCAGCCCGCGTCCTTGCAGCGCCTCGGCCATCTCCTCGGTGTCGCGCCGGCTCAGGCAGTAGACGATCGCCGCTTGCCGCGCGTGGCGGCCGAGCACCTGCAACACCTGCGACCGCGCGTCGACGCGGGGCACGATGCGGTAGACCAGGTTGGGACGGTCGAAGATCCCGACCAACACCGCCGGGTCGCGCAGCCGGAGCTGCGCCACGATGTCGGCGCGCACGCGCTCGGTGGCGGTGGCCGTGTACGCGTGGACGCTGGCCTGCGGGAAACGCTCCTTCAACGCCGCCAGCTCGCGGTACTCGGGGCGGAAGTCGTGACCCCAGTGGCTGATGCAGTGCGCCTCGTCGATGGCGAAGGCGCGCACGTGGACCTGCTCCATCACCCAGAGAAAGCGCGGCGTCAACAGCCTCTCGGGCGCCACGAACACCAGACGGCAGCGGCCGGCGAGGATCTGCTTCTCCGCCTCGCGCTGCTCGTCGGGCGAGAGGCCGCTGTGCAGCGCCGCCGCCGGGTAGCCGCAGGCGCGCAAGCCGTCGACCTGGTCCTTCATCAAGGCGATCAACGGCGAGACGACCACGTCGGTGCGCCCGGCCAGGTCCGGCGGCACCTGGTAGCAGAGCGACTTGCCACCGCCGGTGGGCATCACCACCAGCGAGTCGCGGCTCTCCAGACCCGCCCGGATCGCCTCCTCCTGCAGCGGCCGCAGCGTGTCGAAGCCCCAGTAGCGGCGCACCGTGTCGACGATGCGCGACAGGGGCCAGGGATCGTGGGCGTCGCGTGCGTTCATCCGGCCGAGCTCGCTTTCCGCGGTGATGGGCATCCGGTCGTCTACCAAACCCCGGCGGCACGGGGAACCGCCGGCGCGGAAACGGCCTAGGTACTGGCTCTGGCCGCTTCGTGACTTGTCTTCGAGGGTCTCCTCTCCCGGCTCCCGGGAGCAGGAACCCTCGCACGACGCGTCGCCGAAACTGTGAAACGAGTCGCTATCCCTAGGACGTGGCGTTGGACCTCCCGAACGGGACCATCTAAGGAAGAGACATGGCGAAGC
>CAZYMF010000101.1:0-16888 GCA_964648215.1 uncultured Binatia bacterium (SeqCode) | reverse complement strand
TTGCTGACGCGCGGTTCCAAAACCCCTCCCTGACTCCTCCTTGGTAGGGAGGGGAACCCTCGACGAACTGTTCATTGGTAGGCGAGGTCGGGATAGATGGTAGTGGGGTCATTCGAGACCCCACTACGAGACCGCACTACCGGATCGGGCGCGGGGGGGGGCGGCAGTAGCGCGCGGCTTGACGCGGCGGAGAAAGGCTGGCAGCGTTGGGAGTCAAAATCGACAACTGGGCGACGTAGTATCCCCCCAGACACGGAGAGAGGAGCTTTCACGAATGAAAATCGTGGTTCGGATCACTGAGGTTGCCCTCGCCTTGGCGCTGGTCGCCGCCCCCTTGGTACCGGTGGTGGCGCACGCGGAAGAGGGAAGTAAGATCGTCGAGTATTTCCGCAAGAAGGCGAATGTGCCGCCCAACGTGCCGGCCAAGGTCGTCGACCTGAAGGACTCGAAGATCAAGGGCGCGAAGGAAGGTTTCATCGAGCTGGGAACGCCGCCGCGCGTCCAGAAGCAGCCCTTCGTCGTGTCCACCGACGGGCGCTACGCCATCTTCGGCTCGATCGACGACCTCACCGTCAATCCGTACGAAGAGGTGATGAAGAAGATCGACATCAAGGGCCGTCCCACCCGGGGGCCCAAGGATGCGAAGGTCACCATCGTCGAGTACTCCGACTTCCAGTGCCCGTTCTGCGCCCGCGGCTACAACACGATCGAGCAGGTGCTGAAGGAGTACGAGGGCAAGGTGAAGTTCGTGTTCAAGGATTTCCCCCTGACCAGCATCCACCCGTGGGCGCAGCCCGCGGCGGTGGCCGCGGAGTGCGTCTACAAGCAGAACGCGGACGCGTACTGGAAGGTGTATCACTACCTCTTCGAGCATCAGCGCGAGATCAACGCGCAGAACCTCAAGGACAAGGTGATCGAGGCCGCCGGCGACAAGGTCGACAAGAAACAGCTCGGCGACTGCATCGACAACCAGAAGACCCTGGCCACCGTGAAGGCCTCGCAGGCCGAGGGCGAGACCGTGGGCGTCAACGGCACGCCCGCGTTCTTCATCAACGGCCGCCTACTGAGCGGAGCGCAGCCGGCCGACCGGTTCAAGGCCATCATCGACGACGAGTTGGCGTCGGCCAAGAAGAAGTGATCTCAGTGGGGGTGGCGTCCGATCGGCGCCACCCCCGCGCCGTCTCTCTCCCCACCCGCCGACGTCCCCCGGGACGGGCGGCAGCGGCGCAAGGTCAGCGCCCGAACAGGCGCGGGTACTCGATGGCCGGACAGCGATCCATGATCACCGTCAAGCCCGCCTGACGGGCGAGTTCGGCAGCCGCCTCGTCGATCACTCCGAGCTGCGTCCACACGGCCTCGACTCCCTTCTCGATAGCCGCAGCGACGATCGGCCCCACCTGGTCCGAGCGACGAAAGATGTCGACCATGTCGACGCGCTCGGGCACGGCCAGCAGATCGCCATACACTCTCTGGCCAAGAATCTCGGGGCCCGCCGCCGGATTGACCGGAAACACGCGATGCCCCCGCTCTAGCAACAGCCGGGCGATCCGATGGCTGTCCCGCGCGGGGTTGGGCGAGCAGCCGACGACGGCAACGTTGAGCCGGCGCGCCAGCAGCGCGCGCACGACGTCGTCGGGGGGGTTGGTGAACACGGCCGAGGCTGGTTGTTGGGTTGTTGGCTGTCAGGTTGTTAGGAAGGACCGCTTCGTTTCGCTCGTCTTTCTCCTAACAACCTGACAACGAACCACCAACAACTTGATCAGAGCGCCGCTTCGAACAGCCCGGCAGCGCCCATGCCGCCGCCGATGCACATGGTGACGATGCCCCAGCGCTTCTTCTGCCGCCGCAACTCGTAGAGCAGGGTGCCGGTCATGCGTGAGCCGGTCATTCCGTAGGGGTGACCGATGGAGATGGCACCGCCGTTCGGATTCAGCTTGGCGGGATCGATTCCCAGCTGGTCGCGGCAGTACACGGCCTGCGAGGCGAAGGCCTCGTTGAGCTCGACGATGTCGATGTCGTCGATCTTGAGGCCGTGCTGCTTGAGCAGCTTGGGGACGGCGAACACGGGTCCGATACCCATCTCGTCGGGCTCGCAGGCGGCGAAGACGCAGCCGCGATAGAAGCCGAGCGGCTTGATGCCCAGCGCCTTGGCGCGGTCGGCCGACATGATCAAGGTCGCCGAGGCCCCGTCGGAGAACTGCGAGGAGTTGCCTGCCGTCACGCTGCCACCCTCCTTGAACGCCGGCGGCAGCTTGGCCAGACCCTCCATCGTGGTGTTCGGCCGGTTGCACTCGTCGCGGTCGACCGTCACCTCCTTGTTCGATTTCTCGCCGGTGGCCTTGTCGGTCAGCTCCATGGTGACCGTCATCGGGGCGATCTCGTCCTTGAACTTGCCCGAGTTCTGCGCCGCCGCGGTGCGTTGCTGCGAGGCCAGCGCCATCTCGTCCTGCTTCTCGCGGCTGACCTTGTAGCGGTCGGCGACGATCTCCGCGGTCATGCCCATGGGCATGTAGATGTCCCGCTTGTGGTCGAGGAGCCAGGGATTGAACAGGTTCTTCTTGTTGAAGTCGTTCTGCATCATGGTGATCGACTCGAGGCCGCCGCCGATCACCACCTCGGCGCCCTCCACCTGCACCATGTGCGCCGCCACCGCCACCGCGTTCAGACCCGAGGAGCAGAAACGGCTCACGGTCACCCCCGGCACGGTGATCGGCAGGCCCGCCATCACCGCGACGTTGCGCCCGACGTTGAATCCCTGCGGGCCTTCGGGAAACCCCGTGCCCATCACCACGTCCTCGATCTCGGCCGGATCGAGCTTCGGCACCTTCTTGAGCAGGTCCTTGACGCAGTGGGCGGCCATGTCGTCGGGCCGCGTCAGGTTGAACGAGCCCCGGAACGACTTGGCCATGCCGGTCCGTGAACTGGCAACAATGACGGCTTCACGCATGCTGGTCTCCTTTGGCTGGTGTCATCTTGCGAACGACCGAGTCTCGCAAGCGAGGCGGGCAGATGCAAGAGGGGTGGCGAGCGGCCGCCGCGGCCGGGAGGGGAGAGAACGGTGCCCTACGAAAGCACGTGGCCGAGGCGGTTCCAGCGCGGCCCGCACTCGAAATCGCCCCAGCGCGGCCAGCACTTCTTGGCGTCCCACGAGAAGTAGATGAACATCGCCCGGCCCTTGATCGAGCTGACGTCGGCGAAGCCCCAGTAGCGACTGTCGTAGCTCCGGTCGCGGTTGTCGCCCATGACGAAGAACTTGCCGGGGGGGACCACGACCGGGCCGAACTCGTCGCGCGGCGTGCCGCGCAGGGTGGGATCGACGAAGTGAGCGTGCACGTCCGGAATCGCCTCGCCGTTGATGAAGAGGTGCTTGTCGCGAACCTGGACGGTGTCCCCGGCCACCGCCACGACCCGCTTGATCAGGTCGGTGCCGTGCTCGATGGGGGAGACGAAGACGACGATGTCGCCCCGGTGCAACGTGCCGGTGTCCACCAGCTTGGTGCCCAGCAGCGGCACCCGCAGGGCATAGGCCATCTTGTTGACGAAGAGGTGGTCGCCGATCTGGATCGTCGGCAGCATCGACCCCGACGGCACCCAGAAGGCCTCCACCACCGAGGACCGGACGACCAGGGCGAGAAGCAGCGCCAGGGCCAGTGACTCGACGTTCTGGCGCAGGCGCGACTTCGGCGGCGGTGGGACACTCCGGCGGGACTTCGAGGATGAGCTCATCGACACATGATTCCGCCCGAATTGCGGCAGGTCAAGCGTGATCGGGCGCACGACAGGAAGGCGGGATCCGTGTCCAAGGCCGATCTGCGTTGATCTGTCGTTCGGCGCATCATGCCGAAACAGTGGAGGTGGGGTATGGCGGAGGACTCGAAGGCTCCCGAGGAAGTCGAGTGCTCGGCAGCCAAGCTCGGGCCCGCGCGCGCGATGCGGCACGCTCACCGGGGCTGCGCAGTGAGGCTATCTCACAAATTTGTCGTGCCCCCGGAGAGCCGCGCGATCAGCCGATCGGCCGTGCGCACGGCCATGGCCATGATCGTCAGCGAGGGCGAGTCGCCGCTGCCGCTCGAGGGCAGGAGCGAGCCGTCGGCGAAGGCGAGATTGGGAACTTCGTGGCTGATGCCGTCGGCGTCGGCGACCGATGCGCGCGGATCTCGGCCCAGACGACAGGTCCCGAGAACGTGTGCCGGCGAGAACAGGTCGAGGGTCGAGGTCTCCTCGACGATCTCCGCTCCCGCCACCGCCGCCACGAGCGCGCGCGTGGTGTCGGCCATGTGGCGGAGCAGCAGCCGTTCGTTCTCTCCGAGCTGGGAGTGCAGCCGCGCCACCGCCAGGCCGGCCTCGTCGCGCCGCGACGGGTCGAGGTCGACGTAGGTGTTTGCATTGGGCAACCACTCCCCCATGGCCGCCAGACCGATGGCATGCCCGAACCGCTCCGCCATCCGTTTCTGATGCGCGAGACCGAAGCCGTCGAGGAACCGCACCGCGTACGCAACCGGTCCACGCAGATCGAGCGCTCCATGGGCGGGCGAGAGACGGAATCCGCCGACGTAACCGCGCGGCGATGCTGCCGGTACCGCGAAGCGCCAGGCCGCAGCGTCGATGGGCTGGCCGCGGTGCGCGTCCACTCGCTCGGGGAGCAGCGCCACCGCCGACCAGACCAGGTGCTCGGTCAGATGACGGCCGACCTGACCGTCGCCATTGGCCACGCCCTGCGGGAAGCCCGAGGACGTCGACAGCAGGAGAAGTCGCGGCGTCTCGATGGCGCCGCCGGCCAATACGACGGCCCGGCCCTTGGCGCGCGCCTGCTCGCCGTCCGCCTTGCGGTAGACGACGCCCGTGGCTCGGCCGCTCTTGTCGACCTCGACCTGCAAGGCCTGGGCGCCGGTCACCAGCTCGAGGCGATTGGTGGCCTGCGCCGGCGGCAGCCAGACGACGTCGGCGCTGCCTTTGTCGCCGAGCGGGCATCCCTGCGTGCACGAGTTGCAGTAGTTGCACGGCGGGCGTTCGTGGAGCGGTCGCGGCAGGATGGCAAGCGAGTTGGGGAGCAACGGGGCGCCGATCGCGGCAAACGCCGGTGCCAGGCGCTGGCTGGCATACGACAGGCGATGGGCCGGCAACGCCGGAGGATTTGTCCGCGGTCGCCACGGATTGTCCGTCGGCGCGGCGACGCCGATCTGCTGCTCGACGAGGTCGTAGTAGCGTTCGAGCTCGGCGTACGGCAACGGCCAGTCGGCCCCGACACCGAAACGCGAGTGCATCTCCAGGCTGTACGGGTGATAGCGGTGGGCCTCGGCCTGGAAATGCAGGGTGCTGCCGCCGACGCCGCGGACGTGCTCGTAACGAAGGAAGCGCCGCCGGTCATCGGTGACGTAGCGTCCGAAGACGCGATTGTGCGAGCGGTAGGAATCCCACTCGGGTCCGACCACCTGCGCCTGGCCGAAACCGTAGCGCGGCCGGCCCGACGCGTCGCGCTCCGGATCGTAGGGGAAATCGCGTAGCTGGAAATCCTCCTCCACCTGCGGATAGTCCGCGAGCGGCTCGTAGCGCCGGCCGGCCTCGAGTAACGTGACGCGCACGCCTCGGGTGGTCAGCCGCCAGGCCGCGGCCAGACCGCCGGCGCCGGCCCCGACGATGACGACATCGGCGTCAGGCATGCGGCGGCTGCCAGTAGTCGACGTAACCCAGCGGCTGCGGCGGGTGATCCAGGCCGACCGTCTCCCAGGCGAGCGGGTGCGCGTAGTGGAGCTTCATGGCGCGGTCGCGCACCGTGCGGAAGAAGAACCACGGCAGCGACTCGTTCTCGGCCGCGGCACACTCGGCGAGGATCGCCTCGCGCTCCGAGTCTCCGAGAGCCGCGAACGACGTCGCGCCGCGTCGCCGCGCCGCCGCCTCGACGAGGTCGGTTCCCTCTGCCAGCGCGCGGCGGGTCTGACGCGTCGCCTCGCACTCGCTGATCAGGCGATCGAGCACGCCGGTGCGGCGCGCGCCCGGAAACTCGCCGTCGGGGATCAGCGTATCGAGCACGGCGGCCAGCGTCGCGCGTCCGCTCGGGCTCAGGCGAGCCGGAAAGTAGACGCGCCACAGGATGCGTCCGCCGATCAAGACGGAGAGCAGCGCCAGCGCGCGCTGCAGCAGCCGTCGTCGATTCCAGAGCTTCCGAGACCGAGCCACCCGGGCTCAGTGCTTGCGCAGCAATGCCACGCCGGCGCCCAGGAGCCCCACGCCGAGGGCGATCAGTCCGGCGTCACCGAGCACCGGGGCCGGCTGTCTTGTCACGAGTGTGCCGGCCCAAGCCAGCGTCGGAACCATCACGGTTACCGCCAGGATGATCAGCTTGCCGAACCTCATGCCAGTCTCCTCGCCTCTGCCGGGCCGGGAACAGCGTCCTTCAGGGCCGGCGCAGGAACGCCACACCGGCACCCAAGAGCCCGATACCGAGGGCGATCAGCCCGGCGTCGCCGAGCACCGGGGCCGCCTGGGTTTGGGGCCTGAAGCCGGCCCACGCCGAGAGCGGCGCGAGAAGAATCACCGCCAACAGAATTACCGTGCCACGTCTCATTCGTAGACCCCCCAGGCGCTGCACGTACTCCACCCCGCCGGCCGCAGTCAAGCGGCGGCCGGAGATCTCTTGACACGAAGCGTCAAACAAGCATACTGAACGTTCAGTATGGATGGCGCCTCGGCCCGCGGCAACGACTCGCGTCACGATCTGCTCGACACGGCGATCGATTGCTTCGCCCGCTTCGGTTACCAGGCCACCTCCATCGACCGCATCGCGCGCGAAGCGGGGGTGACCAAGGGCGCCCTCTACTATCACTTCAAGGACAAGGAGCACCTGCTGTTCGAGGCGGTGAAGAACCGCGTCGGGCAGTGGGAGCGGCGGGTGGTCGAAGACGTGCGCCCGGCGCCGTCGGCCGCCGGGCGCCTGCGACAGGTGGCCGACGTGTGCCTCGAGCACGCCACCAAGAGCAACCACCGGCGCATGATCGTCACCTTGATGGTCGAGGCGCTCGACCACAGCAAGCCGCTGTCGGCCGAGTTCCGCGGCATGATGGATCGCTTCCGCCTGTTCTTGCGTCAGGTGATCGAGAGCGGCCAGCACCGCGGCGAGTTTCGCGCCGACGTCGACGCCGCCCTCGCCGCGCAGGTCTACGCCGGCGCGGTGATGGGGGCCGAGATCCAATACTACCAGGATCCCGACGTGATCTCGCTGCGCGACACCCTGGCTGCGTTCGTCGAGCCGTACCTGGCCTGGCTGGCGCGCGACGCCGGGGGGCCGGACGCTTCGTTGCCACGTCGTAAATCATCTCGCGCGCGCCCGGCTCCGGTGTCGCGGGCGCGCAGCAAAAGGAGTTGACCATGGTGAGTTTCCAACCCAGTGAGGACCAGCAGATCATTCGCGACATGGTCGCCAGCTTCGCCGCCGAGCAGATTCGGCCGGCCGCCCACGAGGCGGATGAAGAGGGCATCGTCCCGCACGCCTTGGTGCAGCAAGGTTGGGAGTTGGGTCTGGCGCAGAGCGCGATCCCGGAGAGCTGCGGCGGCGCCGGGGAGCCGCTCTCGGTTATGACCGGAGCCCTGATCTGCGAGGAGCTCGCCTGGGGCGATCTGGCCATCGCCTTGCACCTGCTCGCGCCGCGGTTGCTGCTCTATCCGGTGATCCTCGGGGGCACCCCGGAGCAACAGGAGCGCCTGCTGCGCCCGTTCGCGAGCAACGAATTCCGGGCGGCCACGGCGGCGGTGATGGAGCCGCGCTTCGGCTTCGATCTGGCGGAGCTGGCGACCACGGCGCAGCGCAACAATGGCAGCCATCTGCTCCAGGGCAGCAAGTGCTTCGTCCCGCTGGGCGGGAGTGCCGAGCAGGTTCTCGTCTACGCCCGGAGCGACGACGGCGGCGTGGCCGGGTTCGTCGTCGACAAGGGCGCGGCCGGTGTTCGGCGCGTCGAGCGCGAGAAGAACATGGGGTTGAAGGCGCTGGAGACCGACGAGATCGACCTCGATCAGTGCGCGGTGGCGGCCGACAACCGCATCGCGTGCGATTTTCCGGCTCTGATGAACCGCTCGCGCGTGGGCCTGGCGGCGATGGCCGTCGGCGTGGCCCGCGCCGCCTTCGAGTACGCCCGCGACTACGCCAAGGAGCGCAAGGCCTTCGGCGTGGCGATCGCGCAGAAGCAGGCGATCGCCTTCATGCTGGCGGAGATGGCCACCGAGATCGATGCCACGCGGCTGCTGGCCTGGGAGGCGGCGTGGAAGATCGATCGCGGCGAGGAGGCCACGCGCGAGGCGGTGCTGGCCAAGCAGTACGCCGCCAACATGGTGCTGAAGGTGACCGACAACGCCCTCCAGGTGCTCGGGGGCCACGGTTACATCCGCGAGCACCCGGTCGAGCTCTGGCTGCGCAACGGTCGCGGCTTCGCCACCTTCGAAGGCCTGGTGATGATCTGACGCGCGAGCGGTCGCCGCACGAAAAGCGCCAACTCAACGCAACGGAGGCTTCCCATGATCGATTTCGAGCTTTCTGAAGATGTCGCCCGCAACCGCGACATGATCCACATGATCGCCGAGCAAGCCATGCGCCCCATCTCGCGCGAGTACGACGAGCGCGAGCACGAGAAGCCGATGGACTTCTTCGAGCTGATGTGGAACGCGTCCAAGGGCAGCCCGGTGACCATCGGGGGCGGCGGCGCCAAGAAGGAAGGGCCGTCGAACCGCAACCTGAACACGGCGGTCACCATCGAGGAGCTGTCCTGGGGCGACGCCGGGCTGTACCTCAGCATTCCCAACCCGGGTCTCGGCGGCGCGGCGGTGGCGGCGGCCGGAACGCCGGAGCAGAAGGAGCGCTTTCTCGCCCGCTTCAGGGAAGGCGACCCCAAGTGGGGCGCCATGGCCATTACCGAGCCGGGGTGCGGCTCCGACTCGGCGGCGATCACCACCACGGCCGTGCGCGACGGCGATCACTGGGTGCTCAACGGCACCAAGATCTTCTGCACCAGCGGCCTCATGGCCGTCGAGAAATCCGAGGGCTTCGTGGTCGTGTGGGCGACGGTCGACAAGTCGGCGGGGCGCGCCGGCATCAAGGCCTTCGTCGTCGACCACCACACGCCCGGGATGAGCGTGACCGGCCTGGAGAAGAAGCTGGGCATTCGCGCCTCGGACACCGCCACCCTCGTCTTCGAGGACTGCCGCATCCCGCTGGACAACATCCTGGGAACCCCGGAGGTGAAGAAGACCACCGAGGGCTTCAAGGGGGTGATGGCGACGTTCGACTCGACCCGCCCCATCGTCGCCGCCAGCGCCATCGGCATCGGCCGCGCGGCGCTGGACTTCACCCGCGAGGCGCTGACCAAGGAAGGCGTCGAGATTCGCTACGGCGCGCCGGCGCACAAGCTGACGACGGTCGAGCGCGATTTCATGGACATGGAGGCCAACCTGCAGGCCGCGCGCCTGCTCACCTGGCGCGCCTGCTGGATGATGGACCAGGGCATGCACAACAACCTCGAGGCCTCGATGAGCAAGGCCAAGGCCGGCCTCGCCGTCACCCAGGTCACGCAGAAGGCCGTCGAGCTGCTCGGCCCGCTCGGCTACTCGCGCAAGCTGCTGCTGGAGAAGTGGATGCGCGACGCCAAGATCAACGACATCTTCGAGGGCACGCAGCAGATCAACCTGCTCATCATCGCCCGCCGCATCCTCGGCTACTCGAGCAAGGAGCTGAGCTGATCTCGGCGCGCGGCGGCTCGGGACATCTACTCGGACCGGCGTCGCCGCGCGCGCCCGCTTGCCGCCGCTACCCGAGCTTCTCCGCCACCCGCAGCTTGGCGCTGGCGGCGCGCGAGTTGGCGGCGACCTCCTCCTCGGCGGCGCGCAGCGGTCGCTTGGTCAGGACGCGCAGCCGTCCGGCGTCGCGCTCGGCAACGAAGAACTGCTTGACCATGCGGTCCTCCAGCGAGTGAAAGGAGATCACGACGAGCCGTCCGCCGGGGGCCAGCAGGGAGACCGCTTGCGGCAGAGCTTCGCTGACCGCCTCGAGCTCGTCGTTGACGGCGATGCGCAGGGCTTGAAACACGCGCGCCGCCGACCGTGCCGCCCGCCACCGCACCCGCGCCGGCAGCGCGGCGGTGATCAGGTCGAGCAGCTGGGTCGTGGTCGTGATCGGCTCGCGTTCGCGCTCGACGATGATCCGCCCGGCGATGCGGCCGGCGAAGCGCTCTTCGCCGAACCTGCCGAAGATGGCCGCGAGCTCGTCGACGGTGCGCGTGCGCAAGACGTCGGCGGCGGTCTCGATCGAGTCGTCGCACGGGTCGAAGCGCATGTCGAGGGGCTCCGCGCGCATGAAGCTGAAGCCGCGGCCGCTCGCCTCCAGATGGTAGGAGCTGAGGCCGAGGTCGAAGAGAATGCCGTCGACCGGCTCGAAGTGGCGCGCCGCCGCGATGCGGGTGAGGGCCTGGAAGCTGCCGCTGGCGAGCAGGAGTCGTCCCGATTCGAGCTCGGCGGCGAGCGTGGTTCGGACGGCGGTGATCAGGTCCGGATCGCGATCGATGCCGAGGACGCAGCCTTCGGGGGCGGTGCGTTGCAGCAGCGCCGCCGTATGACCTCCGCCGTCGAGCGTGGCGTCGATGAAGCGACGGCCGGCGGCGCCCAGCAGATGCGTCAACACCTCCTCCAGCATCACCGGGCGGTGGACGGACTGCGTCATGGCGCACCGCGTATCCCTTCTCGGCGGTGACCGCAAGAGACCGTGCGCTGTGAATTCACCAAGCGATGGCGTTGCTTGACTGCCTGGTGAGGCTCCCGTACGGTTCGCGTTCCAGGAGGCAATCATGGTCGAGAAGTCGATCGAGCTCACGGGAGTGTCCGCCAACAGCATCGAAGACGCCGTCAAGATCGCCCTGGCGCGGGCGGCGGTGACGATCGACGGAATTCGCCACGTCCACGTCGAGGACATCGCCGGCGCCGTCGACAGCGGCGGCGTGCTGCACTGGCGTGTGCGCATTCGCATCAGCTTCGCGGTGCAGGATCGGCTGCACGAGTAAGCGGTCCCCGGCGGCGCCGAAACCAGGAGGACGAGACAGGACGATGGAGACCAGGATCCGGGAAGTATGGCCCGGCATCTTCATGATCCACCTGCCGCTGCCGATGCGGCCGACCATCGTCAACGTCTTCCTTCTCCGCTCTGGGGACGAATGGGCGCTGATCGACACCGGGGTCAACAGCAGCGACAGCATTCAGACCCTGGAGACCGCTCTGCAAGCGGTCCACTGCCCGCCCTCGCGCATTACCCAGATCATCTGTACCCATCACCATCCCGACCACTTCGGCACCTCGAAGGTGTACAAGGAGATGACGGGAGCGCGTCTCTACATGCACCAGGCCGAGTACGAGCGCTCGCACTTCTTCGCCCCGCAGGAGAGACCCGCCGAGGCGGTGAACTTCTTCTACGCCAGCGGGATTCCCATCGATCGCTTCGCCCGCGTGCCGACGCCGCACGAGTTCTGGGCCGGTCTGTACGTCACGGTGCCGCCGGATGCGTTCATCGAGGACGGCGACGTCCTGCACGTCGGCGACATGGAGGTCGAGGTGGTGTGGACTCCCGGGCATTCGCCCGGGCACTGCGTGCTCTACCTGCGCCGGGAAAAGGTGATGATCGTCGGCGATCATCTGCTGCCGAAGATCACGCCGCACGTGGGTTACTTCCCCGGGGGTGCCGAGGATCCACTCGGTGACTTCCTGGCCTCGCAGCGCAAGGTGCAGCGCTTCGATGTCCGCATGGTGCTGCCGGCGCACGGGGGCGTGTACACCGACCACCGCTATCGTGCCAACCAGATCATCCAGCACCACGAGTACCGCATGGGGGAGATGCTCGACGTCATCCGCCACGGGCCCCATTCCGGCTATGAGGTGGCCAGCCAGGTGTTCGGGTTCGACGTCGACAGCCCGGTGACGGTCCAGTTCCCGGCGACGTTCGAGACCCTGGCCCACCTCGAGCATCTGCGCCACCGCGGCCTGGTCGACAAGCACACGCGGGACGAGCGGATCTACTACCGCGCCCGCTGACGCAGGTGGTCTCAAGCGGTTGGCGGTAAGGCGGCCGTTAGGGTCGAAACGCGCCGGCCGCGCCCGAACCCCGAACCCTCTAGCCGCGAACCGCCTGACCGCTCAACCGCCTACGTTCTTCGCGTTCCAACCGACCCACTCCCGCTCATCGCCACTGGTTGCGGCGTGTATCACCCTCGGCTATAGCTCGGCCACAGTCTGCACGGGAAGTACCTGCCACGGTTCACCTCACGGGGCCCGAATCAATCAGCACCTTCCCCTCGAAGACGAGTTCGAACAAAGGAGGAGGTGCCCATGGCACACGGGACCGTAAAGTGGTTCAACCCGGAGAAGGGGTACGGCTTCATCCACAGCGACAGTGGCGAAGACGTCTTCGTCCACTACTCGGCCATCTCGGGTGATGGCTTCCGCAGCCTCGAAGCGGGCCAGGCCGTCGACTTCGACGTGACCGAAGGTCGCAAGGGACCGCAGGCGACGAACGTCACCAAGGCGTAAGTTCCCGCGCACTCCGCAACCAACGACGCCCCGCCGGAGACTCCGGCGGGGCGTCGTCATTTCTGGCCAGAGATCTTGATGCCGCCCTCAGCCCGTGGGCGGCGTTGCCGTCGGCGTGGCGCTGGGCGGTAGCGTCCGGGTCGGCGACAGTGTCCGCGTCGGCGTGGGCGTGCGCGTTGGCGTGGCGGTCCGGGTGTCGGTCGGCGTTCGCGTCGGGGTGCGCGTCGGCGTCCGCGTGCGCGTCGACGTCGGGGTGCGCGTCGACGTCGGGGTGCGCGTCGGGGTGGCGGTCCGGGTGTCGGTCGGCGTTCGCGTCGGCGTCCGCGTTGCGGTCTCGGTCGGGGTGGCCGTCGGGGTGAAAGTCGGCGTCACCGTCCCGGTGTCGGTCGGCGTCGGCGTCGCTGTCGCCGTGTCCGTCGGCGTCGCCGTCCGGGTGGGCGTGCGCGTCGGCGTCTCCGTCGCGGTGGTGGTCGGAGTTCGTGACGGGGTGGGCGTGCGCGTGTCGCTGGGCGTCGCCGTCGGCGTGTGCGTGCGGGTCTCCGACGGGGTCGCGGTGGGCGTGCGCGTCGGCGAGAACGTTCGCGTCGACGTCGGGGTGAAGCTCGGTCGTCGTGTCGCCGTGTCGGTCGGTGTCGGTGTTTCCGTGATCGTCGGTGTGATCGTCGGCGTTCGCGTCGGCGTTGTGGTCGGGCGCGGCGTCAGCGTCGGCGACGGGCTGAAGGTCAGGGTCGGCGTCAGGGTGGGCGTGGGCGTGCGCGTCGGCGTCGGTGTGCGCGTCTCGGTCGGTGTCCACGTCGGCGGCGGAGTGCGGGTCGGCGTCGGGGTGAAGGTGGGCGTGCGCGTCCCGGTGGCGGTCTTGGTGCTCGTGGGCGTGCGGCTGGGTGTCGGCGTCGGCGTGATCGTCCTTGTCGCCGACGGGGTCCACGTCGAGGTCGGCACCGGCAGCCCCTGTCCGCGCAGCGAGTACGAGGCGATCACCTCGCCGGCGGGGCTCGACACGGTGGCGACGGCCACGAAGCTGCCGATCGCCCCGGGGCTGAAGTGGAAGGCCAGACGCAAGGCCTGTCCGCTTGCCAGAAGCAGGGGCAGGGCGGCCGGCTGCGGTGCCGTCGTGCCGTTGCAGGAGACGACCAAGGGAGTGAAGGAGAAGCTCCCGTTCATCCCGCGCACGACCACGCTCGCGATGGCGCCGGGCGAGCCGCAGGAATCGCCGGGAAACAGGTCGGTCGTCATGGTGGTCGAGGTGCCGGTGATCGTCCCCGGGAAGACGATGGTCTCGATCGGCTTCGCCGTCGCCGTCGGCGTCGGGCTCGGCAGCGGCGGCGCGATGCCGATGTTCGAGGCGAAGACATCGGGTAGCAGGTTCTTGTCCGTGCTCCAGTAGGGCTCGGCACTGGTCAGAATCACCAGGCGGCCGTCGTCGACGATGTCCTCCAGGGTGCTGGGCTTGCTCGGCTGCGCCCCGCCGGGCCGCACGCTGGCGTTCTCGGTGCTCCCGTCGTCGAGGTTTCGCACGAAGACATCCCGCTGCCCGTCGGTGTCCAGCGCCGTCCAGTTGGTGGCGTCGGACTCGAAGGCGACCAGATTGCCGTCGGCGGAAATCGCGGCGACGCGGCTCGGTCCGTTGGCTTCGCCCCCTTGCGGCGGGACGAGTCGTCGCAGCGTGTGGGTACAACGGTCGCGCACGAAGATGTCCGCTTGCCCGTTGCCGTCCCCGGACACCAGGTTCGTCGCTTCCGAGACGAAGGCGACGCGGCAGCCGTCGGCGCTCACGGTGGCGCCGTAGCTGCGGCCGTCGGCCGTCGCGCCCGCGGGCGATACGCTGAGCCGTTCGAGGTCGCCCGAGACGAGATCGGCGGCGAAGACGTCCGAGCTGGCGTTGTTGTCGCCGTTGAGGATGGCGTCGCTGGTGAACACCAGCAGCCGGCCGTCGCGGTCGAAGGCGCGTGGCTTTACCAGCTGCTTGCGCGGTGCCGTCAGCGGTGCGAGCAGATAGAGGTTCGAGGCCAGGAAGCGGTTGCTCAGCGCCGTGCTCTCGCTCATGAAATCGCATTGGTCGGCGAACAGGTTCGAGTCGCCGACGAGGACGACGTCACCGGCCAGGCCGTTCGGGCTCAGCCGCTGAGCCAGCGCGAAGCAGTTGTGGCTCGAGTCCTGGAGGATGCAGCGAGGCGCGGCCGCCTGCGGCCAGGACGAGGCGCCGTCGACGATCTGCAGGGAGGCGGCGTTGGCCAGGTCGACGATGGTGACGGGGTCGGGCGTCAGCGTGAGCGGGTCGGGCGGGATCACCGTCGTCGGCGCGGAGCCGCATCCGCCGGTGAAGAAGCGATCACGGTTCTCCCGCATGCTGGTGTCCAGTCGCGACAGGAGGTCGTTCACGGTCGCGGTGCCGGGAACGCTGCCGTGCTCGGCCAGGATCACCAGCCGCCCGCCGCCGCCGAGGAAGGCCTTCAGTGCCGTGACCTGCGACGGCGTGAAGAAGCTGGCCGGCCCGCCGTCGACCGCTCCGGGAGAGATGAGGAAGACGACTCGGTAGTCGCTCAGATCGCTCGGGAAAATGCTGGTCTCGATCACGTCGGCTCCGAGCATCGCATAGCGATCCGTGAGCGCCTGGTAGTGGTCCGGCTCGGGGATCAAGCCGGCGTTGCCGTGATAGAGGAGGACCCCGACGCGCGGCGCCCGGGGCGGGCTGACGGGCGCAATCCGCCGGGTCGTGCCGCCGCAGCGATCGCGCACGAACAGGTGGGCGCTCCCGTCGGGGCGATCGCCGGTGAGATCCGTCGCCTGCGAGACGAAGGCGACCAGGCAGCCGTCGTGACTGACCACGGGGTCGAAGCTGCGCCGGTTGCCCGCGCGCCGCAGCGGCGAAACGGAAATCAGCTCGGTGGCGCCGGCGCAGCGATCGCGCACGTAGACGTCGGTGCGGCCGTTGGCGTCGGCGACGCTGTCGTCCAGATTGTCGGCGTCGGACTCGAAGGCGACGACGCAGCCGTCGTCGCTGATGGCCGGGTTGACGCTGGGCCCGTCGGCTTGCCGTTGCCGCGGGCCGATGCTGACGCGCTCGGTGGCGCCGAGGCAGCGGTTGCGCAGATAGATGTCGCTCAGGTGATTGGAGTCCTCGCCGGGATTGGCCGTCAACGGCGAGGTGCTGGCGAAGGCGACCTGACAGCCGTCGGCGCTGGCGGCCGCGCCCGGGCCGCTGCCGCCGGCGGCGACCTGGCCCGTCGCCGTCACCCCGATGCCGGGAGCGTTGGCGACCGAGGCCGAAGCGACGATCGGCAACGCTACGAGGCAGAGGACGGCCAGGAAGGGCAGATGCCGGTGAGATGCTGCGGCGGTGAGATGCACGGCGCGTCGCTACCCGGTGTGCGTGTCCGTGCGGGCACGCTTCATCCGGCGCGGAGGCGGCTCTCCGTGCCGTTCCTCGGCGCCTCCCGGGGCGCGCCTGCCGATTCGCGTTGCCACCAGGCAGGTGCGTATACCAGGCGGGCCGGGCTGGTTCAACGACTTGGCGGGCCGAACGAGAAAGCGGAGACGGCAAACCGGGAACAGAGGCCGGTCCCCGCGGCTTGCATTTGCAGCGGTCGGCGCTAGAGAATGTCTCTTCGTCAACGGGCGAGGCAGTCGAAAGGTGGTTGGCAACGACATGGACATCGAGGTCGCCGAAATTCAGCAGCGCGTGCAGAGCCTGGAGGAGCGCTTGAGCCTCCTCGGGAGGCATCTTTGACGTCGCCAGTCGCGAGGCCCAGATCGCCCGGCTCGATGCCGCCGCCGCGTCCCCCGATTTCTGGAACGATGGGGAAAAGGCCCAGGCCAGGCTGAAGGAGCGCTCGCTGCTCGCCGAGCCCCTCGACGCCTGGAGGCGGCAGAGGAACGATCTCGACGAGGCCCGTATCTTTGCCGAGATGGCGGCCGAGGGCGACGCCGACGCCGCCGCCGAAGCGATGGCCAAGGTCGAGTCGATCGAGGCCGCCCTGGCCACCCTGGAGCTGCAGCGCCTGCTCGGGGGCGAGTACGACGCCGGCAACGCGATCGTGACGCTGCATCCCGGCGCCGGCGGAACCGAGGCGCAGGACTGGGCCGAGATGCTGCTGCGCATGTACCTGCGCTGGGCCGAGCGCCGCGGCTTCAAGACCGAGGTCGTCGACCTGCAGCCGGGCGAGGGCGCGGGCATCAAGAGCGCCACCTTCACCGTCGAGGGACCGTACGCCTACGGCTATCTCAAAGCCGAGGCCGGGATTCATCGCCTGGTGCGCATCTCGCCCTTCGACGCCAACGCGCGCCGGCACACCTCGTTCGCCTCGATGTTCGTCTTCCCGGAGATCGACGAGGAGAT
>CAZYMF010000100.1:0-16932 GCA_964648215.1 uncultured Binatia bacterium (SeqCode) | reverse complement strand
TCCCAGGGGAGACTGTCGATTTTCTCGATGAGGACGGGTGCGCTCCGACTTCCCCGTTTGGAAAAAGGGGGACTGAGGGGGATTTGTCCGAATGATTCGATCCCGCCATCCTCCGGCGGTAGCGACTCTGCAAGAGCTCGCATTCCACTGCGCAAGCCTTTGCAGTGTTTGCCGCCGCACCACGGCCCGGCGTCTTCGGCATCGCGCGGACGCGCGCGATCGCATCATTCCGCATGTAATTCACCGCAGTAGCCACAAACGCGCCGGCGGCCGCGGTGCTCAAACCGATCATCAGGCATCCCCGGTTCCGGTGATGAACGGAGATTCAGTTCACCGGCTACGCAACCCAGAGCGGTCTCCGACACTATCGGCATGCACGTTGCTCTCATGCAGCGTCAGCGTCCGGGAATCATCCCGAGCGCGGGCGAGTGAAGTGGAGGTAGTGCGCATGAACGTCGGAAAGCTGCTGAGATCATCGAGGCGAGTACCAGTCCGTGTCCTGACGTTGATGTTGGCGGCGCTGACGTTCGGCTCTCCGGCGCGCGCCGCGAACTGGACCATCGTCGGCTGGAACAACCTCGGCATGCACTGCACCGACGGCGATTTCTCGCTGTTCTCGTTGCTGCCCCCCTACAACGTCTTCAACGCCCAGCTCATCGACCCCAACGGCAATCTGGTGATGAGCCCCAACGGCATCACCGTCACCTACGAGGCCGTGGCCGATCCCGACGGCTCGATCAACACCACCTCGCAGGGCAAGCTGAACTTCTGGGAGAACGCGCAGTCGCTGTTCAACCTGCCCGGCCCGCTGCCGCCCGATGCCGGCCTGGTGGGCTACAACATGCCGGGGCCGGCGAACACGCCGCAGCCGATGTCGTGGGACCCGGCCAACTCCTGGTTCATTGCCGACGGCGTTCCGATCACGCCCTACGACGACAGCGGCACCAAGAACTACTACCCGCTGATGCGACTGGTGGCGCGCGACAGCTCGGGGCAAATGCTGGCCAGCACCGACATCGTGCTGCCGATCTCCGACGAGATGGACTGCAGTAGCTGCCACACCTCGGCGTCGCCGCCGGCCGCCGCCGCCATGCCTGCCGCCGGCTGGCTGACCGACCCCGACCCGCAGATCGAGATGCGCCTGAACATCCTGCGCCTCCACGACGAGCGACAGGCGGGCGACCCGCTCTTTGCCAGCACCCTGGCGGCCGCCGGCTACGACCCGGCGGGGCTGCTGGCCACGGCGACGGCGACCACAAACCGCAAGTCCATCCTGTGCGCCAACTGTCACTTGTCGGAGGCCCTGCCCGGCACCGGCCGCCCGGGAGTCCTGCCGCTCACGCAGGCGATCCACGGCCGACACGCACACGTCATCGACCCGATCACCAACCTCACCCTCGACTCCAGCGACAACCGGGCCGCCTGTTATCGCTGCCATCCCGGCTCGGTCACGCGCTGCCTGCGCGGCGCGATGGGCTCGGCGGTGGCGGCCGACGGCACGCTGGCGATGCAGTGCCAGGGGTGCCACGGCTCGATGAGCGACGTCGCCGCGCCGACGCGTGTCGGCTGGCTCAACGAGCCGGCTTGCCAGGAATGTCACACCGGCACGGCCGTCAACAACAACGGACAGATTCGCTACACGTCGGTATTCGACGCCTCCGGCAACCCGCGCGTCGCCGTCGACGCCACCTTCGCCACCAACGCCAACGTACCGGCCGCCGGCTTCAACCTGTATCGCTTCTCGACCGGCCACGGCGGCCTGCAGTGCGAGAGCTGCCACGGCTCGACGCACGCCGAGTTTCCCGCTTCGCACCGCAACGACAACATCCAGAGTATCGATCACCAGGGGCACGTCGGTATGCTCGTCGAGTGCACCGTCTGCCACGCCACGCAGCCCAACACCGTCAGCGGCGGGCCGCACGGCATGCACCCGATCGGCAGCGTCTGGGTCCAGCGACACCCCGACGCCGCCGAGCACGGCGGCGCCGGCCAGTGCCGCAACTGCCACGGCGCCGATTATCGTGGAACGGTGCTGTCGCGCTCGCAAGCCGATCGCATGCTGAGCACCGAGTTCGGCACGAAGTACTTCTGGCGCGGATTCCAGATCGGCTGCTACACCTGCCACAACGGTCCCAACAGCGAGAGCCGCAACTCCAACCGCCCCGCCGTCGTCAGCGATGCCTCCCTGTCCACGGCCGTCGGCACGCCGGTGTCCCTCATGCTGCAGGCAACCGATCCCGACGGCAACTCGCTCACGCTGCGCATCGTCTCGCAGCCGACCCACGGCAGCACCGGCCTGACGGGAACCACCGCCACCTACTTCCCCGAAGCCGGCTTCAGCGGCGCCGACTCCTTCACCTTCGCCGCCTGGGACGGGTCCACCGATTCGAACCTCGGCAACGTCTCGGTGACGGTGGGCGGCGGCGCGGCACCAACGGCCACTCCGACTCCGACGCGGACCGGCCCATCGGCCCCGACGGCCACGCGCACCGCGCCGGAGGAAGCGACGGCCACGGCGACACGTCGTCCGTCGTCGTCGCCGACCCCGACTCTGACCCGCCGCGCTACACTGACACCGACACCCAGCTTCACGCGGCAGCCGACCAGAACACCCACGCGGGGAAGGACGGCGACCGCGACGCGGCGCGCCACGGCCACGCGCACGGCCACGGTGACGCGCGTCCCGACGCGAACGCCGCGAACGCCGACAGCGTCGCCGACGCGCCGCTCGTCGCGTGAGCGGGAGTCCCGTTCGCGGAGAATCCACTCGTGGCGGTCGTCACGTTCCAACGACTAAGCCCCCCCTGCCCGCGCACCGTCGGCCCACCACATCCCCCCGGCGGGCGCGGGCCGAACCGAGGCCGGGTCTCACGCTTCTCGTCTCCGAGGCGTGAGACCCGGCCTACTTGCATCCACTGACTGGTGAAAGCAGAGTGACGGCGCCTTTCGCGGAGCTTGCCCATGAGATGCCCTCGTCACCCTGAACCTTCACGCAGCGTCGTTGCGGTGCTGGCCCTGTTGCTGCTGCTACCCGTCAACAGCGCGGGCGCGGCCAGCGGCTGGACCTTGATCGGCTGGAACAACCTGGGGATGCACTGCACCGATGCCGACTTTTCGGTGTTCTCGCTGCTGCCGCCGTACAACACCATCGCCGCCCAGCTCGTCGACCCGCAGGGCCATCTGGTCACCGACGCGACCGGCATCACCGTCACCTACGAAGCCGTGGCCGACCCCGACGGCTCGATCAACACCTCGTCGCAAGGGAAGCTGAACTTCTGGGAGCACGCCCAGGACCTCTTCGGCCTGGCGCAGCCGCTACCCGTCGATGCCGGCCTGGCCGACAGCAACATGCCGGGTCCCACCAACCAGCCGCAGCCGATGGGCTTCGACGCGTCGAGCTCGTGGTTCATCGCCGAGGGCATTCCGCTCACGCCCTACGACGACGCCGGGCACAAGAACTACTACCCGCTGATGCACCTCGTGGCGCGCCAGGGTGACACCGTGCTGGCCACCACCGATATCGTTCTGCCCGTCTCCGACGAGATGGACTGCAGCAGCTGCCACGCCTCCAACTCCAGCGCCGCGGCGCGTCCGGCCGCGGGTTGGGTGAACGATCCCGATCCGCAGCGCGACATGCGCCTCAACGTCCTGCGCCTGCACGACGACCGCGAGAGCGCTCGGCCCTCGTTCCAGGACGCGTTGGTGACCGCGGGCTACGACCCGGCCGGCCTGTTCGCCACGGCCGCCAACGACGGCAAGGCGATCCTGTGCGCGCGCTGTCACGACTCGGAGGCGCTGGCCGGCAGCGGCATCGCCGGCATCTCACCGCTGACGCAGGCCATCCACCGGCGCATGGCCTACGTCATCGATCCGGTCACCAACCTGCCGCTCGACTCCACCGAGAACCGCTCGGCCTGCTACCGCTGCCACCGGGGCTCGGTCACCCGCTGCCTGCGCGGCGCCATGGGCAACGCGGTGGCGGCGGACGGCACCCTCGCCATGCAGTGCCAGAGCTGTCACGGCTCGATGAGCGACGTGGCCGCCACCGACCGCACCGGCTGGCTCGACGAGCCCGCCTGCCAGAACTGCCACACCGGCACCGCGCTACAGAACAACGGCGAGATCCGCTACACCTCGGCGTTCGATACCTCCGGCGTCCGTCGCGTCGCCGTCGACCAGACCTTCGCCACCAACGCCGACACGCCGGCGCCGGGCTACTCCCTCTACCGCTTCTCCACCGGCCACGGCGGCCTGCAGTGCGAGGCCTGCCACGGCTCGACGCACGCGGAGTTTCCCTCCTCGCACCGCAACGACAATCTCCAGAGCATCGCCCTCCAGGGCCACGTCGGCCTGCTCGTCGAATGCACCAGCTGCCACGCCTCCGACCCGAACACGGTCAATGGCGGCCCGCACGGAATGCATCCGGTCGGACAGGCGTGGGTGCAGCATCACGGCGACGCCGTCGGTGAAGGCAATACCGCCGCCTGCCGCGCCTGCCACGGCACCGACTACCGCGGCACCGTGCTGTCGCGCTCGCAGGCCGATCGCACCCTCAATACCGACTTCGGCACGAAACACTTCTGGCGGGGATTCCAGATCGGCTGCTACACCTGCCACAACGGCCCCGGCGGCGGGGAGAACAACACCAACCCCAACAGCGCAGCCGTCGTCAGTGACACCTCCGCGTCCACGACGAGCGGCACCGCCGTCTCCGTAGGGCTGCCAGCGAGCGATCCCAACGGCGACTCGCTGACGCTGCGCATCGTCTCGCAGCCGGCGCACGGTACCGTCGGCCTCGTCGGCACCGAGGCCACGTACTTCCCCGAGGCCGGCTTCGTCGGCGAGGACCAGTTCACCTTCGCCGCGTGGGACGGGTCGACCGATTCCAACCTCGCCACCGTCGCCGTGAGCGTCGGCGCGGCCGTGGCCACCCCCACCGACACGCCGACCGCCACCGCGATCGCCACTTCGACCCCGACGATCCTGCCCACGGCAACGAAGACACCAACGGCGGACCCGATCCCGGGGCCGTGCATCGGCGATTGCAACAGCGACGGCAGCGTCACCGTCGACGAGCTGATCATCGGGATTCAGATCACCCTGGGACAGCAGTCCCTCGACAGCTGCCCGGCCTTCGACATCAATCAGAACGCCGCGGTCACCGTCGACGAGCTCACCGGCGCGGTGAGTTCCGCCCTGATCGGCTGCATCGCCGGCAACACACCGACGCCGACGATCACCGCGACGCAACCACCGGCGACACCGACGCCCACAGCGACGGACACGCCGGTCCCGACGGCGACGGCCACCGTCGCGGCGACGCCGACCTTCAACCCGAACGCGACGCTGGCCAACATCCAGACGATGATCTTCGACGCCACCTGTCGCGACGCCTTCTGCCACACCTCGCCGAACCCTGCCAACAACCTCTCCCTCGACCCCGCGGTGGCGCATGACCAGCTCGTCAACGTGGTGCCGACGACGTTCGCCGCCGCCCAGGACGGCCTGCTGCGCGTCGATCCGGGGCACCCCGAGAACAGCCTGCTGCTCATCAAGGTAATGGGGCCGCCGCCGCAATACGGCGCACAGATGCCATCGGCCAAGCCGCCGCTGACGGCGGATCAGATCCAGCTCATCCGCGACTGGATCAGCCAGGGTGCGTTGCCGTAACCACAACCAGCGAGACGTGGCGCACGTGGGTTCCTTCTCCCGGATGGGAGAAGCCTGTCCTGAGCTCCGTCGAAGGGGTCAGGATGAGGGGGATGAGATCGATCGGCGCAGCCCACCGTCAGTGGCCCCCGGCATCATCCAATCCCCCTCACCTTGATCCTCTCCCAGCCGGGAGAGGAGACCCATAACGACACGTGACAGGTATTGCGAAAGAAGGCAGCGCCTTTCAGTGATCAATTGCCGTTACCCGCTCGATCGCGCCAGCGCGTCGTCGGCCGTGAGATCGTCCAGGTGGGCCGTGCAGTTGAGCACGCGCACCGCCCACGGCGGCTCGGCCGCGATCACGGTCAACGAGGTGTTGCCCCAGTGCCGCGGCACCGGAGCACCCTCGGGTAGCCGTAGGTGACGCAAGGCGAGGGAGACGCAAACCAGGCCGTGCGTCACCAGCGCCAGCCCGCCGGTGTCGTCGGCGGCCAGACGGGTGATGTCTCTCCACACCTCGTCGACGCGCGCGTGGAAATCGGCCCAGCGCTCGCCTCCCGGGGGCTCGTAGTCGGGCCCGAGAATGTCGGCGCCGATCTCGGCGTACGCCCGGCCCCGGATGTCGCCGTAGTTGCGTTCCTGCAGCCGCGGCTCGAGCCGCAGCTCGGCGCCGGTAGCATCCCGCAGCCTCTCCGCGGTCATCAGCGCCCGCGGCAGATCGCTCGACAAGATCCGGCGGATCCCCTCGCCGGCCAAGCGCCGCGCCAGGCGCTCGGCCTGCGCCACTCCGCGCGCGCTCAGCGGCGTCTCCGGCGTCTGCACGATGCGCGCGGCATTGGAAGCGGTCTCCCCGTGGCGAATGAGGTAGAGAAGCATCGCGACACTGGCGTCTTCTTCAACATCCCCGACCGCGCGAGTCAACCACGCCGGTGGCCCTTGCCGACTCGCATTCTACGTGGAAGAGTGCGCGCCGATGAGCGACGTCGCCGGTATTCACCACGAGAACGTCTCCCGCTTCTTCCGCGAGCACGTCCCCGGCGCCACCGGCGAGCTCAGCTTCAGCCTGATCAGCGGCGGCCGATCGAATCTCACCTACCTCGTGCGCGGCAACGGGCAGGAGTGGGTCCTGCGCCGGCCACCGCTCGGCCACGTGCTGCCGACGGCGCACGACATGGCGCGCGAGTACCGCGTCCTCTCCGCATTGAAGGACACCGACGTGCCGGCGCCGCGGCCGATCGCTCTGTGCGAGGACGCCGCGGTCAACGACATGCCCTTCTACGTGATGAACTACTGCCCCGGAGTCGTCCTCGCCACGGACCTTCCCGCGGGCTTCGCCGAGGCGGAGGAGGATCGCCGCCGCATCAGCGTCGCCCTGGTCGACACGCTGGTGAAGCTGCACGCCGTCGACTACCGCGCCGTCGGCCTCGCGGAGTTCGGGCGCCCCGAGGGCTACCTCGAGCGGCAGGTGCGGCGCTGGTCGCAGCAGTGGGAGCGATCGAAGACGTCGGACTGTCCCGCGATCGAAGAGCTGATCCGCCGCCTCAACGCCGCGCTGCCGACGTCGCCGGCGCCGACCATCGTTCACGGCGACTATCGCCTCGGCAACATGGCGCTCGATCCCGACGATCCCGGCCACATCGTCGCCATCTTCGACTGGGAGATGGCGACGCTCGGCGATCCCCTCGCCGACCTCGGCTACACCTTGATCTACTGGGCCGAGGCCGGCGATCTGCAAGCCGACGGCGGCATCGGCGCCATGGCCGGCTTCACCGCGCAGCCCGGCTTCTTCACCCGCGCCGACATCATTCGCGAGTACGCCCGGCGCAGCGGCCGCGCCGTCGACGCGGTGGATTTCTACCAGGTGCTCGCGCTCTACAAGCTCGCCATCATCAGCGAGGGCATCTACGCCCGCTACCTCCAGGGCAAGACCTACGGCGAGGGCTTCGCGGGCATGATCCGCACCGCCGAGGCGCTGGCGCTGCGCGCCCTCGCCATCGCCGACGCCTCCGGCGACCCGCGCCTGCACGGGCGCTGAGCTCGGGGATCGCGCCGCCTCCGCCGGTGCCGACGACGCGGCGCCCTCCACCCCCTCACTCCGGCGCCGACAGAGCGGCGCCCTCCAGGGGGACTCAACGTGGCAAACGGCGGAAGAGCCGCGGCGCCCAACCTGCATAGGTCAGAGGCCGCCGCCCGCGTTGACGAGCCCACCATTGGCGGGAACGCCCGACGGCGTCGAGCAAGAGCATCAGCGCGAGGCCGGCTCCGCGAGCAGCGGCCCATAGCAGAGCGCAGCGGGCACGAAAGGCGAGCACGAGGGGGAAACCGCGCCTTTCGGTTTCCCCCTCGTGGGGTGCAGGGGCGCCAGCCCCGCAAGAGACGGCTGGAGAAATCTGCCTGCGGCGCGCGCGGGGCCGGAAGACCGGACGCGGCCGATCCATCCTGATGGATCCCGGCCTGATGATCGCCGTGATGACGGAGCGGACGTCGAGCCCCGGGCGCCGCCTCTTCAGTCGGCTTCCCGCACCCTGCCCTCGGCCAGCAGCCGCAACTCCGCCTTCTCCACCTTGCCCGAGCCGGTGCGCGGGAGCTCGGCTTCGGCAATCAGAAACACGTGCCGTGGCACCTTGTAGCTGGCCAGCGCGCCGCGGCAGAACTCGCGCAGCTCGTCGGGATCAACGGTAGCGCCCGGCGCGACGACGACGAAGGCGGCGACGTTCTCGCCGCGGGTCGGATGCGGCACGCCGACGACGTGCGCCGCCTTCACCCCCGGATGACGCGCGAGCGCCTCCTCGACCTCGACCGCGGCGACGTTGACGCCGGCGGTCTTGATGACGTCCTTCAGGCGCGCGGCGAAGTGCAGGTAGCCGCGCTCGTCGAAGGAGCCGAGGTCGCCGGTCTTGAAGAACCCTTCGGCATCGAACGTGGCCGCGCGCGGGACCTTGTAGTAGCCCTCCATCAGCGTCGGGCCCTTGACCAGGATCTCGCCGCTCTCCCCCGCGGCCACCGGGCAGCGCGAGTCGGGGTCGACGATTCGCACCTCCATGCCGGCGAGCGGCCTTCCAAAGGTGCCGCAGCGAATCTCTTCCGGGTCGTCCCAGCGAGCGCAGGCGACACACGTCGCCGTCTCGCTCATGCCGTACATCCCGACGGCGCGGTGATCGCGTCCCAAGAGTAGCGTGGCGAGAGCGTGATAGGAGCCCTTCTTCAGACGCAGGCGGTGCCTGGCAAAGTCGGGATGATCGAGCAACGGCCCGGCCTGGTGCCACCCCGCCATGATCGTGCACCCTTCGCGCTCGAGCAACGCGAGGGTGCCGCCGGCGTCGACCTGCTCGTGCAGAACCAGCCGGCCGCCGCCGGCCATCGTCGACAGAGCGCCGAGGATGAAGCCGCCGCTCCAGAACAGGGGCATGTGCCCCCACCACGCGTCTTCCGGCGTGATCCCGAGACACTCGGCGATACGGCGGCCGGAGGTGGTCAGGGCGCCGTGGCAGTGCAGCACCGCCTTCGCCTTTGCCGTCGTCCCCGAGGTGAAGAAGAGCGTCGCCCAGTCGACCGGCGACACCGTCGCTTCCAGCGCATCGAGGAAGGCGTCGTCGACGTCCGCCGGCAGCGCCTCCCATCGTTCGGCCCCCGCCGTCTCTCCATGCAGCAGGACGACGCGTCGCAGCGCCGGCGCCGACGACGACCGCAACCGCCCCGACTGCGCCCGCGACAGCCCGGGCACGATGTCGTGCAGGCTGGCGAGGTAGTCGTGCTTGAGAAAGCCGGGAAGAGTGATCAAGAGCTCGACGTCGCCGTGGGTGAGGCCGTGGGCGATCTCGTCCCGCTTCCACAGCGTCGAGAACGGCACCAGGATGGCCCCGAGTCGCAGTGCGCCGAAGGCGATCGGCAGCCACTCGATCCGGTTCGAGCACAGCAAGCCGACGCGCGTGCCCTTGCCCACGCCGAGGCCGATGAGCTTCTTGGCGGCGACACGGCTCGCCGCGCGCAGCTCGGCCCAGGTCATCCGCGCCGTCACCTCGGCGCGCGGCGCGTACGCAACCGCCTCGGCGTCCGGTCGTTGGGCGCAGACGTCGTCGAGAAAGGAGCCGAGGGTCTCCATCGCTGCGCTCACTTGCCGGTGAACGTCGGCTTGCGCTTCTCGACGAAAGCGCGCACGGCCTCCTTGTGATCCTCGGTCTCCCCGAGAATTCCCTGCGCCAGAGCCTCGGCCTCCGTTGCCTGCCGGAAGTCCGCCGACACGGCGCGATCGAGCAGGCCGCGAGAGAGACGGATCGCGCTCGGCGAGTGCGACGCAATCGTCCCGGCCAGCGCCCGCACGCGGTCGCGCAAGGCGTCGGCCGGCACCACCTCGGTCACCAGGCCGAGACGCAGCGCCTCGGCGGCCGACACCGGCTCGGCGGTGAGAACGATGCGCTGGGCATTGGCGAGGCCGACCCGCCGGGTGAGCAGATACGTCGTGCCGCCGTCGGGGGCGAAACCGATGCGCACGAAGCTGAACAGGAAGCGCGCCGTCTCGGAGGCGACGATGAAGTCGCAGGCCAGCGCATAGCCGCAGGCCGCGCCGGCCACCGCCCCGTTCACCGCGGCGATCAGGGGCTTGTCGCGGCGCAGCAGACGCTCGACGCTATGCGCGGCGTGCAGCACGCGCTCGCGTCCGACCAGGGCGGTGCGCCCGATGCGGTCGGGGCGCGCCATCAGCTTGATATCGCCGCCGGCACAGAAGGCCTTGCCGGCGCCGGTGAGCACCATCACCCGAACGGCGTCATCCGCCTCGGCCCGGTCGACGAGCGCGACGAGCTGGTCGCTCATCTCCGGCAGCAAGGCGTTCATCGCCTCGGGGCGGTTGAAGGTGATGGTGGCGATGCCGTCGGCCACCTCGTAGAGAACCGTGGCCTCAGCCATGACTGGCTTCCAGACTCAGGTGATACCGAAGATTGAGGCCGTATGTAGCGAACATCAGAAAGGAAATACTGAACCACCGAGGCACAGAGAACACCGAGGCCGGCCAGGGGAAATGCCTAGGAGCAGCCGCACTAGACAGCCCCATCGGAATCTCGTCCTTCATCTCTGCGATCTCACCCTCTGTGTCCTCTGTGCCTCTGTGGTGAGCTCTTTGTCTTCGGATCGTGCTTGAGGACATCGGTGCGCTCGGCATCACCCGCAGGCGCCGACGGCGCGCAGCCGCGCGATCTCCTCGTCCGATTTACCCATGGCGCGCAGGGCCTCGTCGGTGTGCTCGGCCAGCGCCGGCGGCGGTACGCGCAGCGAGCCCGGCGTCTCGCTCATGTGGAAGGGGACGTTCATGGTGCGAAACGGCCCGTGCTTCGGATGCTCCCACCGCGCCACCGACCCGATCGCCTGCAACTGCTCCATCTCGAAGAGGTCCTTCAGGTCGTTGACGCGGCAGGCGGGCAGATCGTTGTCGGTGCACAGCTTGATCCAGTGATCGCGCGTGTTGGTGTGGAAGATCTCCTGCAGCAGGCCGACGATCTCGGCGCGGTTCTGGCAGCGGGCGTTGTTGCTGGCGAACTTCGGATTCTCCAGCCACTCCTCGTGGCCGAGCCCCTTGCACAGCCGCTTGAAGAAGGCGTTGGTAAGGCAGGCGACGATGAAGTAGCCGTCGTTGGCCTCGAACGCCTGATACGGCACCAGGTCGGGATGACCGTTGCCGAACTTCTCGTAGTTGTGGCCGGTGTTGAGGTAGGCGGTCGAGATGTCGGCGAGCAGCGAGATCACGGCGTCGAGCATGGTGAGATCGATGCGCTGGCCGACTCCCGTGCGCTCGCGGTGATAGAGCGCCAGGGCGATGCCGTAGGCGGCGTAGATGCCCGACGAGATGTCGGCGACCGGACCGGCGGCCTTCACCGGCGGACCGCCGGGAAATCCCGACAGCCCCATCATGCCGCCGGTGGCTTGCAGGATCAGGTCCATGCCGGGGTTCTGCGCCATCGGTCCGGTGGCGCCGAACGCCGTGATCGAGGCGTAGATCAGTCGCGGGTTGAGCTTCTTCATCGCCTCGTAGCCGAGGCCGAGACGATCCATCACGCCGGGGCGGAAGTTCTCGACCAGCACGTCGGCGCCGGCGATCATCTCCTTCACCAGGGCGACGCCGTCGGGATTCTTGACGTCGACGCCGACCGACTTCTTGTTGCGGTTCAGCCCCCAGAAGTTGAAGCTGCCGACCTTGGGATCGGCGCCGCGGGCGTAGCGGATGCTGTCGCCGCGGTCGGGCTTCTCGATCTTCCACACCTCGGCGCCCATGTCGCCGAGCAAGGTGGTGCACCACGGCCCCGCGGCCTGGTGGCTGACGTCGACGACGCGGATGCCCTTGAGCGGACCTCGATTTTCCATCTGGCTTTCACTCCTGACGTATTCCATTTCCCGGCACGAACGGGGGTACATCCCCGCTTGGCGAAACACCACCGCCTGTCCCGCCCGGCTTCCTCTCCCGGATGGGAGAGAAGGACTGAGGTGAGGGGGATGAGATGATGTCGTAGGCAACCACAATCATTTTGGCACCTGCCTTCGCCTGACGAGAGAAATGAGGCGCGGCTTCGCCGTTCAATTCATCCCCCTCATCCTGACCTTCTCCCATCCGGGAGAAGGGACCCCAGTCCGAGATGTCGCCACTAGGGCGAACTTTGGCACTAAAGTCATCGCTCCGTATTTCCTCTGTGCTCTCTGTGGTGAGATCCTCTTTCCTCGCCCCGGCCCCTACTCGCCGAACTGCTGCTTCAGCAGATTCGTCTGCACCTTGTTGGCGGCATTGCGCGGCAGCGCGGCGATGAACTCGATGCGGCGCGGCTTCTTGAAGCCGGAGAGGCGCCGGCCGGCGAACTCGCTCAACGTCGCGGCGTCGAGCCGGGCGCCGTTGCGGCGAACGACCACCGCGGTCACCTGCTCGCCCCATTTCGGATGCGGCGTGCCGATCACGGCGACGTCGGCGATGTCGGGATGCGTGCGCAGCACCTCCTCCACCTCGACCGGGGAGACGTTCTCGCCGCCGGTGATGATCAGCGACTTGACCCGTCCGGTGACGAAGAAGTAGCCGTCGGCGTTCTGCCGCCCGAGGTCGCCGGTGTGCAGCCAGCCGTCGCGGATCGCCGCCGCGCTGGCGCGTCGGTCGCGGTAGTAGCCGCGCATGACCGTCGGCCCGCCGACGACCAGCTCGCCCTCCTCGTCGACATCGGCGAGGCTGCCGTCGCCGCGGCGAACCGCGACGGTGACGTAGGGGTTCATCCGCCCCACGGTGCCGGGATGGTCGAACACGCTGCTGCCGCGGGCCATGGCGACGCCGTTGGTCGACTCGCTCTGGCCGTAGGCCTCGATCACCTCCGCGCCTTCGAAGATGCGCGCCAGCGCGCGCTTCGCCTCCATCGGCGTGGCGGCGCCGCCGACCGAGACCTTCTCCACCGTGCGGCGGACCGAGGCGGGGATCTCGTTCAGGGCGACGACGTCGAACACCATGCCGGCGATCAGCGGCAGGTCGGTGATGCCGCAGCGCGCGGTGGCTTCGAGAACGGCCGCGATGTCGAACTTCTCCACCAGCACGGCGCCGGCGCCGTGCAGAATGCGGCAGAGCAGGTGCGAGACGAACACGGGGGTGTGCGTGAGCGGGCTCAGGCAGGCGCCGACGCCGTCGGCGCGGTCGCCGCGCGCGGTGGCGCAGGCGAGTGCCGACCACAGCAGATTGGCGTGACTGACCATCACCCCCTTGGGCGCGCCGGTGGTGCCCGAGGTGTAGGCGAGCACCGCGAGATCCTCTGCCCGCGGCGGACGCGGCGCTCGCGCCTTCGGTTGCGACCTGGCGCGGCGCAGGATGCGCGGCCGCAGCGGCAGATCGGGCTCGCAGGCGTGCACGGCGATCGCCGCCGCCGTCGCGGCGTCGCGCGCGACCTCCGCGCGCGCCGTGTCGCACAGCAGCGCGCGCGCGCCCGAGTGCGCCAGCAGCCGCGCCGTCTCGTCGCGCGTCGAGCGCACCGAGATCGGCACCGCGACCCCGCCGATCGACCACACCGCGAACATCGTCGTCACCATCGCCGGCTCGTTGGCGGCCATGACGCCCACCGGGTCGCCGCCGCCCAGCCCCCGCCTGGTCAGCCACGACGCCAGCTCGTCGACGGCCGCGGCCAGCTCGCCGTAGGGAATTCTGCGGCCGGCGAAGAACAACCCGCCCGCTTCGCGCCGCCGCCGCGCCTGCAGATGGAGAAACTCCGACGAAGTGGGGAGGAGGAGCTTCGCGCTCATGAGCGTGCTCCCGGCGCCGAGGTGCTCGACGGGTCGTGGAGGTCGACGAACACGGTCCTGCCGCCCTCGATCTTGCGGATGAGCAACCAGTCCCCCTTGTACGCCTTGTGGTCATAGGGGCCGAGGCTCATGTGCGTGCGCGGCCCGCCGTTGGCGGCGGGGAGCATGCGCACCTTTTCGAGACCTTCCTTCAAGCCCTTGGGCGTCAGCAGGTTGGCCCGGGAGATGCCCTCGGCGATCAGGCGCGCCGTGTCGTAGCTGAGCGCGGTCACGGTGTGGTCGCGACGCTTCCCCAGACGCGCGGCGACGCGGTCGAAGAGCGGCCGCAGCAACGGGTTGTGCTCGCACATCTGGTCGATGCCGTGCCAGCCCTCGAGCGCGGCCATCCACTCCGGCTTGGCGTAGCAGAACTGGAAGGCGGTGGTCATGATGCGCGGCGGATCCCACCCCAGGCTCTTGAACATCGGCCCCATGAGAATGGTGGGATAGCCGTAGCCCAGGTAGGCGAGACAATCGGGCTTCTGCTCGCGGATCTTTCCCAGCGTATTCTCCAGATCCTCGGGAATCTGCGTCGTGTAGGCTTCGATGAGGACGTCGAGCTTCTCCTTGGCGGCGTAGTAGCGGAAACTCGCGGCGTACTCGACGCCGCCGGGGCTGATCTCGTGGATCATGCCGACGGTCTTGAAACCGCTGCGCCGGATCCACGTCGCCATGATGGCGGTCTCCTCGGCCAGGCCGCCGTTGCCGAGGTTGAAGCAGTACTCGCCGAAGTAGCGATCGGTCCCCGTCCACGTGACCGCCGGCACGCCGGTCTCGTTGATCACCGGTGCCAGGGCGAGGGAGTTGTCGGTGATCAGCGGGCCGATGGTGCACAGCACGCCCTGGCGCACCAGATCGAGGTAGCCGTCGATGCTGTTCTTCGCCTCGAGGCGCGGCAGGCCCACGGCTTCTTTCACGACCAGCTCCACCGGTCGCAGGATGACCCGCTGCTCGTAGGCCTCGTCGAAGGCGAAGCGGAGCGTGGCGAGAAAGTCCTCCTTCGTGCCCATGTCGAGGTCGATGAGGACACCGACCTTCACGGGAGCGAACGCCAGCCCGTGCGGCGTCTTGGCTGCCTCGGCCATCACTCCTCCAGCCGGTCGGCGTAGCCGGCGAGCTCGAAGCGCCGCCGCATCTCGGCGAGATCCTCGCGGGTGAAGCGGCGAAAGGCGGCGGCGCCGCGCGGGCGCCAGTACACCGGATCGGCGACGCGGTCGACGAGGAACTTGTCCCGCTTGAGCACGCGCTTGAGCACCTTGTTGGTGTGGGTCACCAACAGCTCACCGGCGACGCGCACGAACATCGGGCGCCAGCGCGGCGGCAGATCGGGTTGCGTGTCGACGAAGGCGGTGAAGGCGTCGGCGTCGAAGCTCGCCTCGCTCTGCAGCTTGATCGTCACCATCACCTGATCGCCGGCCTCCGGGTCGGGCACGCCGTAGACGCTGGCGAGCATGACGTCGGGATAGCGCGCGATGGCCTCCTCGACCGGCCGGGCGAGGAAGTTCTCGCCGCCGACGCGCAGCCACTCGGCGTCGCGGCCGGCGAAGTAGATGAAGCCGTCGGCGTCGCGGTAGCCGAGGTCGCCGGTGTGGAACCAGCCGTTGCGCGTGCGCGCGCGCGTCGACTCCTCGTCCTTGTAGTAGCCCTCGAACATGAACACGCCGCCGGTGTTGACGATCTCGCCGACGGCCTCGTCGGCGTTGAGCAGCCGTCCGGCCTCGTCGAACCGCGCCGGCGCGCACTCGTTGCCGTCGTCGTCGAGAATCTTCACCCCTTCGGCGCGGCCGAGGCTGCGCTGCGGGTCGCTGCGGTCGCGCGCGAAGCCGACGCCCACCTCGCTGGCGCCGTAGCCGTCGATCACCTCGCAGCCGAAGCGCTTGGCGAACGCCTCGATGTACTGTCGCGGCGCCTCGTTGCCGTAGGCGAGCCGCAGCGGGTTGTCGGCGTCGTCCGGCTTCTCCGGCGTATCCATGATGTACGCGAACGGGCTGCCGACGTAGTTGAACAGCGTGGCGTTGTAGCGGCGGATGTCGGCCAGGAAGTTGGTCTTGCTGAAGCGGCGCGCCAGGGCGAGGCCGCCGCCGGCGGACAATGCCGGCACGACGGCGAGGATCTGGGCGTTGGCGTGGAACAGCGGCATGGCGGCGTAGACGGTATCGGCCGGGGTAAACTGGCACATGTGCACCGACGCGCCCCAGCCGAGCAGCATCAGCCGTCCGTTGCTGTTGAGAACGCCCTTGGGCGCCTTGGTCGTGCCCGAGGTGAAGATGACCATCAACAGGTCCGTCGGCTCCACCGGCACCTCGGGGTCGGTGTCCGGCACGCCGGCGAGGGCGGACGCCAGATCCGGCCACGCATCGGAGTCGCCGACGACGAATACCTCCGGCTGCAGCGTCGGGTCGGTGGCCAGCGCTTCGCGGAGTTGCCCGGCGTAGCGGGCTTCGACCACGACGATGCGGCAATCGCTGTAGGCGATGTCGCGGGCCAGGGGCGCGCCGGTGCGCGTCGGGTTGAGGCCGATCAGCGCGGCCCCGGCCAGGCCGCAGCCGAGCTCGGCGAACACGAACTCGGGCAGGTTGTCCATCAGCACGCCGACGTGGAAGGGCCGCTCGCGATCACGGTGGCGGAGAAACAGGTTGGCGCAACGGCACGCCTCGCGGTACGCCTGCGCAAAGATCCAGCACTCGTCCTCGAAGCGCAGGAAGACTCGCTCACCGCTGTCGCCGGCGCGCGCACGAATGGCCGCCGCCATGGTCGGCGCGGGCGCAGAGGGAGGCAGGTACGTCGTTTCCGAATCCACGAAGCGTTCCCGAGCTGGTTAACAAGCGTTCGTGCCCGGATACCAGCAGGGCGCTCGCGATGTCAACGCATCGGCCGTGTTCCTGCACGCGCCTGGGTCTGCGACGAGTTGACCTTTGACCTTTCACCTACTCCGACTGCTCTTCGTTTGCAGGTTCCCTCTCCTTCGAGGAGAGGGCGAGGGTGAGGTGA
>CAZYMF010000099.1:14189-17084 GCA_964648215.1 uncultured Binatia bacterium (SeqCode) | reverse complement strand
CGCCGAGGACTGTATCGGCTGCTGGGCGGGCACCGAGCCGGACCACGGCAGCGACCTGATCTACTACATGCACACACCGGGCGCCGCGCAGCCGGGCCGGCCGAACTGCATGGCGCGCCGGGACGGCGACTCCTTCGTCATCAACGGGCAGAAGTCGGCCTGGGTTTCGAACGGCACCATCGCCAAGGCGGCGGCGATGTTCTGCGCCATCGACCTCGGCGACGGGAAGCGCGGCGACGGCGGGCTTCTGGTGCCGCTCGATGTTCCGGGGGTGTCGAAGGGCAAGCCGCTGAACAAGATCGGGCAGCGCGCGCTGAATCAGGGAGAGATCTTCTTCGACAACGTGCGCGTGCCGGCCAACTACATGGTGATACCGCCCGAGTCCTACCCGTTCGCGACCGACATGATCCTGTGCAACGCCAACGGCGGGATGGGCTCGATCTTCGTCGGCGTGGCGCAAGCGGCGTTGGACCTGGCCCTCGACTACGCCAAGCAGCGCGTGCAGGGCGGCGTGCCGATCTTCCAGCACCAGAGCGTGAAGATGCGTCTGTTCGAGATGTTCCGCAAGGTCCAGTCGGCGCGGACGCTGAGCCGTCAGGTGACGCTCTACAACTCGATGAACATTCCCCCGAAGCTGCACCTGGCGGTCGCTTCGAAGGTGACCTCGACGAACACGGCCTTCGAGGTGGCGAGCAGCGCCCTGCAGATCTTCGGCGGCAACGGTTTGAGCCGCGAGTACCCGATCGAGAAGCTGCTGCGCGACGCGCGCGCTTCGATGATCGAGGACGGCTGCAACGATCTCCTCAGCCTGGTGGCGGCCGAGAAGCTGTAGCGGGCGGGGCGAGCGCACGCGTTTCGCAGGAGGATGGCAATGGTCGAGTTCGTGTCCGTCGAGGAAGCCAAGCAGCGTTCGGGGCTGCGTGTCGTGATGGTCGGGATCGTTCCCAGCCCCTGGGGCGAAGCGGCAAAGGGAATCCTCTTCCACGAGAAGATTCCCTACGTCGCGGCGCGACTCGGCACGGAAGGTCCGGCGGTGAAGGAGTGGACGGGCCACGACAGCGCGCCCATCGCCGTCTATGAGGACGAGGCGCCGCGCACCGGGTGGGCCGAGATCCTCCTCCTTGCCGAGCGGCTCGCTCCAACACCGGCGCTCATCCCGGCGAACCCGGAGGACCGCGCCTTGCTGTTCGGGCTGTCGCACGAGATCTGCGGCGAGGACGGTCTGGGATGGGCCCGCCGCCTCCACGGAGTCCACCTCAGCCTTACCGGCGGCGCCGGCTTTCCCCGGCCGGTCGCGGAGTATCTGGGCGCCAAGTACGGCTATCGTGGCGACAACGGCGCGGCGGCCGGCCGGCGCGTCGTCGAGATCCTCGGCCTGTTCGCCCGCCGCCTGGCGCAGCAGCGCCAGCGGGGCAGCCGGTATCTCATCGGCGACGCATTGACCGCGGCCGACATCTACCTCGCGACGTTCATGGCGCTGTTCGCCCCGCTCCCCAACGATCTGTGCCCGATTCCCGACGCCTTCCGCAAGGCGTTCTCCGCGATGGACGACGCCACCCGCGCGGCACTCGACCCGGTCCTGCTCGAACACCGCGACGAGATCTACGAGAAGCATCTCGAGCTGCCGCTCACGCTCTAGGATTGGCGCGCGTCAGCCCCGCAGAACGTAGGCCCCCGGGGGCTCGGCCGTCGTCGCTTCGCCCTCGTGTACTGCTGCATCTCCCTCCGGGTCGCCTTGCGTCCCGCGATCAAGCGGGACCCCTTGGAACAACTGCGTCACTTCCACTCCACATACCAGATGTGGTATGTGCAGCTTCGGTATGCCTTGGGGAAGCGTCGAGTTGGAAGTGGAGGTGGCAGAATGGCTCGAGGCGCTTCCGGCGGCCGAGTTTGGTCATGCGGAGTTCTATATCGATCTATTGGCTGAACGGGGACCGTTACTGGACCAACCCTACACGCGCCAGTTGCGGGGAAAATTAAGGGAGTTGCGCTTCTATCTGGGCGCCCGCGGGGACGCAGTCCGACTGTCCTACTTCATTGCCGCCGGCCGTCGGATCGTTCTGCTTACCAAGTTTCGAAAGCAGCGACGACAGGAGCGAGCCGAGATCGAACGGGCGTGCAAGGCAATGCAACGCTGCATCGAGGAGAAACATGTCGCAGAAGAAGATAGTGAAGAAACGGCGTAGTTGGACGAGCATCAAGCGCGCGAAGGCCGACAGCGAAGCGCGGCGCGTCGGCTACCGACAGGCCAAGGAGGGCTTCGAATTGGCAGAACGGGTGCGGCAAGCGCGCGAGCGCGCCGGCCTGACGCAGGCGGAGCTGGCATCCCGGATCGGCAGTACGCAGCCGGCGGTCGCACGTCTGGAAGCAGGCGGCAGTAGCCCGAGTTTTGCGACACTGCGGCGCATCGCCGCCGCTCTGGACTCCGAGCTCGTGGTCGAGCTGCGACCGCGCCGTAACGCAGCGTGACGAGCATCTCCGGTGTAGCTGACGAGAAGCACATGAGATGCATCATTGACTGCCGATGTGTTAGTCTCGTCGCATCATGGCTCCTCGCGACGACGTGCCACGGCTCTTCATCAACTATCGAAGTGATGACACAGGCCCGGTTGCTGCAACCCTGTATCGCGAGCTATTCAGCCACTTGGCGCGGGGTGAAGTGTTTCTCGACCACCGCAGCATCGAGCCAGGCGAGCCTTGGCCCGACCGGTTGCGGCACGAGGTCGAGCAGTCGACCGTCGTCATCGCGCTGATCGGGCGCCGCTGGCTGACGCTGCAGGGGGCCGACGGCATCCGTCGCCTCGACGACCCGCAGGACTGGGTGCGGAAGGAGCTTGAGTCGGCGCTAGCGGGGAACAAGGTCATCGTCCCAGTGCTTGTCGATGGCGCGACGCC
>CAZYMF010000099.1:0-14089 GCA_964648215.1 uncultured Binatia bacterium (SeqCode) | reverse complement strand
CGCCTACCCGGGTGGAACGTTCGTCGTCGACGTGGGCAGCAGCGGCCCGCCGGTGGATCTCGTCAAAGTCGGGCGCAACGTGCTGCACGTGCCGCTGCCGGCCGGGCTGTCGCTCGAGGATCAGTGCCTACAGTCCCTCCTGGCCCTCGGCGCGTCGCCGTGCTTGCTGATCTACGACAACGCGCAGAACCCGAATGATCTGGAACCGTGGCTGCCGCCTCATGGCATGCCGTGTCACGTGATCGTCACGACTACCTGGGAGCGTTGGGATCAGCGCTGGAGCAAGATCCCGGTGCCGCCGCTCTCGGATGCGGCGGCGCGCTTGCTGGTCGCGGAGCTGAGCAGCCCGGAGCTGGCGCAGCGCTACGGGGCGACGATCGTGCAGCAGAGCGGCGGCCTTCCGGTCCAGCTGGTGCCGGCGGCGAGAAGCCTGGCGCACGCCGCCGGACACGGTCGCGCCGCGGCGCCGACTCCGGACCTGGCCGACGAAGCCCGGGAGAGCTTCGCGCGGCCGTGGGCGGTCCTCGACGACGAGGCCCGTCTGCTGCTGGCGGCGGCAACCTTCTTTCAGGCGGACCGCATTCCGGGCGAGCTGCTCCGGTCGGTGCTGACGGAGTCTGTCGGGTGGTCCGCCGGTGCATTCGACCGCGCCGTGAACGCGTGCGCCGATCTGTTCGTCCTGCAGGGCGACGATCCCCTGCGCATGCACGGGCTCTGGCGCCGCTTCGTGCGCGAGCAGGTGGCAGCGATGCCGGCGGGCGCGTTGAGCGGCGTGCGCGAAGCGTTGGCGACGCATTTCAGAGCAGCCGTGCGGGAGGCCATCGATCATCCAGCCAGCGCCGACGCGACGCTCAGGTTGCTCTCCTTCGCGCTGGAGCCCGATGCCTGGGATGGCTTCGCCGGCGGGGGGGTGGCGGAAGCAGGCGCCCAACACTCTGTAGGGTTCGCTCTATCCCAGATTGGGCGCTTCACCGACGCGTTGCCGTGGTACGAGCGCGCGGTGGCGGCGGCCGAGCAGGGTGACGTGCACGGGCGCATCGACCACGCGAGTCTGGGGACGAGCCTGCACCAGATCGGTTACTGTCTGTCTCAGACGGGCCGATACGAGGAGGCGCAGCCGTGGTACGAGCGCGCGGTGGCGGCGGCCGAGCAGGGTGACGTGCACGGGCGCATCGACCACGCGAGTCTGGACCGCAGCAAGCAGGCTCTTGCGGACACGCTCCGACGCATTCGGAGTTGAAACTCGAATCGTCCGCTTCGTTGAGCAGGTTACTCCGAATCACCACGACCGGGCTCGCCTCGCCCGGCTCGGTGCCTTGGTACGGATTCGGGTCGGCGAGATATGGCCCTCGGTTCCGTATCGGCGCTGTCCATCGAGGGCCCCTCGATCAACGCGCGAAGCGTAGCTCGACGTCGTACTTCTCGAACTGGCGATCGACGGTGACCAGCACGAGCTTCTCGATTTGCGCCTGGGCGACCAACAGGCGATCGAAGGGATCGCGGTGGCGCGGCGGAAGCTCGGCGACTCGAAGGGTATGGGCATGCTCGACGGCACGTTTGGCAGCCGAGGGGTGTTCAGCCCTGGAAACTAGAATCAGGCGTTTCGTAGGCGCGCTTCGCCGTTGCTCCCGGCTCGTCGGGGCGCGATCGATGCACGTGATTGCTTTGCTGGGGTCCACCCTAGACCAACGCCGCGCATCGACAACAGCCTCTTTCTCACCTGAAGGACCGACCCCTCCTTTGCTTCTTCATTCGGGTAAGACCCACCGCCGGGATCAGTGTTCCGCTTCATTCGGAATCTGCACACCTCCGCAAGCAGCCCATCAGGGCGTTGTTCACCGCCTTGACGAGACAGTCGACGGTCACGGCTTCCGTGCCGTTGCAGTCGAACGCGCTGCACTGGTCGAGGGCTTCCGTGCCGAGCGTGATGTCGACGCCCTGCACCAGTTCGTCTACAGTTACGTGACCATTCCAATCGCAATCGCCCTCACACGTGCTGCTGCAGACGTTGCTGGCGCACTGGCCGTCGCTGGTGCAGGTGGCCCCCCGTTGCTCAGCCCGCACACGCCGCTGCTACACATGCCGCTGCCGCATTCGCTGCCCGTGCTGCAACTCTGGCCGTTGGCCAGCGCATACGTCCCCGATCCGTTGCAGGCCATCGTGCCGTTGCAGTTGTTCGTTGTCTGCAGGCCCGCCATCACCTCTCCGCAGGTGCCATCGGAAACGAATGACCGGATCGCCTTCGTTCACGAACGCCGACACCGACCCACGGTAGCGGCGAACCCCGAAGAAGCCGTTAGGCAGCCCGCGCTTGAACGCGGGCCAGCGAATTTCTTGACGCGTACGGAAATCACCCGTACACTGGATTCATAAGGGGATTGAACCCATGCGTTCCTCGGAAACAAAGACCGGTCGTGAGAGCCATAAGGCCGCACGCTTCGAAGCCCGGCTCACGCCCGAGCAGAAGTCTATCCTGCTCAGGGCCGCCGCACTCACGGGCCGATCCCTAACCGATTTCGTCGTCACGTCGGCCCAGGAGGCCGCAACCCGAACTCTGCGCGAGCATGAGGCGATGACGTTGAGCTTGCGCGACCGCGAGGCGTTCGTCGCCGCGCTTCTCAAAGCCCCGGCGCCGGGGCCGCGCCTGCGCAAGGGCGCCCAGCGCTATAAGCGACGCGCTGTGAATGCTCGTTGAACCGCTTGGTAAGCGGCACGATCGCGCGGCGTTTTCGTGCGGCAATCCCAGCCTTGACCAGTACCTGAAGGAGCGCGCCCGTCAGGATGCGCGGCGATACATCGCAGCTCCGTTCGTCCTCGTTCCCGGCCCCGGCGAAGAGATCATCCTCGGCTATTACACGCTTTCGTCGTTCGCCATCGACCTCTCGGACCTGCCGCCAGACACGGCCAGAAGACTTCCCTCCTACCCAAATGTCCCGGTGACTCTTCTCGGGCGTCTCGCCGTGGACCAGCGACACGCAGGGCAGGGCTTTGGCGAGTTCCTGCTCATGGATGCCCTGCACCGCTCCCTCACCCAATCGTCGCAGATCGCGGCTGTTGCCGTGGTTGTCGATGCCATCGACGCCAACGCGATCCGGTTCTACAAACACTTCAACTTCATGCCTTTCCCCGAACGACCCACTCGCCTCTTTCTGCCCATGCAAACAGTCGCGGCCCTATTCGACTAGCGATCGTTGAGCCCCAGACGGGGTGGTTTGGTTCCAACTTGGAGCTCTCGTTCGACGAAGACGGACTATCTCACGCCGCCTCGCTCAGCTCGAAGGCGCACCCACATCCTACTCCATCCGGGGCTCGATGAGATTGTAGCGGCCGCGTATCCAATCCTCCACGCCTGAGGTGTACCACTTCGACGCGGGCTGCTCGCAGGGACCGCCGGCCAGGCACGAGTAGTAGCGGTCTCCCGAGAGGTCGGCGACGAACCTGATCGTCGGGGAGAAGGTGCCGATGCGCCCGCCCGGAGCCTTGAAGATGGCACCCTGCGACACCGTGCCGCGAGCGCCGATGATCTCGATGGGGCCGTAGTTGTACTGGGGGGCGATGTCCCCGTAGACGATGTGCTTCATCATCACCCGGCGCGTGCTGCCGTACGGCGCCGGCTCCACCGCCAGGCCGCGCGCAATCGCCTCGCGGAAGAGCGCCTCCCGCGGCTTGCCCCCGAACCACAGCGAGTCGGCGTGGTGCAGCACGCGGTCGAACTGCCCGTAGTACAGGTTGAACAGTTCCGAATTGCCGAGAATGAACTCGATCACCGCGCGGCCCACCCCGTGGTCGCCGAAGACCGTCTCGATCAGCTCGGTATAGACGGCCTCGAACAGGCTCGCCCCGAGAGAGTCCGACGAGTAGCGCAGGTCCCAGCCCGCGAGCAGCCTGCCGTTGGCGGTGTCCGGCAGCAGCGGGCGAACGAGGGGCATGATGCGCTCGGCGTGTTTGCCGTACACGTCGTACTGCATCGCCATCATGCCCTCGACCGTGTGATCCGCGCGGGCCGCCAGGAGCTCCGAGATTCGCTCGGCCCGGTCGTCGGCCATCGGCATGCTCTGGATGTGCACGTCCGAGAGGTGGTTGAGGTCCTGGTTGGAGGTCATGAAGTAGCCGCTGTCGGGGTTGAGCAGGCGCGGATGTTTTTCCGGTCCGTAGTACCCCTGCCAGTCATAGGCCGCGTCCCATCCCGGCAGCGGGAGAAACCCGCGCCAGCCCGGTGGTCGGATCGGACAGCGGCCGCTCATCTGGTAGCCGATGTTTCCGGCGCTGTCGGCGAGGCCCCAGTTGAAGGCCATGCAGTCCACCCGCGAGAGATGGTCCATGGCCTCGGCCGCGGTGGCGCTGCGGTAGGCCCGGGTGAAGTTCGACAGAACCTGCGCCCCCGTGTCCCGCATCGACATGGCCAGCGACAGGTAGTACCCGTCCTCCCGGGAATCGCCGTCCAGCACGCCGTGCTCGGTCTCGTAGAACCGCACCGCGCGCGGTGCGCCATCCTTGACCGCGATCACTTCGTCCCGCGCCGCGAGCGGGACCCACCCGTCGCCCCGGCGGTATCTGCCGTCCTGCACGTCCTCGATGAAGTAGTCCATCACATCCATGCAAGCGTACGTGGCGCTCCAGGAGAGGGTGTTGGTTCTGCCCAGCGCTGGAACGGGTAGGCCCGGCGTGAAGACGCCCATGCAATAGAAATCGCCGATCCGGAGCAGGACCTCTTGCCAGATGGCGGGGAGCCGCGCCGAATCCAACTCCGGGCTGCCGGCGAGAATGGGCTTGCCGGTGATGGTCCTGCGGCCCGACACCATCCAATGGCTGCTGGTACGCAAGCGGGGAAGGGCCGCCCACGGCACCGTCGCCGGCACGTACGGCTCGGGCATCTTCACCTGTTTCAGGATCGCCAGGTACTCGGGGCCCGGCGTCTCGCTCATGTACACGAACAGCTCTTTCAGCATGTCGACGGAGACGCCGTTCTGGATCATTTGCACGATGACCTTCTTGATCCAGGCCTGCGTTTCGTCCATGTCGACGAGCGCCACGATCTTGGCCACGGCCAGGCAGTCCGCCGGCGTCCACGGTTCCGGCCGGTAGTCGATCAGCGCGAACTCCTGCGGGGGGTTGTTTGCGAACTGGTCGTTGATCCCGCGGCAGAAGGCCAGCGCTTCGTTCAGGATCTCGCCCTCGAGCTTGTCTCCCTCGCGACGCGCACATCCCCACAGGTCGTAGCGCCGGAGCGCGATGTCCAGTGCGACCAGATTGTCCGAGGGCGGGAGGTGCTCGGACAGCCGGCCCCTGGTCGCCAGACGCGTCATTTCCATCTGCATGCCCCGGTCGTGGGCCTGGACGAAACCCAGCCCGTACAACGCGTCCTGGAACTGATCGGCCGTGATCACGGGGATGCCATGCTGGTTCCGTTTGATGGAGAGCTCGCCGCCCACGGCTTCGAGGCGGAGTTCGTCGTCACCGAGTTCACTCATTGCCGGCCACCTCCTGCTCGATGGTATCTCATCCGCGGGGCGGCCACACCCTACCGAGAACGCGCATCGCGCCACGCTCGCCTCCATCGTGTGGCAACGCGACGTGTGCGAAGAGACTGGGGCTGGAGTGAACCGCCCCGGGGTTTTCCGCGGACCGTGGGATGCCTTGGGTTCTCCGGAGTCGGCCAACTGGAGGATCACGTCCTGACGGTCCCGCGCGGTCAACGCGCGAAGCGTAGCTCGACGTCGTATCTCTCGAACTGTCGATCGACGGTGACCAGCACCAGCTTCTCGATTTGCGCCTGGGCAACCAGCAGGCGATCGAAGGGATCCCGGTGGTGCGGCGGAAGCTCGGCGACTCGAAGGGTATGGGCATGCTCGACGGCAAGGCCCCGGCTGCCGCTGGCCGTCATGCGGCGCGGCACGTAGCGAGCAGGCGGCTCGGGGAGCGGCAGCTTGCCGAGCGCGCATTTGATCGCAATCTCCCAGGAGCTGGCCGCCGACAGGAACAGATCGTTGCCCGGGTTCTCCAGCAGCGACAGCACCTCGGGCGACAACCGCTCGGGGCTGGCCTGCAACCACAGCCAGCAATGGGTGTCGATCAGGAACTTCACGACTCGAAGCCGTCGAGCACGTCTTTCGGAAGCGGCGCGTCGAAGTCGTCGGGCACCTCGAATACCCCCTGGTCCATCCCGAACCGCCGGCGGGTCCGGCCGGCGATCGGAACCAGCTTCGCCACCGGCTTTCCCGCCTTGGAGATGATGACCTCCTCTCCGGCCGTCACCCGTTGAAGCAGCTTCGAGAAGTGCGTCTTGGCTTGATGAATATTGACTTCCACGGACAGAAAGTAGACTAAGTTCTAGACTTAGTCAATCAATCGCGCGACGCAGTGCGGTCTCGAGCGGTTGGCGGCACGCACCTACTCCTCGGCAAACAGCGGAACGAGCTGGAGCCGCTCCGCGTCGACCAGGCCGCGGTCGGTGAGCCGGAGCGTCGGGATGACCGGGAGCGCCATGAAGGACAGCGCCATGAACGGGTCGCGCAGCGGGCTGCCGAGCCCGCGTGCCGCGGCGAACAGCGCGTCGACCTCGGCCACGACATGCTCGAACGGCGCATCCGACATCAGCCCGGCGATCGGCAACCGGACTGCGGCGAGCAACGTGCCGTCCTTCACGGCGACCAGCCCACCCTGGATCTGCTCGACCGCTTTGATGGCCGCCCACATGTCCCCGTCGTTCGTCCCAACCACGACGATGTTGTGCGAGTCGTGCGCGACGGTCGAAGCGATCGCGCCGGCCTCGAGGCCGAAGCCTTTGACGAAGCCGACGCCGACGTTTCCCGTGCCGCGATGCCGCTCCGCGACGGCGAGCTTGCAGAGGTCGCGCTCCGGATCCGCCACCGCGAGCCCGTCGCGCGTGGTCAATCGCACCAGCGCCGTGCGGGTGACGAGCTGATCCGGCATCAGCTCGATCACCTTCGCCAGCCGCTGGCCGTCGCTCGGCACCTCCAGGCTGCCCATGCGCGGCCAGCCGACGTTGACGGCGCTTCGCGGCGCCTGGGCCGGCGGCGGCAGGTCGACGACGAGCCGGCCGTCGCGCGCCACCTGCCGGCCGTTCTTCAGCACGACACGGGCGCGGAACTCGACGAGATCTTCGAGCAGTACGAGGTCCGCTTGATAGCCGGGGGCCACGGCGCCGACATCGGCGGTGAAGAAGTACTTGGCCGGGTTGATCGTGACCATCTGCACCGCCGTCAGCGCCGGCATCCCGAGACGGACCGCGCGCCGGAGGAGGTGATCGACGTGTCCCTCGGTCTGCAGATCCTTCGGATGCCGGTCGTCGGTCACCAGCCCGCAGCGCACCGCGTTCGCCGGTGTCACCAGCGGCAGCAGCGCCTCCAGGTTCTTGGCGAGGGTCCCCTCGCGGATGAGCACGTGCATGCCCGCGCGCAGCTTCTCCAGCGCTTCTTCCGGACGCGTACACTCGTGATCGGACTTGATGCCGACGCCGATGTAGGCGTTGAGATCCTTGCCGGTGAGGCCCGGCGCGTGCCCGTCCGTCCGTTTGCCCTGCACGAGGCGGATCTTGTCGAGCAGCTGCCGGTCCTTGGCCAGCACGCCGCGATAGTTCATCACCTCGGCCAGACCGAGCACGCGCGGGTGGCCGACGAACATCGCGAGCTCGCCGGCGCCGAGCCGGGCGCCGGCGGTCTCCAGCTCGGTTGTCGGCACGCAGGACGGCAACATGAAGTAGATCGTCAGCGGCAGGTCCTGCGAATCGGTCAGCATGTAGCTGATGCCGTCGAGCCCCAGCACGTTGGCGATCTCGTGGGGATCGGCGACGACCGACGTGGTTCCCAGTGGCACGACGACGCGGGCGAATTCGCGCGGCGTGAGCAGCGTCGATTCGACGTGGATGTGGGCGTCGATGAAGCCGGGCGCGACGAACAGCCCGGTCGCGTCGAGCTGTTCGCGGCCTTCGTACGAGCCGAAGCCGATCACCCGGCCGCCGGAGATGGCGACGTCGGCGCGGTGGATCTCGCCGGAGAAGACGTTGATCACCTGCCCACCGTGGATGACCAGGTCGGCCGGCTCCTCGCCGCGGGCGACGGCGATGATGTGTTCGAGATGCCCGACGTCGCGCTCGCCATCCATCGGCGTCATGCCTCCTCTGACCCGGCCTCCGGGTCGACCGCGCCGACGTACGGCAGCGATCGACCCTCCTCGCGGGCGTCGAGGCCGTAGCCGATGACCCAGACGTCCGGCACCTGGAAGCCGACGTAGTCGGCCTCGACGGCGGCGACACGGCGCGACGGCTTGTCGAGGAGCACGCACGTGCGCAGCCAGCCGGGAGCGGACGCCGCCACGTGCTCGCGCACGGCGCGCAGTGTGAGGCCCGAGTCGAGGATGTCATCGACGATGAGCACGGCGCGCCCGTGGACCTCCAGGCTCACGTCCTGCACGATCCGCACGGTGCCGGGCGAGCGGATGGTGGCCCCGTAGTGTGAGGTGGCCATGAAGTCGATCGCCGGTTCCAGACCGAGTCGCGCCGCGGCGCGCACCAGGTCGGCAAGGAACACGAAGCTGCCGGTGAGCAGGCCGATGAAGATCGGCCGTTGCGTGGGGAGGTCGCGCAGGATCGCGTGTGCCACCTCGCCGACGCGTGTCGTGATCGCGGCTTCACTGATCAACACGCGATGCTTCAGCATGCGGCCTCCGTCTGAGGGCGGGCGCGGGCCCGCCGGCACCTCCGCAACCCGTACCCTCCTTTAGCAAAACACCGGGGCCGAATCACCAACGGGAGGCCGGACGGTGGGCGCCACGAGGTGCTCGGCGCGATAACTCATTTCGCCCGCGCAAGCGCCGTCACTGCTCTCTTCGGGCGCCCGCTCCCAGGGTCTTCGCCAGCGCGGGATCGCAGGCTCGTATCGCCCCCAGCACGTCAGAGGAAAGCGGTGCCTGGGCTCCGAAAATCCATCGTATGCGGTCGCGTACCCCGGCGGAGGGATCATCCAGGCGTCGCGCCAATGTCGTCAGGATGGCATCGTCGAGCGGGAGCCGGCGCGACAGCGCATACGCGGCCCACAGCCGTGTCGATTCGTCGATGTTGTCGAGCCCGGCCAGCATGCGCACCGTGACCCGCGGGTCGGCCGGCGCCAAGCAGTCGAGCAAGCGGAACCCTTCCGAGTGCCAGAGGAGCCGTTGGGGAATCTCCTCCGATCGCAGCGTGGCGCCCGCCGACGTGTCGTACTTGGCCAACTCGCAGCCGATGTCTACGACCTCCGTCGACAGGGGCTCGGCCAGGAGCTGTCTCGCGCCCTCCACGGCGAGACGATGGTACTCGCCCGGCGTGATCCACCCGAGCTGCCACGCCAGATGCGCCATTTGCATCTTCAACGCCGACACGTTCAGGCGATACATCAGCTCGGTCATTTCCCGCCGCGGCGCCTCGAGCGATTGGACTTCGCGCAAAAGTCGTCGATCGTTCCCGCGCATCTGATCCGGCGGATGACGACTGAAGAACACCTCGATCGTCGGGACGAAGGAGAGGAAGTCACTTCGCGCCAACGTTTGATGAACGATGCGGAGGCGCTCGCCGACCGTCTGCGTGTCGTCGTACAGTCTACACACCAGGGCGCGATCGGCCGCCGCCGGCTCGAGCGGAGTCAGTCCGGTGATTTGCACGAGACTGGTCCCCTTGAACGACGCGAGCAGCTCCCGGTTGGGCGAGCCGCCGCGCCCGGCCCGCGTGAGATACTGCGCGTAATCACCCTTGCGCTGGAAATATTGGTGCAGTCGCGGTGCCGTGGCCTGCCCGCAGGGGGCGACGGAGGAGAACCCGTAGACGCGTGGAACCCCCATGAAGATCCGGCGCAGCGATTCCCTGAAGCTCGGGCCGAGCGGACCGTAGCGGAGATCGACCACGCGCTCGGCGTCGGCGCGACTGAAGCCGTGCGCGCGCAGGACGTCGAAGTACTGCTCCGGCGTCCGTTCGTCGGCGCCCTTCGTCGCCAGCGTATTGCAGGCGAGCAAGAACACCTCGCGCGGCTCGTGAAAGAGGCCCTGGCAACGCGACTGGCAAGAGGCCTCCTCCATCTCTTGAACGTTGAGAGAGATGCCGTACTTGCCGAAGAACCCGCCCGCAAACTCCCCGGAATAGATCACGACGTCACAACGTAGCTCCGGCCGGCACGTATCCATGAGCCAGCCCGGCGCGGTTTCGATCGGCGCTGCGGAAGCAGCGGGAGATGCGGGCGGCGTCGACGACTCGGGGCTCTCCTCGGCGGCGGGAGTCAGGTCGAGGAAGTCGAAGTCCTTCGCCGGCAAGTGAGACTTGATGGCGGCGAGCTCGTCCGGGCCGTGGAATGCAAAGGCGCAGACGCGGAAAGGGGCGGTCCCCAGCTTGGGCAATCGGGCGTGCCTCCTGGCCGGGGTCGGGGTCGGGGACGGTGACGGTCTCGCGATCACGATGGCCGCGGCGGCAGGCCGGATCGTGGTGCGGCGGTGGCTGCACCCGGTGGCCAGCGCGAGCAGCGCGGCGATCGCTGCGGCGAGCCGCAGCCCATGAAAGTAGGACACGTCCATTGTCCGCGGAACACCCGGCACAACGCCACTATACAGTCCGAGCACTATCAGAGCAGGAGGGCGACGTCTCGCCCCGCGGCAACGACCCCGGAGGCGATGCCGCGCCCGCGCTTCGGGTCAGTTGCCGCCGGAGGCGCGGGCGAGCTGGGCGCCGCAGTGCAAGTAGTGCGACCCCTGCAGCCACTCCGCGTCCGGGTAGTATGCGAAGACGGCGGAGCCGCCGGCGATGCTATCGATGATCTGCGGCGCAACGTCCTCGGGCACCGCGGGGCATCCCCACGTGCGGGCGATCGTCCCCCATTTGGCGGCGAAGGAGCGGCTGATGTCCGGGAACCCGTGCACGACGATGGCGCGTTCACGGGCCCTGTCGTTGATGCCGGGCTCGAGCCCGGAGAGACGCAACGAGTAGCCGAATTGGCCGGTGTACACCCCTTCGGTGCGGAACAACCCGAGGCTGGACTCATGCGAGCCCATCTCGTTCGAGAACGCTACGGCCATGGTGTCGCCGCTTTTCTCGCCGTGTGCGACCAGCTCGTGATAGAGGACCCGGTTCCGCTCTACGTCGATGACCCACAGCCGTGGCACACGCGACGGGAGGCTGTAGTCGATGACGGTCAACACCGGGCGGTCGAAGCGACCTTCCCGTTCGCCGCACTGAAAGGCTTGCAGGGCAAGGTCGAGCACCTTCGGCCGCGGCCAGGCGGTGTCCGCGCTCTTAGCGGGTACCGCCGTTGGCAGCGGGCGCGGCGGCGGTGGCGGCGCGCAGGACGGCAACAGGCACAGGATGAGCGTGAGAGCGCCGGCGCCTGCGGTGCGGTGCACCTTCATTGCAGGTTCCGCCGGATCGGTAGGTTCCGCCGGATCGGGCGATGAGCAATCACGGATTCGGTCATGCGCAGCCAGGATCGCTGCGCTCTCATCGCACATCGAGGCCGCGACGTCCACGCGCGCCGATGCCGGGCAGTGGGCGCATTTTGAAATCGACCGCCGGTCTCGTCTCCACGGCCGCTGGTTGCGCGATGCGAGCCTCCCCCTCTCTCTCGGTCCACTGCCCGTCTGGGGCGCCATCGTGCCTCTGCGCCTGGCGCCTTCATGCAGGGCATGCTTGTGTTATCAGCCGCTTGCGATAATGCTGTCCGGACAACGCTTTCCTTGAATCACCGGAAGACGTGTGGTTAACCAGTCGCAGCACGCGTGAAAACACAATGATGAAGGTTGAAGTAGAAACCGTGGACCCGGTGCGTCGCCGTTTGGCGGTCGAGGTGCCGGCGGAAGAAGTGCGCGACGAGATGGAGCGCGCGTTCAGCGAGCTCGGGCGCAGCGCCCGTGTGCGCGGGTTTCGCCCCGGGCGCACGCCGCGGCCGGTGCTCGAGCAGCTCTTCGGCGATCGGGTGCGCGCGGAGGTCTTCGGCAAGCTGATCCAACAGTCGTACGAAGAGGCGCTGCGCGAGCGCGGGCTGTCCGTGGTCAGCGAGCCGCAGATCGTCACCGAGAAGGCCGAGCCGGGCGCGGCGTTGCGCTACTCCGCCACCGTGGAGGTCCGGCCCGAGGTGGAGGCCCAGAACTACACGGGGCTGGAGGTCGAGCGCGCGCTGGCGCCGATCGCCGACGCCGACGTCGACGCCTTTCTCGAGCGGCTGCGGGAGTCGCTGGCGCAGCTGCGCCCGATCGAGGATCGCACGCAGCTGCGGCGCGGCGACGTGGCCACGATCGACTACGAGGCGCGCCGTGACGGCAAGGTGGTCGGCCGCGGGGAGAGCCGCGTGCTGGAGATCGGCCGCGGCGCCTTCACCGAGAGCTTCGACGAGCAGATCGAGGGAGTCGAGGTCGGGAGCACGCGCGAGTTTGCCGTGACGTACCCCGCCGACCACAGTAATCCCGATCTCGCCGGGCAGACGATCCAGTTCCGCGTCACCGTCAAGGCGCTGGCGAGCAAGGAGATGCCCGCGCTCGACGACGACTTCGCCAAGGATCACGGCGAGTGCGACACCCTGGCGGCCCTGCGCGAGCGCGTCCGCCAGCGGCTCGAAGCCGAGGCGGCACAGCGGGCCGACGAGGCGGTGCGCGCGGCGCTGATCGATCGGCTGATCCAGGGGAACGATCTCATGGTTCCCGAGGCCATGGTGCACCGGCGCTCTCACGCGCTGGCGGAGGACTTTCTCCATTCGATGCGCAATCCGAAGCTGCCACAGCGCGACGAGCGCGGCGTGGTCGAGCGTCTCAGCGCCGAGCTCGAGCCGCGAGCCCGCGAGCAGGTGAAGGCAGCGTTGCTGCTCGAGGCCGTCGCGCGGCAAGAGCACATCGAGATCGGCGAGCCCGACCTCGACAGCGAGATCGAAGCGATGGTGGCCCAGGCCGGCAACGCCGGGGAACGGGTACGAGCGCTGTACCGGGACGAAGGCGCGCGCAACGCCCTGCGCACGCGCTTGCTGCAACAAAGGGCGCTCGAGCTGGTCGCCTCGCGCGCGACGATCACCACGGTCGAGCAAACATCCAGCGTTGCTGACCCGGAACAAAAGGGCTAGAATTCGTGCCGGATGAGCGACGTCAAGCAGACGCCATGAGCCTGGTTCCTATCGTTGTCGAGCAGACGGGGCGGGGTGAGCGCGCCTACGACATCTATTCCCGTTTGCTCAAGGACCGCATCGTGTTCCTCGGCACCCCCATCAACGACGAGATCGCCAACCTGGTGACCGCACAGTTCCTCTTCCTCGAATCGGAGGATCCGGAGAAGGACATCCACTTCTACATCAACTCCCCGGGCGGCTCGGTGACGGCCGGTCTCGCCATCTACGACACCATGCAGTACGTCAAGCCCGACATCTCGACGCTCTGCCTCGGGCAGGCGGCGAGCATGGCGGCCTGGCTGCTGGCGGCGGGCACGAGCGGCAAGCGGTTCTGCCTGCCGCATTCGCGGATGATGATCCATCAGCCTCTCGGCGGGGCGCAGGGCCAGGCCGCCGACATCGACATCCAGGCGCGCGAGATCCTGCGCATGCGCGAGCAGCTCAACGCCATCCTCGTGGCCCACACGGGGCAGAGCCTCAAGCGCATCGAGAAGGACACCGATCGCGATCTGTTCCTGACCGGAAAGCAGGCGGTCGAGTATGGGCTGGTCGATGAGGTGATCGCGAGTCGACCGGTGCGGAAAGTCTGAGGGAGTTATGGCCAAGCATGATAGCGATCGGGGCGGGAATCTCGTCTGCTCTTTCTGCGGAAAGAGCCAGGATGAAGTGCGCAAGCTCATCGCTGGGCCAACCGTGTACATCTGCGACGAGTGCATCGATCTGTGCAACGACATCATCGCCGAGGAGTGCGACCAGGAAGAGGGCCTGGCGTCGACCTCGACCGTCCCGAAGCCGTCCGAGATCAAGAAGGTGCTCGACCAGTACGTCATCGGCCAGGAGCAGGCCAAGAAGGTGCTGTCGGTGGCGGTCCACAACCACTACAAGCGCATCGACAGCCAGCTGGTCACCGGCGAGGTGGAGCTGCAGAAGTCCAACATCCTGCTGATCGGGCCGACCGGCTCGGGCAA
>CAZYMF010000098.1:5095-17289 GCA_964648215.1 uncultured Binatia bacterium (SeqCode) | reverse complement strand
CGACGATGCCCTTCACCTCGCTGTTGCCGAGCTTGGTCTTGGTCTGACCCTCGAACTGCGGCTCGGGAACCTTGACGCTGATCACCGCCGTCAGGCCCTCGCGCACGTCGTCGCCCTGGAGCGTCTCGCCGTCCTTCTTCAGGATGCCGCTCTTGGAGGCGTAGAAGTTGATCGTGCGCGTGAGCGCCGATTTGAAGCCGATCAGGTGGGTGCCGCCTTCGATGGTGTTGATGTTGTTGGCGAAGGAGTAGGTGCTCTCGTTGTAGCCGTCGGTCCACTGCATCGCGACCTCGACGTCGATGCCGTCCTTCTGGCCGGCGAGGTAGACCGGCGCCGTGTGCAGCGCGGTGCGGGCGCGGTTGAGGTAGCGGACGAACTCCGCGATGCCGCCCTCGTAGTGGAACTCGTGCTCTTTGACGGGCGTGGGTCGCTCGTCGACGATCTTGATGCGCAGGCCGCGGTTGAGGAACGCCAGCTCGCGCAACCGCTGCGACAGAATGTCGAAGCTGAACTCCGTGGTCTCGAAGATCAGAGAGTCGGGCTTGAAGGTGACCTTGGTGCCGCGCCGCGGCGTCGTGCCGATCTCGCGCAGCGGCGCCTCGGGCACGCCACGCTTGAAGCGCTGCACGTAGACCTTGCCCTCCCGCTTGATCTCGACCTCCAGGGCCTCGGAGAGCGCATTGACCACGGAGACGCCGACGCCGTGAAGTCCGCCGGACACCTTGTAGGCACCGTGGTCGAACTTGCCGCCGGCGTGCAGCTTGGTGAGCACGACCTCGGCCGCGGAGACGCCTTCGGTCGAATGGATGTCGACGGGGATGCCGCGACCGTCGTCCTCGACGGTGGCACTGCCGTCGACGTGAAGGACGACGACGGCTTCGCTGCAATAGCCGGCCAGGGACTCGTCGATGGAGTTGTCGACGACCTCGAAAACCAGGTGGTGCAGGCCGCGCTCGGCGGTGTCGCCGATGTACATTCCGGGGCGCTTGCGAACGGCCTCAAGGCCTTCGAGAACCTTGATCTTGTCCGCCCCGTAGTCGTCCTGGTGCGGCGCGTTACCCAACTCCATCTGACCTACCTCGTACGGATGAAAAATGGTTTTGTTTTATCCGCGTAAACCTATCAGAACGGGGCCTGGCAGTAAAGCCGCGTGGACTTAATTTTGTATTGTAAAAACAAATAGATGAAGGATTTCCGTGACGCCGTTCGCGGGGCCCGCCCGCAGCTCGATTTACACTCGCCTTTGGCGACCGAATCCGAGCCCGGGAACGGCCCCGGCCCAGAGCCTGCAGCCGGCCACCAACACGGGTCGAAAAACGCGGTCTAGAGCCGCATCGGCATCACCACGCAGGTGTAGTCACCCTCGGATTCGCAGCGCAGCACCGCCGGGCTCACCTCGTCGTTGAGCCCGATCTCCACCCGGCTGTCCGACGGCAGCACCTGCAACACGTCCATGATGTAACGAGCGTTGAAGCCGACGGTGAGCGGCTCGGCATCGTAGTCGACCTCGATCTCCTCGCTGGCCTCACCGATGTCGGGGTTGATCGACGACACCTCCACCCGCGCCGAATCGATCTGCAGCTTCACGCCACAGGTGCGCTCGCTCGACACCAGCGACACGCGCCGCAGCGCCGACAGCAGCGCCGCCGTGCTCACCAGGCCGCGCCGCGTCGACTCGGCAGGGACGACCTGCTTGTAGTCCGGGAACTCCCCCTCGAGCAGACGCATCGACAGCTCGACCGGACCGCGGTTGGCGTACACCAGCCCGCCGTGGATGGCCAGCACGACCGGATCGTCGCCACCCTCGATCATCTTGACGATTTCCTGCACGCCCTTTCTCGGCAGCAACACACCCGCCACCGCCGCGATGCCCTCGACCTGGCGGGTGATCATCGCCAGCCGATGACCGTCGGTCGCCACCAATCGGAGCTGGTTCTTGTCCGGCCGTTCGATGAACACACCGCTCAGATTCACTCGCGACTCGTCGGTCGACACGGCAAACAGGGTTCGCTCGATCATCTCGCGCAGCGCCGCCGCCGGTATGGCGGCCGCCTGCTTCTCGGCCTCCTTGGGGGCCGCCGGCATCGCCGGAAACTCCTTCGGATCCAGGCCGACCATCTTGAACCGGGAACGCCCCGCCGACACCTCGATCCAGTTGTTCTCCAGTACCCGGATCGAAATGTCACCCTCGGGGAGCTCGCGCGCGATCTCGTAGAGCTTCCGCGCCCCGGTGGTGAGCGAACCCTTTCCCTTGATCCGCGCCGAGCAGCGCCGCCGTACGCCAACCTCCTGATCGGTGGCGGCGACGATGACGCCGTCGGCGACCGATTCGATCAACACGTTGGCGAGAATTGGGATCGTCGTTCGCCGCTCCACGATTCCCTGGGTCAGGTACAAACCGTGCAGCAGCTCGTCTCGTGCGATGGTGAATTCCATTCCCCCGCTCCCTCCGCACTCCTACTCTTTCTCTTTTATATAAGAATTCATTTCGTAGTAGTAAGGCCTGTGAATCATGGGGACAGCCGCTTTGCGTGCGGCCGCCGCGCTCGGCGTGGTGTGGGAGGGGGCGCAAGACCCTCGCCACACGTCCCCATCTCATCCACGGTCGACCCTGTTTTGTCCACGCCTTGTCCCCAGCTTGTTCACAGTGCTCTAGGGCACGTTCTCGATCATCCTCTCGATGCGCTCGACGGTGGTACGGAAGTTGGCGTCCTCCCGCATCCGGCGCTCGACGGCGTTGGCGGCGTGGATGACGGTGGAGTGGTCACGGCCGCCGAAGCGATCGCCGATGACGGGGAACGAGGCCCCGGTGTGCCGGCGGCAGAGGTACATCGCCACCTGGCGCGGCAGAGCGATGTTCTTGGTTCGCTTCTTGGACCGCAGCTCGCTCGGCCGCAGGTTGAAGAAATCGCAGGTGGCCTTCTGGATCGACTCGATGGTGACGACCCGGTCCTTTTCACGCAGAATACTGTGCAAGACCTCGCGAGCGAAGTCCACCGTAATCGCACACTTGTTCAGCGACGCAAAGGCCCCGAGGCGGGTCAGCGAGCCCTCGAGCTCGCGGACGTTGGAGTTGATGCTGGACGCCAGAAACATCGCCACGTCGGAAGGCAGCTCGATCTGCTCCTCCTCCGCCTTCTTCTCCAGGATGGCCACCCGGGTCTCGACGTCGGGCGGTTGGATGTCGGCGATCAAGCCCCACTCGAAGCGGTTGCGCAGGCGTTCCTCGAGATCGGGAATCTCCTTCGGGAACTTGTCCGATGTCAGCACGATCTGGCGGTGGCTCTCGTAGAGGGAGTTGAAGGTGTGAAAGAACTCCTCCTGCGTTCGCTCGCGCCCGGCGAGGAACTGCACGTCGTCGAGGATGAGAACGTCGACCTTGCGAAAGCGCCCCTTGAACTCGTCCATGCGGTCGCGGCGCAGGGCGCCGATGAGCTCGTTCATGAACGACTCCGAGGACAGATAGACCACCCGCGCGTTGGAGTTGCGATCGAAGATCTCATGGCCGATGGCGTTGACCAGATGAGTCTTGCCCAGACCGACGCCGCCGTAGATGAAGAGCGGATTGTAATGCACCCCGGGCTGGCTGGCGACCGCCTTCGAGGCCGCATGGGCGAACTGGTTGCTGGCACCGACGACGAAGTTGCTGAAGGTGTATTTGGGAAGCAGGGATTGCGGCCGGCGTGCCGGTGCTGCCGCGTGCACGGGAGGCGGCGGCAGCGGAAACAGCTCCTGCTGCTTGACCGACCGCGGCTGCAGAATCACGCGCACCGGCCGCGCCATCTCGGCGCTGAGCACCTCCTCGATGGCGGTCAGGTAGCGCTGATTGATCACGTCGACGACCAGCTTGCTCGGCGCCTCGAACAGCAGATTGCGCTCCCGCTGGGCGACCGGATGGAGGCGCGAGACGATCTCGTCAAATTCGGCCGACTCGAGGCGTTCCTTCAGGATCGCGACGCTACGCTTCCAGGCCTGTTCCATGGCTACCATCAACAGACTTACCAACAGCTGTGGGCATTACAAAAACCAAAACGTATCCAGTATGTTGGAGCACTTCCCAAGGCGCTGTTCACAGCCCCCGGCTCGGCGTGCCCAAATTCCACCTAAATCTGCCTACTGCGCTGCGCAGGAAAGTCGCCATTCGCCAGAGGCCTCAGGCGCCCACGCGCTTTACCGCGATTGGCCAGGGCAAAGCAAGAAAGAACCTGCACCGCGCACGGGCGGCCCGAGAAGGGGCCACCTTGACGAGGCCGGGAGGCGGGTGGTAGCAGGGCACACCTGCCTGGAAATGTCCGCTACCCTGTCACAGAAGCTCTTTGCCGAGGCGCGCAAGGTCATCCCGGGAGGGGTGAACAGCCCGGTCCGCGCCTGGAAGGCGGTGGGGGGTAACCCGCGCTTCATCCAACGCGCGCGGGGGTGCCAGATCACCGACGCGGACGGCAATACGTACATCGACTATATCGGCTCCTGGGGGCCGATGATCCTCGGGCACGCACACCCGAAGGTGTTGTCGGCGGTGCAGGACGCCCTGCGCGACGGCGCCAGCTTCGGCGCCCCGACGGCGCGCGAGATCGAGCTGGCACAGCGGATCGTCGCCGCCCTGCCGTCGGTGGAGATGGTGCGGCTGGTGAGCTCGGGGACGGAAGCGGCCATGACCGCGATCCGCTTGGCGCGCGCGCACACCGGCCGCGTGAAGATCCTGAAGTTCAACGGCTGCTATCACGGCCACAGCGACAGTCTGCTGGTGCGGGCCGGCTCCGGGGCGTTGACCTTCGGCGTACCGGATAGCCCCGGGGTTCCGGAAGCGCTGGCGAGCCAGACGCTGGTGGCGGATTTCAACCGGCTCGACGCCGTCGCGGCCTACTTCGGCGCCGAGGGGAAGCACATCGCGGCCGTCATCGTCGAGCCGGTGGTCGGCAACATGGGGGTCGTGCCGCCGGCCGCGGGGTTCCTCGAGGGGCTGCGACGGATCACCCGCGACCACGGGGCGGTGCTGATCTTCGACGAGGTGATGACCGGCTTTCGCCTGGCCTACGGCGGCGCGCAGACGATCTACGACATCGATCCCGACCTCACCTGCCTCGGCAAGGTGATCGGCGGCGGCCTGCCGCTGGCCGCCTTCGGCGGCAAGCGCGAGATCATGGAGCGGCTGGCGCCGGAGGGGCCGGTGTACCAGGCCGGCACGCTTTCCGGGAACCCGCTCGCCGTCGCGGCGGGCATCGAGACCCTGGCGCAGCTGCGGGTCGGCCACGCGTACGAACGGCTCGAGGAGCTGGGGGCCGTTCTCGAAGCCGGGCTGCGCGCCGCGCTGGCCAAGCACGGCGTCCGCGGCACGATCAATCGCGTCGGCTCGATGTGGACGTTGTTCTTCGGTGTCGACGAGGTCAGCACCAGCGCCGCCAGCAAGGAGATCGACACCGCCGCGTTCGGCAGATTCTTTCAGGGCATGCTCGAGCGCGGCATCTACCTGCCGCCGTCGGCCTTCGAGGCGGCGTTCCTCTCGCTCGCGCACGGCGAGGCCGACATCGAGGCCACGATCCGGGCCGCGAACGACACCCTGGCGGGTATGTGAGTTGTCGCAGGGGGGGGATGACGATCATCGTCCGACAGACCCGGGCTGGGTCCGCGGCGCGCGCTACGCCGGCTTCGGCTTCGAGTTCGCCGGCATCATCGTCGCCGGCGTGGTCCTCGGCGACTACCTCGATCGCCACCTCGGCACCGCGCCGTGGCTTACCTTGCTGCTCACCGTCGGCGCCATGGCCGGGGCCGTACGGCGCTTGCTTTGGAGCCTGAAAAAGAATAGCTCCCGCTAGCTCATGAGCCTGGAACGCATCGAGTTACTGCACCTTTGCCTGCTCGCGCTGACCGCCCTGGTGGCGCTGGCCACCGGCTGGCTGCAGGTCGGCAGTCTGCTCTTCGGCGGCGGGGTGATGCTGGCCAACTTCTGGCTCCTGAAGGGAATCGTCAGGCGGGTGCTGCAACCCGGCCGCGGGCGCTACTGGGCCGTCGTGTTGTTCGTCGCCAAGTTGGCGTTGTATCTGGGATTGATCTCGCTGGTCTTCTGGCGCGTGCCGGTGGAAGGCCTGAGCTTCGCCGTTGGCGTGACGCTGTTGCTGGGCGCGGCGGTGGTCGAGGCGCTGCGCACGGCCCCGGCGATGACGATGGAAGGAACTGTCTGACCGTGGAACACGCATTCACCTGGGTGTCGATCATTCCGGGCCTCAGCGCGTTGCCCGACCACACGGCGACGGCGACGCTGGTGGCTCTCGCTCTCATTGCCTGGGCGCTGGTGGCGCTGAAGCAGATGCGCGCCGCCGCCGATCCGGTGGTGCCGGACGCGACGCTGACGGCGCGCAACCTGCTGGAGATCTACGTCGAGCTGTTCACCGACCTCGTCGAGGGCGTGATCGGGCACAATCAGGGGCGCAAGTACATGCACATGTACGCCGCGCTCTTCTTGTTCATTCTCGCGGCCAATCTCCTGGGCCTGGTGCCGGGGTTCGCGCCGCCGACGAACAACTTCAACATCACCTTCGCGCTCGGCGTGGTGTCGTTCGTCGTCTACAACTACTACGGCTTCGCCGCCAAGGGCCCGGGCTACCTCAAGCACTTCCTCGGCCCGTTCTGGTGGCTGGTCTTCCTGATGCTGCCGCTCGAGCTGGTCGACAACTTCGTGCGACCGTTCTCGCTGTCGCTGCGTCTCTTCGGCAACATGACCGGCGACCACCTGGTGCTGGAGATCTTCACCGATCTGACCAAGATGATCATTCCGGTGGTGTTCTACCTGCTCGGCATCCTGGTCTGCGTGATCCAGGCGTTCGTGTTCACGCTGCTCAGCATCATCTACGTGCAGCTGGCGGTGGCGCACCACGAGGAGTATTGAGATCGATTTCGACAACGGGCGGTGCACTGGCCGTGGTGGGGTGAGGAGGACAGAGAAGGCGTGGCCGGCCATCGTTCGAACGCTGAAGAAAGGAGGGCAAAACCCATGCGCAAAGTACTCTCGACAATGACGCTCGGCGTTCTGGCCTGGCTGGTGTCGGCCGGACCGGCGCTGGCGGCCGAGGGCGCAGGCAACGCCAACGGCGGCTGGATCGCGATCGGTGCAGGAATCGCGATCGGCATCGCCGCGCTCGGCGCCGGCCTGGGCCAGGGCAAGGCAGTGGCGTCGGCGATGGAGTCGATCGGTCGCAATCCAAACTGCGCCGATCGCATCCAGATCCCGATGATTCTCGGCCTCGCGTTCATGGAAGCGCTGGCCATTTACGCTCTGGTCATCGCGTTCCAGCTGCAAGGCAAGATCTGATCCGCGCGTGCCCGCGGGCACGCCCGAACCCGAAAATCGCAGAGGCAGGGTGACGAGCCCTGCCTCTGTGCATTTCATCCCCCGTCGGCCCCGGCGCGCTCCGTCGCCGGCAGGCACCGGTAGCAGGCCAGCTCCACCGAGTTGAGCAGCGGGAAGCGCTGCAGCCGCTCCGGATGGAGCTGCACGAGCGCCTGGAACCGTTTCCGGTCGCTGTTGGGCTCGTAGCAGAGGAGCATGTGCTGCGCGCAGGCGCGCTCGACCGCGGCCTCGTCGACCGCGTTGACCAGATGCACGGTGTCGAGCAGGTGATAGGCGCGATCGAAGAATCCGCCCGCCTGCAGCGGCCGGGTGTACCAGTCGCGCGTGGTCATGAACAGCACCTGCTTCTCGGGGAAGCGCTGGCGCAGCTCGATCAACCCGTCGTAGGCGTTGACGCCGTAGATTCCCGGCTCCGGGTATACCAGCAGCAGCGCGTTGCGGGAGACGTACATCCCGATGACGGCGACGATGAGGACGGCGGCCAGTCGCCGCGGCCACTTCCAGCGCTCGACCCAGGCGTACACCAGATAGGCCGGCAGCAGCGCCAGGAAGATCTGCAACGGGATGAGGCTGTAGGCGCGCTTGGTCGACGGCATGCCGTAGCCGTTGTTGGTCAGCGTCATCAGCACGGCGTCCCACAGCAGCAGGCCGAGGATCAGGGGCGCGACCACGGGGATGCGCAGCCACCGGCGTAGCGGGGCGACGATCCCGAGGGCGGCCAGCGCGGCGCCGGCGACGTACATCCGCCCCAGCGGCCAGCGCAGGATCGCGTGGTTGACGCCGATGTTGTGGTAGCCCGACTCGTACGGGAAGCGCAGGATCGCGGTGAAGATCCGCACCATGTAGTTCCACTCGTAGATCGATCGCGCCTGGCGCGTGGTCATGTCGAGCAAGCCCGAGAACTGCATGAGGATGGGGCTGGCGACGAGCAGGAAGGTGACGGTGTAGACGGCCAGGGCGGTCAGGCGCCGGGTGGCGAGGGCGTAGATCCCGAGGACGATGCCGACCGCGGCCACCGCCGACCACGAGGTCTGGGTGAAGAACACCGACAGCCCGCCGAGGAAGCCGCACACCATCCAGGCCCCGAGGTGATCCGGATGGCGCCAGATCACCACCGCCACCGTCAGCGTGAGGAAGTAGAAGATGTAGCTGTCCATGTGGCCGTAGCTGATGTACGAGAACCACAGCCAGACGTAGTTGGTGGCGACGCACGCGATCACCGCGAACGCCCAGCGCCGGCCCACCATCTTGTTGAAGTAGGCGTAGATGGCGGCCAGCGACAGGCAGCTGACGATCAGCTTGCCGACGCGATGCCAGAACAGGGTGGGGCCGAACACGAACTGCAGGGCGTTGAAGGCCAGCGCGTGGAGATAGGTGAAGTTGGCGTCGACTCCGTGCACGCTGAGGATGTTCTGGTGGAAGCCGCCGGTGACGGTGCCGGCGGCGGTCTGGAACCAGGCCACCGAGTCGCCCGTGTAGGCCCAGCGCCAGTTATCGTAGAACGGCAGCCAGCACGCTGCGAAGACGAGGAGGAACGTTCCCGGCAGCAGCGCCTCGCGCGCCGCCGGCCAGGCCGGCAGCAACGACGGCGGCGACACCAGGCGCCGGATCGTCAGCACCCACGCGACCACTGCGGCGAGCCAGAGGCCATCCACCCACCACTGCGGCGCGCCCGGCTGGAAGAGCCAGGCGAAGGCGGCCAGCAGCGCCCACGAGGCCGCGGCCAGAGCGATGGTGAGCGCGTTCAGGCGCCCGGGCGCGTCCGTGGTCTCGTGATGCCCCATCGTCGTCAGCCGGTCACGCGCAGAAACGCCATCACCACCGCGTGGCGCAGCGCAGCGATCTCCTCGCTGCTGGCGTCGGCACTGCACACCACCAGCAAGGCACGGGGGAAGAACGATACGTAGGTTGCCCGTGCCGCCGGCAGGGGGCCGACGGTCATCTCCACCGTGTGTCCGCTCGCCATTTTCACGCGGAAGACGCTGCCTTCCTCCGCATCGCTCCGTTGCCAGGAATGCCCTTGTTTGTCGAGAAGTCGTTCGAGCCCGGCAACGAGATCGACCGCGGTGAAGGCCATGTCGAGATCGAAGCCGGGCATCGCGCCCGGGATAGCCGAGGCGATCCGGCGAGACAAGGCGCAGGCGCCCGCGGTGACTTCGTACTTGCCCGATTGCTCCGGCTGGGGCTAGGATCGCAATCGTAGACATTCACGCAAAGGAGGAGCCGTGGCCAAGCAACTCCGCATCGTTCCCGAGAAGTGTACCGGTTGCATTCAGTGCGAGCTGGCGTGCTCCTTCGTGCAGACGGGCACGTTCCAGCCGGCGCGCTCGCTGATCCGGGTCCATCTCTTCGACGACCAGGCGAGCTACGCTCCCTACACCTGCTTCCAGTGCGACGAGGCCTGGTGTCTGACCGCCTGCCCGGTCAACGCCATCGCCATCTCGCCGGCCAGCGCCAAGGTGGTCGTCGACAACCTCTGCGTCGGCTGCGGCCTGTGCACCATCGCCTGCCCCTACGGCACCGTCTGGTACAGCCCGGACTCGCACAAGGCGATCAAGTGCGACCTGTGCGCCGGCGACCCGGCCTGCGCCCATGCCTGCCCCACCGGCGCCATCGAGTACGTCGATGCCCCCGCCAGCGACTGGCTCGGCGGCTGGGCCAACGATCTCAACAAGACCCACGCGGAGATACGGCGCGGCGCGGCGGCGAACGGAGGTGGACAATGATCGGCGGCTGGACCGGCACCGTCCTGCGCGTCAACCTGACGCGCGGCACGATCAAGAAGGAGCCGCTGCGCGAGGACTGGGCCCGCGACTTCGTCGGCGGGCGCGGCCTCGGCGCGCGTTACCTGTGGGAGGAGAGCGACCCCACGGTCGATCCCTTCAGCCCCAAGAACAAGATGCTCTTCGTCACCGGCCCGCTCACCGGCACCAACGCCTCGTGCGGCGCGCGCTACATGGTGGTGACCAAGGGCGCCCTCACCGGCGCCATCACCACCTCGAACTCGGGCGGTCACTGGGGACCGGAGCTGAAGTTTGCCGGCTACGACATGGTCATCGTCGAAGGCCGCGCCGCGCGCCCGACCTACCTGTGGATCCACAACGACCAGGTCGAGCTGCGCGACGCCACGCACCTGTGGGGCAAGGGCGTGTGGGACACCGAGGAGACGATCCGCGCCGAGTCCGGCGTGCCCGACTGCATCGTCGCCGCCATCGGCCCCGCGGGGGAGAAGCTGGTCCGCTTCGCGGCGATCCTCAACGACCTGCACCGCGCCGCCGGCCGCTCCGGCGTCGGCGCGGTGATGGGCTCGAAGCTGCTCAAGGCCATCGCCGTGCGCGGCACCGGCGGCGTGCGCCTCGCCGATCCGCGCGGCTTCATGACCGCGTCGTGGGCGATGAAGGCCAAGCTGAAGGAGTCGGACGTCACCGCGGAAGGCCTGCCGACCTACGGCAGCGAGGTGCTGGTCAACGTCATCAACGAGCACGGGGCGCTGCCCACCCGCAACCACCAGGAGACCGTCTTCGAGAACGCCGAGGACATGAGCGGCGAGACCCTCACCGAGACCCGCCTGGTGGCCAACAAGGCGTGCTTCGCCTGCACCATCGCCTGCGGCCGCGTCACCAAGCTGCCCGGCGAGGCGGCGGGCAAGTTCCTGGTCAACACTCACCCGCGCAACTGGAACATCGCCGGCGAGGGCCCGGAGTACGAGAACGCCTGGGCGATGGGCGCCGACTGCGGCATCGGCGACCTCGACGCTCTCATCAAGGCCAACTGGCTGTGCAACGATCTCGGCATGGACCCGATCAGCTTCGGCGCCACGCTGGCGGCGGCGATGGAGCTCTACGAGAAGGAGGTCCTCACCAACTCGCAGACCGGCGTGCCGCTGCGGTTTGGCAGCGCCGAGGCGCTGGTGGCGATGGCCGAGAAGACCGCCTACCGCGAGGGCTTCGGCGACCTGCTGGCCGAGGGCTCGAAACGGCTGACGGCGCGCTTCGGCCATCCCGAGTTCTTCATGGGCGTGCGCGGCCAGGAGTTCCCCGCCTACGACAGCCGCGCCATCCAGGGCATGGGTCTCGGCTACGCCACCTCCAACCGCGGCGCCTGCCACCTGAAATCGTACACCGTCTCCCCGGAGATCCTGGGCATTCCGAAGAAGATGGATCCCCACGTCACCGAGGGCAAGGCGGAGATCACCAAGATCTTCCAGGACATCACCTCCGCCGTCGACGCCACCGGGCTGTGCATCTTCCTCACCTTCGGCGTCGGCCTCGAGGAGATGCTGCCGCAGCTGGTGGCGGCCACCGGCGTGCCCTACACCATGGACTCGCTCACTCTAGCCGGCGAGCGCATCTGGACCCTCGAGCGCCTGTGGAACGAGCGCGCCGGTTTGGGAAGGGGCAGCGACACGCTGCCCAAGCGCATCCTCTCCGAGCCGATTCCCTCCGGGCCCGCCAAGGGCCTGGTCAACAAGCTCGGCGAGATGCTGCCGGAGTACTACCGCCTGCGCGGCTGGACCGAGGACGGCGAGGTGACGGCGGAGAAGAAGAAAGAGCTCGGCCTGGCATGACTGGTGACCCCTGCGCCATGCCCGTGCTCAAGCTCCTCGGCGGCCTGCGGCGTTTCGGTCGCGGCGAGCAACAGGTGAGCGGCGGCACCGTGCGCGAGGTGCTCGACCGATTGCCGGTACCGGCCAAGGTCCTGTTTCCCGCCGGCGGGCTCAACCGCGACCTCGAGGTGCTGGTCAACGGCCGCAACATCAGCTTCCTCGCCGGACTGGATACGACGCTGGCAGCGGACGACCGCGTCACCCTCTTCCTGCACGGTGCACGGGGTTATCCGGGCGGATGAG
>CAZYMF010000098.1:0-4995 GCA_964648215.1 uncultured Binatia bacterium (SeqCode) | reverse complement strand
CCCGCCGGCATCAACGCCATCGAGACCATTCGCCAGCTCGATCCGGGCGCGGCCATCAGCCTGGTCTCCGACGAGCGTGCCTACGCGCGCATGGCCTTGCCGTACTTCCTGGCCAGGGAGATTCCGCAGGCGCAGCTCGATACCGGCTCGGACGAGTACTTCGACCGCTTGCGGGTGGAGCGGCACATCGGCCGGCGCGCCACCCGGGTCGACGCGGCCGCGCGCCAACTGCACCTCGACAACCGCGATCAGATCGGCTTCGACAACCTGCTCGTCGCCACCGGCTCCTCGCCGGCGCATCCGCCCATCCCCGGCGCCGACGGCAAGCACGTGCACAGCCTGTGGACACTGGCCGACGCGCTGGCGGTGACGGGCTCGGTGAAGGGCAAGCGCCCCTCGGTCGTGCTCGTGGGTGCGGGCTTCATCGGCCTGATCATTCTCAACGCTCTCCACAAGCTCGGCTGGAAGCTCGCCGTCGTCGAGCTGGAAGGACAGATCCTGCCGCGCATGCTCGATCGCCGCGGCGCCGAGGCCGCGGAGGCGTGGCTGCGCGAGCGCGACGTCGACATCTACACCGGGTGCAGCGTGGTCGGGATCGAGGGCGCGCGGAAGAAGACCGTCGTGCTCTCCGAGGGCACGAAGCTCTCCGCCAACGCCGTGATTCTGTCGACGGGCATCCGCCCCAACGTCGGCTTTCTCGACGGCTCGGGCGTGCAGGTGGACCGCGGCGTCGTGGTCGACGCGTATCTGCAGAGCAGCGTGCCCGGCATCTACGCCGCCGGCGACGTCGCGCAGGGGCCGAATCTCCTGGGTGGCCCGTCGGTGATTCACGCGATCCAGCCGACCGCGGTCGATCACGGCCGCGTCGCCGGTGCCAACATGGCGGGGCAGCGGCGCGCCTACGCCGGCAGCCTGGTGATGAACATCCTCGACGTCGCCGGGCTGCACTCGGCCAGCTTCGGGCGTTGGCAGGAGGACGAGGACACGACCGTGACGTGGAACGCCGCGCGCCCGGTCTACCGCAAGCTGGTGTGGGGCGGCACGCGCCTGGTCGGGGGCATCATCGTCGGCCCGATCGAGGACACCACCATGCTCACCGACGTCGGCATGCTGAAGGGGCTCATCCAGTCGCAGATCGACCTCGCCGACTGGAAGCACTATCTCCACGAGCGCCCCTGGGATCTGCGCCGGGTCTACGTTGCCAGCGGCGCCGCCGGCAAGCTGCTGCCGCACACCACCACCGGCGCGCCGTCGCAGTCGCGCGGCTTCCACTTCAACAACCTCGAGCCGCGCTCGACACCCGGCCCGCACCACGCCGAGCTCGTCGGCACCCGTCCGGCGAACTTCGACACCCTGCGGCGCACGCCGACGCCGGGCATCTACAAAGAGAAGCCGCCGGAAGCTGGAGAGCAGTGAGCCGCGCCGATGGGCTTCTTCAGCTCGGCGGCGACGCGCTCGCGCACGAGATCGCGCAGGCGGTCGCGGTCGTCGTAGGACATACCTGCCGTCTCGATCGGCTCCAGCACCACGACCTCGGCCTCGCCGGGAAGGATCGACAGGTAGCCACCCTTGGGCATGATCTGCTGCGTGCCCTTGCAGACCACCGGCACGATCGGGATGCCCAAGTGGATGGCGGCGACGAACGGCCCCTTCTTGAAGGGCAGCAGGTTACCGTCACGGCTGCGCGTCCCCTCGGGGAAGATGATGGTCGAGAACTGGTCGTTCTTGAGCTGGTTCAGCTTCTCGATGGCCTCGAGCGGGTTCTCGCGATCGATCGGGATCATGCCCATGGTGCGCAGCACGGTGCCGAGGATCGGCTCGTTGAACATCTCCTTCTTGGCGGCGAAGCGGTTGTTGCCGGGCAGGTAACCGAGCAGGGCGGCGATGTCGAAGTTGCTCTGGTGATTGGGCGTGTACATGTACGGGCCCGCCCCGAGCTGCTCGAGGCCGCGCACCCGCACCCGCACGCCGCACAGGCGCGCCAGGTTGCGCGCCTGCGCCTTGGCAAACGCCCAGGTGACGTTCTTGTTGCGGATGACGCGATACATCACCACGGCGATGGTGCCCATGGTGAACAGCATGCCGCGGAAGATCACGCGATTGATGAGCACGCGGGCCCGCGGCGCCGGCGGCGCCAGCGTTTCGGTCTGAGCAGGAGTCGTCATGAGGCCAGAGAGCTAGCACACGTGTCCGCGAGAGGAAACGCGCCGTTGCCGCGTTGACTTGCCGCGGAAAACACCGTTAAGTCGTCGGCAGTGCGCATCCTGCTGATCTCGCCCAGCCACTACAATCCGGACGGGTCGCTGCACAAGACGACCCGGTACTGGACCAGTGGGCTGACGCTCCCGTACCTGAAGGCGCTCACGCCGCCGGGGCACGAGGTCTCGATGGTCGACGAGCTGTTCTACGACGTCGACCTCGACGGCGACTACGATCTCGTCGGCATCACCGCCATGGGGCCACAGGTCAAACGGGCCTACGACCTCGCCGATCAGTTCCGGGCGCGCGGCGTGCGGGTGGTGCTCGGCGGTACGTGGGTCACGCTCACGGTCGACGAGTCGCTGAAGCACGCCGACGCGGTGGTGGCGGGTGAAGCGGAAGAGACGTGGCCGCAGCTACTGGCCGACTTCTGCGAGGGGCTGAACCGCCGTGTGTATCGCGCCGAGGGCTGGCACAGCTTGCGAGACCTGCCGCGGGTCGACTACACCAGCCTGCCGCTGCTGAAGTACGAGGCGTTCAAGAAGAGCTGGCTCTACCGCATGTACTTCCACTGGCCGGTGGTGTTCTCGCGCGGCTGCCCGCACCCGTGCGAGTACTGCGCGGTGCAGACCTATTACCGGCGCAGCTATCGCACGCGGCCGGTCGACGAGGTGATCGAGGATCTGCGGGCGATCAAGGCGCTCGGCGCCAGCCGCATCCTGTTCCTCGACGACAATCCGATTGCCCATCCGCAGGAAGCCAAGGAGCTCTTTCGTGCGATGATCCCGCTGCGGCTGAAGTGGGCGAGCCAGTCGACGATCAACATCGCGCGCGACCCCGAGCTGCTCGACCTCGCGGCCCGCAGCGGCTGCGTCAGCCTCTCGATCGGGCTCGAGAGCATCAACGAACAGAGCCTCGACTCGATCAACAAGGGCTTCAACCTGCCCAACCGCTTCACCCGCGATCTCGAAGCGATCCGCGGTAAGGGCATTCAGGTGATCGCGCTGCTGATGGTCGGGCTCGACGGCGACACTCTCGACACCTTCCCGCGCTCGCTGCAGTTCCTGCTCGACAACAAGGTCTCGTTCCTCAAGCTGTTCACGCCGTGCCCGTACCCCGGCACCAAGTACTACGACGACATGGCCAAGGCCGGCCGCATCGTCGTGCAGGACTGGGGCCGGTACGACTACGGCAGCCCGCTGATCAAGCCGGCGCAGATGACCGCCGAGCAGATGATGGACGGCTTCAAGTACGTCTACGAGGGCTTCTACTCCACGCGCGCGATCGCCAAGCGGCTGTTTCCGCCGCCTTCGGGCAACTACCTGGAGACGCTCGCCTACCTCGTCGCCAACCTCAAGGTGAACCGCTACCTGCGCAGCCACGAGAACGCCTGGGCGACGATCTCCTGAGCCGCGATTCAGGTATCGGAGCCACCCTTGCGCATCTGCTCGACCGTCCCGCGCACGCGGAAGATCGAGGCGTCGCTCGTCTTGGCGAACCGACCCTGCCTCGCTCCTGCGGTCAAGCGGGCGTGACGGGCGGCGAGCTCGTCGCGCAGCGCGCCGTCGTCGGAGACGAGGTCGGCGTTGCCCGAGATCAGTCGGACGAAGGCCGTGCGCGTCGCCAGCGGGAGATCCGGGTTGAGGATCTTGCGTGCGTTCCAGAAGTACGACTCCGGGTCGCTGTGGTGGTCGTAGAAAAAGTAGAGGAATTGGAGGTAGCGCTCGAAAGCGACGCGATAGCGGCCGTCGTAGCGCTCCAGCTCGGTGGCCGCCGGGGCGCCGTCGCGGATGGCGACCAGCGCCTGCGCGGCGAGATAGCCCGCCAGGCAGGCCAGGTGCACGCCGGTCGAGAAGACGGGATCGACGAAGCAGGCGGCGTCGCCGGCGAGCAGGTAGCCCGGGCCGTGGAAGCGGCGGCTGCAGTAGGAGTAGTCGCGGATCACCCGCACCGGCGAGACCAATCTCGCCCCGCGGGTGCGCGCGGCCACGGGCTCGCACGCGGCGACGAGACGGTGATAGAGCGCTGCCGGATCGCTGCCCGCCTCGCCGGCGAAGCGGGCGGCGTCGACGACGGCACCGACGCTGGTGCTGCCGTCGTGCAGCGGGATGAACCAGAACCAGCCGTCGGCGAAGGCGACGGAGAGAATGTTGCCCGCTACCTCCCCCGCGAGCTGCTCAGCGTTCTCGAAGTAGCCGAAGACCGCCAGGTTCTTGAAGAACGGGTTGTACTCGCGCAGCCGATCGCGGGCGCCGAGCAGCGCCTGCTGGCCGCTGGCGTCGATCACCCACGGTGCCGCGGCCGTGAACGTCTCCCCGCCCTCGTCGACGGCGACGACCCGGTTGTGCTCGTCGTAGCCTACCTCCCGGACGCGGTGCCCTTCGCGCACCTCGACGCCGAGGGATGCGGCGTGACGCAGCAGGATGTGGTCGAACTGCGAGCGCAGCACGTGAAACGCATGCGGCCGCCCGCCCGGGTCCTCGCGGAAGAAGAAGCTCCACGGCTCCTTCCCGCTACCCCAGATGAACGTGCCGCCGGGCTTGCGGATGAACCCCGCCCGCTCGATCGCCGGCATCACCCCGAGTGCCTCGAGAATCGGCAAGGTCGCGGAGAGCAGCGACTCGCCGACGTGATAGCGCGGAAACCGCTCCTTCTCGAGCAACAGCACCCGCGCCCCCGACTGCGCCAGGAAACCCGCGGCCGTGCTCCCCGCCGGGCCGCCGCCGATGACGATGACGTCGTAGGTCTGTGTCACGAAGGTACTCTCGCCAGCGGCACGCTAGTCGTGACGTCCGC
>CAZYMF010000097.1:0-17407 GCA_964648215.1 uncultured Binatia bacterium (SeqCode) | reverse complement strand
TTCAGCTTCTGCAGATCCACCCGCACCGCCCGGTCCGCCGGGATCGGCTGCCAGGAGAACATGCGGTACTTCAAATGCCCGTAGTTGCCGACCAGGCCGAGGTGCTTGACGGGGCCCGGCTCGACGTCGGCCTGGCTGTACCACCCCTCGTGCATGTAGGGCTCGAAGCCGTTGTAGACGATCACCTGCCCCGGGCGGCAGGCGGGGGTGACCTTGGCCTGGATGATCATCTCGCCGACGTCGTTGATCACCTTCACCCGCTCGCCGTTGGCGATCTTGAGGCCGGCGGCGTCCTTGTCGTTGATGAACACGAACGGCTCGCCGCGGTGGGTGTTGAGGATGACGTTGTTGGTCATGTTCATCGAGTGGATGCTCCAGCGATTGTGCCCGCTGGTCATCTGGAAGCGGCGGTTGCGGCCGCCCTGGGGCGGCGGCTCCTTGTGCGTCGGCAGCTCCTCGCCGGCCTCGAGGAACCACTCGTGATCGATGTAGAACTGCGCTCGGCGAACCAGCGTGTCGTAGGGCACCTTGTCCTCGGTGTGCCAGCGCAGGGGGTTGTGCACCTCGTCGGGGCGGATGGTGGAGGCCTGCGAGATACCGTGCCCGACCATGCCCCAGCCGACGAAGCGTATGCTGCCCTTCTCGCGTAGCGTCTGCAGCGTCGACCCCTTCGGCAGCACGCCGTAGACGGTGAGATCGCGCACGGACTCGTCGAAGCGCTTCTCCTCGTCGCGGACGGCGCCGCCGAGGGTGGCGCGCTCGAGCAGGCCGACCAGCGTGCGCGGGTTGCCCTTGCGGTCGGTGTAGTCGGTGAAGCCGCGGGCCTTGCCGCGCTCCTCGAGCTTTTCGAGCAGGCGCAGCCCGATCTCGACGTCGGGCAGCGAGTCGCCCAGCGGCGGCGCGGCGCGGTCGCAGAGGACGAGGTTCAAGTGGTGCACCGACGGCATCGAGTTGCCCAGCTTCTCGTAGTGCTGCGCCGCCGGCAGGATGTAGTCGGAGTACAGCCCGGTGGTGGTGATGCGGTAGTCGATCGAGACGAACATCTTGAGCTTCGGCCACAGGTGCTCGAGCAGCACCTTCTGGCCGCCGCGCTGGCGGCGCAGCAGGTTGCCGCCGGCCTCGATGATCACCCGCGGCTCCGCTCCCTCGCGGTAGGCCTGGGAGTAGCTGGCGTCCCACCAGCCCTTGTCGACGGCCTCGGTGATGTACTCGTCGAAGGTGCGCTTCATCGAAGCGTCGTGGTTGTCGGGATTGTTCCAGCGTTCCTTGTAGCCGTACTGGTAGTACCAGACGAACGCCGGCGGGATCATGTTGCCCATGCCGCCGAGCTCCGAGGCCATCTCGGCGGCGCGGTTCTGCATCATCTCCGGCGTCAGCGTCGGGTCCCCCTGCGCCAGCATGCGGCGCATGCCGATCAGGTTGGCGATCAGCTTCTGCGCCGCTTCCTGCCCGGCGCTCTCCTTGCGGTGCATGAAGGCGTTGCCGTCGAAGCCCATCACCGCCCAGGAGCGCGCTCCGGTGCCCTTCTTGCCCCAGTTGCCGGTGAGGCCGAGGAGCAGCGCCATGGCGCGCTCCATCAGGTCGCCGTGGTAGTACTTGCCGGAGTTCCAGCCGACGAAGATCTTGGTCCGCCGCGTCGCCACCTTGCGCGCCAGCTTGCGGATGTTGTCGGGGTGCAGCTCGCAGATCGCGGCCGCCTTCTCCGGCGTGTAGTCCTCGAGGTGGCGGCGCAGGCGCTGGAAGGCCGGCTCGACCTCGACCTCGCTGCCGTTGGCCAGGGTGACCTTGAAGGTTCCCTCGAGGGCCGGATCGACGCCGGTGGTGGCCAGCGTGTGACGCGGCGCCGGCGCCGGCGCGTTGGTCAGCGTGTCCCACCAGAAGAACTGGTCGTCGCGGTCCATCTCGTTGACGTCGTTGCCGCGCAGGAAGCGACCGCTGTCCTTGATCACCAGCAGCGGCAGATCGGTCTGCTCCTGGACGAACTGCTTCTTGTACAGGTCGGCGTCGATGATGACCTTGCACATCGCCAGCGCCAGCGCCGCGTCGGTGCCGATGCGCACCGGCAGGTGCAAATCGGCGTGAATCGCCGAGGGGCTGTAGTCGGGGGCGATGGTAACGACCTCGCCGCCGTTGTAGCGGGACTCGGCGACGTAGTGGTACCAGTGGATGTTCGTGTATACCGGGTTGGCATGCCAGATCAGGGTCAGCTCGGCCAGGAACCAGTCGTCCATGGTGGAGACCGGATTGAACAGCCCCCAGGTGACGTGGAAGCCGGGGCTGAAGTCCTGGAACTCGGCGTTGCCGTCGGTCATCGGCGTGCCGAGCAGCTGGGTGAACAGCCGCGCCGGCGCCGCGCCGGGCTCGGGGGTGAGAAGCGTGAGGACCGATTCCGGGCCCTGATCCTTGATCGCGTCGATGACGCTGTCGGCGATGTCGGTCAGCGCCTCGTCCCAGGAGACGGCTTTGAACTTACCTTCGCCGCGTTTGCCGACGCGTTTGAGCGGCTGCGTGACCCGGTCGGGCGAGTAGTGGCAGTGGCTCCAGCTCGCGCCCTTCTGACACCCCATCGGGTTCATGTCGGGGATGCCCGCCTCGATCGGGGTGAGGGAGCCCGCCTGCTCCTCGCGCACGATCTTCCCGTCCTTGGTGTAGACCCGCCAGGGACAGCCGCCGGGGTAGCAGTCCACCGAGTGGCTGCCCCAGCTGACCTTGTCCCAGGTCCATTTCTTCCGGTACGTGTCGGCCCATTGTCCCTGGATGTTTGCCACGGTGGATTCCTCCGTTCGGCCTTTTCGCGGCGGCCGCGTGTTCGAGCTGTCCTACCCGCTACCTTTGTCTACCGAACGGTTGGATGGCTGATAGGACGCGGATCAGGCAGCACCATGATCCGCGTCATGGAGGGGGATTCCGCGCCTGGGAGTGGGTCGTTTTCGATTTTCGGCAGGCGGTCGCGAGCGGTTAGCGGCCAAGCGGTTGGCGGTTCGGGGGAAAAGGGTCCCTGGCACGGCCGAACCGCTATCGCCCCCACCCCCAACCGCTCATTGCGCAGCCGAACGGTTTCGAATTGCTTCACGACCCGCGCCTGGCTCAGCGGCGGAAGTGTCGCAACGGCACCAGGGCGAGAATGGTGGCGAGGGCGGCGCAGCCGAACAGGGCCCGGTAGGCCGACAGCGGCGTGACCCCGGCGGCGGTGGCGAGGTCCAACGCGGCGCCGGCAGCGAACGGGGCGAGGCCGTAGATGAGGCTCGAGGTGACGTCGGCGACGACCAGCATTCGCGTCGGCGCGCGCGACGGGGCGAGGCCGAAGAGCACGTGGGTGTCGGCGACGCCGAAGCCGGAGGCCAGCACCGCGAGCAGAAAGAAGAACGCGACCATCGGGGCGACGGCGCTGCTGCCCTCGCCGACGACGAAGAGCAGCAGGTAGAGCATCGCCAGGCCGCTGGCGGTGACCCGGAAGATCGGCAGCGGGCCGAAGCGGTCGACCGCGCGCCCCCAGAGATAGAGAGAGGTGAAGCCGCCGGCGTAGAAGGCGACGGTGGCGAGCAGGACCTGGGCGCCGCTGAGGCCGAGGACGCGCCGCATGAGCACGATCACGAAGGGGACGATCACCCGGCGGGCGCCACCGGCGAGGATGGCGCCGAGAAGATAGCGGCGCAGCGGGGTCTCGGTGAGGAGCAGGGCCAGCGCCTCGCGGATGTGCACGGGCTCGCCCCTCTCTCCCGGTGCTTCGGGAAATCGCGCCAGCAGCGCGATGCGCAAGACCCCGGCGAGCGCCGCCACGGCAAACAGAGGCCCGAACGATCCGGGATGCCGCTCGAGCCACTGCTGCGCGGCGAGGAAGTAGGCGATCAGGGTCAGATGCCAGCCGCTGCGCAGCAGGCCGAAGAAATGCCCGATCCTCTCGGGCTCGACGAAGCCGCGTAGAATCGGAAACCACACGGTCTGGGCGACGACGATGCCGGCGGCGGCGACGGCGAAGCTGAGCAGGGTCAGCGCGATCGGCCAGGGCGCCGGCGCGGCGGCGAGCCAGCCGAACGCGAGCAGCGGCAACCCGCCGACGACGGCGATGAGCTGTCCGGCGATCAGGATCTGGCGCTTGCGGATCCGGCCGACGGCGCGCAGCGTCGGCAGCTGCAGCAGCTGCCCGAGCGGCTCGAAGGTGCGCTGCAGGCCGATGAGGGTGTCACTGGCTCCGAGGGCGACCAGCACGAGCGTCGGCAGCTGATCGGTGTAGACCAGCCGGTGCGTCATGCCCAGCGGATGGCTGGCAATCGCCAGGCGGCGACCGCGGCGCTGGAGCTCCGGTGTCAGGCTCGGTTCGGGCGTCATTTCAATCGGCTTGCGCGCAAGGGCGCGGCAAAGGGGGCGTCTATGCCGCGCGGGGCGGGTTGTAAAGCGGAGGACGGGATAGCTGCAAGCTTCAAGTCGCAAGCTCGAGGCCGGACAACGCCGTTCGGCGGTGAAGTGACCGTAGAGGGTGTCGCGTGCCGTGGCGGGCTTGGGAAATCCGCGTAATCGGCGTAATCCGCGGTAGTCCTTTTGTCACGCCAGGGCTAGAACGCCTGTACGCAGGAGTGCCGATGAGATCCAAGTCCGATTCCCGCTTTCCGCTCGCCGACCTGACGGTCGTGGACTTCTCGCAGGTTCTGGCGGGTCCGTACGTCGGGCGGCTGTTCGCCGACCTGGGAGCGAACGTCATCAAGATCGAGTCGCCGGCCGGCGACCTGAGCCGGAGCATCGCGCCGCGCCGCGATCGCGGTATGTCCGGGCTCTACACCTGGGCCAACGTCGGCAAGCGCAACGTCTGTCTCGACCTCACCAAGGACGCAGGCCGCGAGCTGGCGCTCGCGCTGGTGGCCAAGGCGGACATCGTGGTGGAGAACTTCCGCCCCGGGGTCGCCGACCGCCTCGGCATCGGCTGGGAGGCCGTGCACGCGGCCAATCCGCGGGCGGTGATGGTGTCGATCTCGGGGTTCGGCGCCACCTCGTCGTTGCGGGACCGCGGCGCGTTCGCGCCGTCGATCCACGCGGCAACCGGGCTGCTCGAGTACCAAGCGCGCAAGACGGAGCAGCCGATCCGGCCGCTGGCCGACGCGCGCGCCGACATCACCACGGCGCTGCACGCCACCGTGGCGGTCCTCGCGGCTCTGCGCGTGGCGCAGCGGACGGGGCAGGGGGAGTACATCGAGATGGCGATGTACGACGCCGTGCTCGCCGCCTACCCGGAGACACCCTTCGAGCTGCTCGATCCGCCCGAGCCGCGCTACGACACGCCGCCGTTCGACGCCGGTGGCAACGGCTGGCTGGTGGTGGCGGGGCCGCTGCAGCACATCTGGGCCGAGGCCAGCCGGGCGTTTGGGCTCGAGGACCCGGCGCCGCCGGGCGCGGACATTCCGACCAAGGCGCGGCTGCGGCACGCGGCGATCGAGCGCTGGATGGCGGCGCAGCCGGGCCGTGCGGCGCTCATCGGCACCCTCGAGTCGGCCAAGCTGGCCTGCGCTCCGGTGGAGACGCTGCGCGACGCGCTGACCGGGCCGTTCGCGCGCGAGCGCGAGCTGCTCGTCGAGGTCGACGACCGCCGCGGCGGCAAACGGCGCGTCGTTCGCTCTCCGTACCGCTTCAGCCGCTCGGCGGCGGCGGTGCAGGGGCCCCCGCCGCGCCGCGGCGAGCACAACGTCGAAGTGCTGCGCGAGCAGCTCGGGATGAGGGAGAACGAGATCCGTAGTCTGCGGGCCGTCGGTGTTTTGCGGCAGGACGGCGACGACGAGTAGCGTGCCTGGCTTGCGGGGTGCGGCGGAGGTTGATGCTCACCGCGCCACCGGCCGTGCGGATATCGAGCGGTTCGGCGTCGATCGGATCATCTGCCTCGGCGACGTCGCTACCCTCGGCCCGCAAGCACGGCCTCGAGGGCCACGTCGTTGCCGCGAAGGTCGGAGATCAGCGCGATGCGCATGCCGGCCTCCTCGTCAACGATTGGGCTTCAAGTGCTCGACGAACCAGTCCGCTGCCGCCGGACCCGAGAGGTGGAAATCCTTGACGTAGGCGTCGAAGTGGCCGCCGGGGAGGAGGAGCAGTTTCTTGGGCTGCCGGGCGCGCTCATAGGCGGCGATGGCCTCGTCCGCGACCGCGAGGTGGTCCTGCGCGGCGACTACCATCAAGAGAGGCGTCGGGCTGAGCCGATCGATGTACGAGCCCGGCTCGTACTCGGTGAACATCTCCACCGAGCGCAGGGTGACCTCGTTGCGCCAGGCGGGGGCGCGCGTGCGTCCCGTCTCCGCCATGAACTCCCACGAATCCCGCGTGGGCAGCGCGCAGGGGGCCAGCGGATCCTCCGCCACGACGGGGATGCGCGTGGGCGGCTGTCCGGCGAAGCGCGCTTCGCGATCGGCATCGAACTGCGCCCGCATGCCGCCCAGCATGTCCGCGCGCACCAGGCGAAGAATGTTCCGGTAGCCGCTCACCAGCGGCACCTGCGACACGGCGCACTTGACGCGGCGGTCGATGGCGCCCACCACCAGCACGTGGCCGCCGCTGTAGCTGGAGCCCCAGATGCCGATGCGGTTGCCGTCGATCTCCGGCAAGGTGCAAGCGAAGGTGATGGCATGGCGATAGTCGCGCACCTGCGCCCAGGGGTCGATCTCCTGGCGCGGCTCGCCGTCGCTGGCGCCCAGGTTGCGGTTGTCGAAGACGAGTGCGCCCAGTCCCACCTCGGCAAAGGCTTCGGCGTACTTGTCGAGGTACATCTCCTTGACGGCCGAGAAGCCGTGGGACATCACCACGGTGGGTACCGCCCGGGTCGCCCGGTCGGGCAGATAGAGCCAGCCTCGCAAGGTGACGCCCTCGGCGTCGAACTCGATATCGCGGCGCATTGACTCTCCTCTCCGTTCGAACTGCCGGCATCTTATAGGGGGGCTGCCGCAACGGGCAAGCGATCGTCACCTCCGGTGGCTCTCGGTTTGAACCGGGTCACGCGGATGAGATTCGGGAGGATGCGCTCTTGGCGGGAGGCGGCTGGTCGAGCCCGTACCACCTGACTGTACCCGCCTGACAAAGCTCAAAACGCAGGCTTCCAGCCGCCGCTCCGGTCACGACCGTCCGCCGGCGACCGCGGCCAGGACGAACAGGGCGACGACGCAGATCATGCCGGCCTGCCAGGAGATGCTGCGCAGCGCCGGCCTGTCGGCGAGGTAGAAGGCGCCGTGAAGAACGCGGCAGGCGACGAAGAGTACGGCAACGCCGTCGAGCATCCCCGCGGGGACCGACTGGAGATGGGCAATGATCACCGCGGCCGCGAAGGGCGGAAAGGCCTCGAAGCCGTTCAGTTGGGCGAAGTGGGAACGTCGGCGCCATCCCGTGAGCTGCTCGTTGAAGCCGCGGGGATCGGCGACGTAGTCCTGCTTGCGCACTCCCGATCGCGCCAGGACGGAGAACAGGAAGGGGAGGAGACAGGCCACGAAAACACACCAGAATGAGATCGCCATGAGCTCTTCCATCCATCGTCCCGGCGCAAACATCAACAACGCCGAGGCGAGGGGCCCGGCGCAGGTGGTGTCCCAAATTGGTTCGTCGTCTCCAGCGGGCACCCTTCGAGACGGCGCCTGAAAAGACGGCGCCTCCTCAGGGTGAGCGGGGGAAATTCTTGCCGGCAATTCATTTGCCGCTCGTCCTGAGGAGGCCGCATCTTCTCAGCGGCCGTCTCGAAGGACGCCCGCTGGGTACTCTAGTCAGTAAATAGGACAGCGCCTCTGTGTGCGCCGGCGTTGCGCCGGGATGCCAATTTGGGCAAGGTTTAGATGTTGTAGCCTTGCCGCCTGCAGCAGTCCTGCGGTGATAAAGGGGGAAAGGGATGCCGAGACGCACACAACCGGAGCTGTCCGCGCCCAAGCCGGAAACGGCCGGGCAGGGCCCGATCCTGGTTGTGAGCAATCGCCTGCCGATCACCGTGCAGCGCGGCCCGCGCGGCCTCGAGGGGCGGCGCTCCTCCGGCGGCCTGGTTTCCGCGCTCGAGCCCGTGCTGCGCCGCCGCGGCGGAACCTGGATCGGCTGGCCGGGGGCGGAGCTGCAAAAGGGCGAGAAGCTGGTGGCCGGCGTCACCGGCTACGAGATTCGCCCGGTGCGGCTGACGGAGAGCGAGGTCAGCGGCTACTATCACGGATTCTCCAACCGGACCTTGTGGCCGTTGTTCCACTCGTTTCCGGGGAAGACGGTCTTCGAGCGGCACGACTGGGAGGTCTACGAGCGGGTGAACGCGCGCTTCGCGGCGGTCACCGCCGAGGCGTGCAAAGGCGTCGGCCTGGTCTGGCTGCACGACTATCAACTGATGCGCGCGCCGCTCTACCTGCGCGAGAGCCGGTGCGATGCCCGCATCGCGTTCTTTCTCCACATCCCCTTCCCGCCCTACGATCTGTTCCGGCTGCTGCCGTGGGACCGTGATCTGCTCGACGGCCTGCTGGCCTGCGATCTGATCGGGTTCCACGTCGAAGGCTACGCCCGCAACTTTCTCGACTGCGCCGAGCGCTTGGAGGGCGCGCGCGTCGATCGCGAGGCCTTCTTGATCGAGCACGGCGACCGCACCGTGCGCGTCGGGGTCTTCCCGCTCGGAATCGACTTCGAGCTCTACGAGTCCATGGCCCGGAACGCGCCGCGAACGGCGCAGCGCCGCGAACGCATCATCCTCGGCGTCGACCGGCTCGACTACACGAAGGGAATTCCGGAACGGATTCTGGCCTTCGAGCGGTTGCTCGCCCTGCATCCCGAGCACCGCGGCAACGTGGTCCTGCTGCAGCTCGCCGTTCCCAGCCGGTTTCAGGTGGCCGAGTATCGCCAGCTCAAGCGACAGATCGACGAGCTGGTGGGGCGCGTGAACGGACGCTTCGCGACGCCCACCTGGTCGCCGATCCGTTACCTCTATCGCGGCGTGCCGGCCGAGCGCGTGGCGACGATGTACCGCGACGCCGACGTGGCGCTGGTGACGCCGCTGCGCGACGGCATGAACCTGGTGGCCAAGGAGTTCGTCGCCTGTCAGGTCGACGATCCCGGAGTGCTGGTGCTGTCGCGGCTGGCCGGCGCGGCGGAGACGATGCACGAGGCCATCCGCGTCAACCCCTACAACATCGACGGCACCGCGGAGGCGCTGCACCGCGCGCTGACGATGAACGAGGCCGAGCGGCGCTCGCGTGTCGCCGCGCTGCGCCGGCGCGAGCGCCGCGACAACCTCTACGCCTGGCTCGACCGCTTCCTGGATGCCGCCTCCGCCTCGCCCGGCGGCCTGCAACCGCCGACGAGCAGCGACTTCGAGGCTTGGCTCGGCCCGTTCCTGGCGGGGTTCCGGCTGGCGCTCTTCCTCGACTACGACGGCACCCTTACCCCGCTCGTCGATGACCCGGGCAAGGCGCTGCTGTCCGACGACATGCGACGGGCGCTCGACGCCTGCGCCGCCCGTGCCGACATCGACGTGACCGTGCTCAGCGGCCGCTCGCTTGCCGATCTGCGCCACGCCGTCGAGCGGCCGCGGCTGACCTACGCCGGCAACCACGGTCTGGAGATCACCGGACCGAACCTGCCGGCCTTCCTGCACGAGGACATCGTCCACTACGCCGCGAAGACGGCGGCGCTGGCGGCCGAGCTGAAGAAGATTGCCACCAGCGGCGCCTGGGTGGACGAGAAGGGCGCCACGCTCACCTTCTACTACCGCGGCGCCAGCCAGGCGCAGCAGTCGCGGCTGGCCGAACGGGCCCAGGTCATCATCAGCAAAGCCGGCTTCCGCGCCCGCCGCGCCCACGGGGCCGTCGAAGCGCAGCCGCCGATCGGTTGGGACAAGGGGCACGCGGTACTGCACGTGGTGCGCAGCCGCTACGGCCCGGCGTGGCCGGAGACCGTGCGGGTGATCTACGTCGGCGACGATCAGAGCGACGAGGACGCCTTCTGGCTGCTGGCCGGGCTCGGCATCACCTTCCGCGTCGGCAGCGCCGGCACGCCCACCAACGCGGTGCGCCGCCTGCCCAACGTCGACGCCGTCCTTGCCCTGCTGGAGTGGCTGGCGCGCCGCCCGGCGAGCCCCGCTCGGGCCGCAAGCTGAGGACGCGGCGAAGCCGAGCCGATTCTTGTATGGATCAGCGGCAAGCGAAAAGCTGAAAGTGGAAAGCCGGAGAGATCCCGGATCGGCTTTGAACCTGTTAGTTTCAGATTGAAGCTTCTCTTCGAGGTTCGCATGTCGGGTCAAGACGAGGTCTGGAAGCGCGATTCCGTGGTGCGCAACTTCCTCGACGGCGTGCGCGGCGGCATCCCGTTCGCCGCCGAGCAGATCGAGATGATGCTGCGACTGATCGAGGCGCGCGGCGAACCGGTGCGGCAGTTCGCCGACCTCGGCTGCGGCAGCGGCGTTCTCGCCCGCGCCGTTCGCAGCCGCTATCCCGACGCCCGGGCCGTGCTGGTCGACTTCTCCGAGCCCATGCTCGCGGCCGCGCGCCAGCAGCTCGGCGACCAGCTGCCGCCCCCGCGCTTGGTCGGCGCCGACCTCGGCTCGGCCTCCTGGATGCGGGCGATCGCGGACGAGCCGCCGTTCGACGTGGTCGTCTCCGCCTATGCCATCCATCACCTGCCGGACCGCCGCAAGCGGGAGCTCTACGCCGAGATCTTCCACCTCCTCGCCCCGGGCGGGATGTTCGTCAACATCGAGCACGTCGCCTCCCACGGCGGCTGGGTGGAAGCGATCTCCGACGAGATGATGGTCGATTGGCTCTACGCGTTCCATCAACGCCAGGGCGCGGAGAAGACGCGGGCGCAGATCCGCGACGAGTTTCTGCACCGGCCGGACAAGGCGGCCAACATCCTGGCGCCGGTCGAGACGCAGTGCGAGTGGCTGCGCGGCTGCGGCTTCGAGGACGTCGACTGCTACTTCAAGGCACTGGAGCTGGCGGTGTTCGGCGGCCGGCGCGGGCGGTAGATCGGCGGTCGAAGGTTGCAAGTCGAAGGTCGGAAAGCCGGGGCGGCAGGGCGGACGGAAAGGAACGTGGCGGCGTACGGGTCGTGGAAGTCGCCGATCACCGCCGCGCTGATTGCCTCGAGCACGGTGGGCCTCGGGCAGATCGCGCTCGACGGCGACGACGTCTACTGGATCGAGCAGCGGCCGTCCGAGGGTGGACGATCGGTGATCGTGCGACGCGACCCGCGGGGGCGCGTGACGGACGTCATTCCCGCTCCCTTCAACGCCCGCACGCGGGTGCACGAGTACGGCGGTGGCGCCTTCACGGTGGCCGACGGGGTCGTCTACTTCTCGCACTTCGCCGACCATCGCCTCTACCGGGTCGCGCCCGGCGCGCCGCCGCGGGCGCTCACCCCGGCGGGCCCGTTTCACTACGCCGACGGCATCGTCGATCGGCGCCGCCGCCGCATGGTCTGGGTGCGCGAGGACCACTCCGTGCCCGACGAGGAGCCGGTCAACACGCTCGTGGCGGTCGGCGCGGAAACCGATGGAGTGCCGCAGGTCCTGGTCTCGGGCCGCGACTTCTACGCCTCGCCGCGCCTCAGCCCCGACGGCAGGCGGCTGGCGTGGCTCTGCTGGAGCCATCCGAACATGCCGTGGGACGGCACCGAGCTGTGGGTGGGCGAGCTGTCGGCCGACGGGCGGGTGCCGCACCCGCAGCTCGTCGTCGGCGGGCCGGAGGAGTCGATCTTCCAACCCGAGTGGTCCCCTGACGGAACGCTCTACTTCGTCTCCGATCGCACCGGCTGGTGGAACCTGTACCGCTGGCGCGACGGTGCGGCCGAGCCGCTGTGCCCGCGGGCGGCCGAGTTCGGCTTGCCGCAGTGGGTGTTCGGCATGTCCACCTACGCCTTCGTGGCGGCGAAACGATTGGTGTGCAGCTACGGCGAGCACGGCGTGTGGCGGCTGGCGACGCTCGACACCACGACGCGCCGCCTCGATCCCGTCGTCGTGCCGTTCAGCGACATCGATCAGCTTCGCGCCGCCGGCGGCCGCGTCGTGTTCCACGGCGCCGCGCCGTCCGCGGCGCGGGCGCTCGTCGCGCTGGACCCGGCGACGGGGCGCGTGGAGGTTCTGCGGCGGTCGAGCGAGACGGCGATCGACGCGGGATATCTGTCGGCGCCCGAAGCCATCGAGTTCCCGGCGGCAAAGGGGCAGACGGCGCACGCGTTCTTCTATCGACCGCACAATCGAGACTACCAGGCGCCGGCGAGCGAACGCCCCCCGCTGCTGGTGGTGAGCCACGGCGGGCCGACGGCGTCGTCGTCGAGCGCGCTGAAGCTGGGGATTCAGTTTTGGACCAGCCGCGGCATCGCCGTGGTCGACGTCAACTACGGCGGCAGCACGGGGTACGGCCGCGCCTACCGCGAACGGCTGAACGGACAGTGGGGGATCGTCGACGTCGACGACTGCGTCGGCGCCGCACGTTTCCTGGTCGCGCGCGGCGACGCCGACGGCGATCGCCTGATCATCCGCGGCGGCAGCGCCGGCGGCTACACCACGCTGTGCGCGCTCACGTTCCGCGACGTGTTCAAGGCCGGGGCCAGCTACTACGGCATCGGCGACCTCGAGGCGCTGGCGCAAGACACGCACAAGTTCGAGTCGCGCTACGAGGAGCGGTTGGTGGGTCCCTATCCCGAGCGCGCGGATCTCTATCGGGCGCGCTCGCCCATCCATTTCACCGAGCGGTTGTCCTGCCCGGTCATCTTCTTCCAGGGGCTGGAGGACAAGGTGGTGCCGCCCAATCAGGCCGAGGCGATGGTCGCGGCGTTGCGCGCCAAGAATCTTCCCGTCGCGTACGTGGCGTTCGCCGGCGAGCAGCACGGGTTTCGCAAGGCGGAGACCATCAAGCGGGCACTGGAGGCGGAGCTGCACTTCTATTCCCGGGTCTTCGGTTTCGACGTGACCGAGGGCGGCGAGCCAGTCAATCAGTGAATCAGTGAGTCACTGGAGTCACTGAGTCACTGACTCGGAGCGTCTGCTGTTTGGTCATCGGCACCCGAATTCCCAAGAGTTGGCGGGGGGCGGTTGCGGGCCCCGCCCGGTGCTCCGCGTAGCGGAGTCCAGAAATCCCCAGCCAATGGCTCAGTGACTCACTGATTCAGTGATTCAGTGATTCAGTTGAGGCGCCCACCTCTTGCCTCGGCCAGAAAACGTGCGACTCTGGAGCGTGGCTGGTCGAAACTCGTACCCCGGGAACGGGGGACGAGGATGTCGGGCTCAACGCATCGAGGCCGGGGCACGTGGTTGCCCCAAAGGAGGACGTCATGGCACGTGGTACGGTTCGTCGCGGGATTCAGGTGGGAGCGCTGGTGGCAATGTTCGGGGCCGGCTTTCTGTTCGGCTCGGTGACGCAGCGCAGCGCCAACGCCCAGCTGGGCGAGCTCGGCGAGGCCGCCGGCAAGGCGGCGATGGAGAAGGCCGGTAGCGCCGGGGGTGCTCTCGGCTCGGCGGTGGAGCTGGGGCAGGCGATCGTCGACATGCAGCAGCACGTCGACGGCCTGCAGAAGAACATCGACACGCTCAAGAAGGTGAAGTCCGCGATCGGCGGCTGAAACGCCTCGGGCGGACGTACGAGTTGAGAGTTCGGAGCCCGGAGTTGACAGAGGGGTCAGACCCGATCTGTCGACTCTGGGCTGCGCTCTGAACCCTCAACTCTCGACTCTCAACTGTCAACTCTCTTCACGGAGGGGCTCCCATGCTGAAAGAGTTCAAGGAATTCGCCATGCGCGGCAACGTCATCGACATGGCGGTGGGCATCATCATCGGCGGTGCGTTCGGCAAGATCGTCAGCTCGCTGGTGTCCGACATCATCATGCCGCCGATCGGGGTGTTGCTCGGCAACGTCAACTTTACCGACCTGTTCATCAATCTGTCGGGGCAGACCTACGCCTCGCTCGCCGATGCCAAGAAGGCCGGCGCCGCGACCATCAACTACGGCCTGTTTCTGAACACGGTGATCGGCTTCATCATCGTCGCCTTCGCCATCTTCTTGTTGATTCGGCAAATGAACCGCTTCCTGCCCAAGCCGGCGCCGGCGCCGGTGAACACGAAGGAGTGCCCGTTCTGTGCCTCGACGATCGCCCTCAAGGCGACGCGCTGCCCGAGCTGCACCTCGGAGCTGCAGGCGGCGTGAGGGGGATGGGCATGAGATCGTTGGTTGTCACGGCTGCGCTGTGCTCGGTCGTTGCCCTGAGCGCCTGCTCGGCGCAGCGTCCGGTGCTCTATCCCAATGACCAGTACAACCGGGCGGGGAAAGACGTCGCCGAGCAGGACGTCGCGGAGTGCATGCGCAAGGCCGATGCGTACGTGGAGTCGGGGGCGGCGTCGGCCGACTCCGCCAAGAAGGTTGCCGGCAGTACGGCCGTCGGCGCCGCCGGCGGCGCCGCGGTTGGCGCCGTGGGCGGCGCGATCAGCGGCAACGCCGGCGAGGGGGCCGCGGTCGGAGCGGCCACCGGTGCCACCGCCGGCTTGCTGGGCGGGCTCTTCGGCGTCTTCAGCTCCAGCGGCCCCGATCCGGTCTACGCCAACTTCGTCGACCGCTGCCTGCGCGAGAAGGGCTACGAGCCGATCGGTTGGAAGTAGGCGGGCAGCGTGAACATGGGAGGTATCTATGGGAGGCATCTCATGAGGTGCGCGGGGATCGTGATATGGCTGGCGGCGGCACTCTTGCTTTCCTCTTGTAGCACCCTCCCGGCGCCGGGCCGCACGACGAAGAGCGAGCGCCTGGACCAGAGACACGCCTACGTCGGGAAGGCGACGGCGCGCCTGGATCAGCTCGACCGACAGATCAACGCGCTTGCGGATCGAGCCGGCAAAGCCGAGGGTAAAGCGAAGGCCGACCTCGAGGCCCGGATCGCCCAGCTGCGCAACAAGGAGTCGGCGGCGCGCAGACAAGTAGCTGAAGTTGCCGCCGCCAGTGAGAGTGCGTGGCTCAACTTGCGCTCGGCCGCGAACGCGGCCATCGAGGACCTGCGGAAGACCTACGAGCGAACGGCATCGCAGATGAAGGATGCAGGCAACTGAGCGGGGCGGGCGCTTCAGAACACCAGGCCGCGGCCGTTGTCGTAGAACACCAGCAGGAAGATGCGATAGCGCCCGGTCTGGATGCCGGCAGACGGCGAGAGGTCGCGCGCCGACAACGGCCCGCCGGCGGCGTAGCTGCTGTGGCTGCCGGGGCTGAGCGGCAGCAGCCGGCGCATGCGACAGTCGCCGTCGCCGAGATACTTGTAGAGAGAGGTGTCGGCGAGCTTGCCCGGAGCCAGCAGTGACGGCCCGTCATAGATCCGCTCGCCGCTCTCGATATAGTCGCCGAAAACGGAGACGACGTCGCCGCGCGACTCGGGCCGCGACGACCCGGGCGTCGCCTCGACCCGCAGCTCGACCGCGAGCGGCCTGCGGCTGGTGAGCGCGCTCAACGGCACCGGCACGGAGTACCAGCCGTGCCAGGGCTGTTGCCCGCGGCCTTGCCCGGCAAACACCTGGCCGTAGTACGACTCCGTCGGCACAGCGTCGGCCCGGCGCGGCCCGCCGGCAAAGCGCCGTACCTCCTGGCCGTTCACCAGCACCACCAGATCCGCCGGCCCGCCGGTGGCGCTGAGGTCCAGGCGCAGCTCGGCGCGGCGTGGCGGCGCCAGCGGGGGCAGGACGAAGTCCTGGCGCACGGTGCCGTGCCCGGCAGTCAGCGGGCACGACCACTGGTGCCAGATCACCGCGCTGCCGCCGCCGACGAGGAAGATGCAGGCGCCGGCGACCCACGGCGCCACCGTCGCCGCCAGCGCCCAGAGACGTCCGACCACCGCGCGCAGCAGCAGGTAGGCCAGGGCCGCGCCCAGCAATAGCGCGGTCAGCAGCAGCCCCTGATGCAGAGTCTGCGCGGCTCCCGGCGACAGGCCGGAGGACAGTGCGAGCAGGCGCGGGACGGTGGCCCCGCGCGCCAGCAGCGCCCCGCCGAGCGCCAGCGCCGCGAACACGGCGATGCCGCGCCGGCGTCCGTCCTGCCAGCGGGTGAGCAGGCCGCGCCCGAGCAGCGCCGCCGCCAGCGCGCTGAAGCACAGCATCAGGGGCATGCCGATCTCGACGTAGCGGACCTCGATCTGCACGTTGAGATAGGTCGCCCATACGTAGAGCACCGTGAGCACCAGGGGCAGCCCGACGCGCCAGCGGCGCAGCGCCAGCGGCAGGCCGAGGGCGGCGAGCAGCAGCAGGAGCTGATGCCACCGGCGCTGGCCGCGCAGGCCCAGCACCAGCGTGCGCCGCGAGTCGTTGTACGGGTGCGCCCAGACGATGTACGTCTTGTGCAAGAGAACCGCGATGCTGGCCAATGGCTGCATCTCCCAGGCACGCAGCACGGCCAACCGGTAGTCCTCGGGGGTGGGCTGTGAATCGTGACGTTCCTGCATGACGGCGGCCAGCGCGCCGCGCGGGGGAATGGCCCACGAGTTGCGGTCGGTGCGCCAGCCGAGGTTCTCCGGGACGATGCCGGCATAGGCGTTCATGCTCGGGTCGGTAATGCCGCTCCACAGAGGTCGGCCGAAGAGGACGTCGGTGATCACCAGCCGCGGGCCGATGACGAGGAAGAAGCCGGCGCCGAAGGCGGCCGCCAGGCTCAACCCGCGCCGCCAGGTCGCCGGCGCGTGCAGCAGGACGATCGGCACGAGCAGCAGCGGGAACAGGAACTGCAGCGCCGGACGCGCCAGCATCGCCAACGCCAGCAGCAGCCCGCCGAGCACGCCCGCCACGGGCCAGCGGCGCGCTCCGGCGTACAGGGCGCGCAACGCGCCGACGTAGAGGAAGGCGCAGAAGGTTTCGCTCTGCAGGCGGCCGGTGGCGAAGATGAACGGCGGGTACAGCGCCGCCAGCGCCAGGGCGATCAGCCCGACGAGCTCGCCGCCGAGGCGGCGGGCGATGCCGTAGACGAAGAGGCAGGTGAAGACGTCGAGAATCGCCTGGGCGACGTACACCGGCTGGAGGTGTGGCCCGGCGACCGCGTAGACGAAGCCGACGAAGGCCGAGTAGGTCTCGCCCTTGGCGATGCTCCCCTGAAACGCCGTCGTCAGGTCGTGCAGGAAGACGGCCGGCGTGCCGATCTCCTTCCAGGCGCGGGCGTACCACGAGGCCCAGACGTTGTAATGCACCTCGTCCCAGTACAGCGGCAGGGCCGGCAGGTGGAGGACGAACCACAGGCGCAACACCGCCGCCAGGGCCAGCAGCCCCAGCAGCCACAGACGTTTATCGCGCCACATGCCTCGTCGCCCCGCGTGCCCGGGCGCGTCTCACCGTGCCGCCCGGCCCGTTTCGCGTACTGCCCGCCCGGCGCAGTGTCAAGGCGGACTGGGAGGGTGTTGCGAGAGCGCTCCACGTCCGCCTCAACCGGCGTCCGCCGTCAAGCGCGCCGATGGCTCCGGCTGCAGGCCGGGGATA
>CAZYMF010000096.1:0-17472 GCA_964648215.1 uncultured Binatia bacterium (SeqCode) | reverse complement strand
CAACTTCCTCGGCGACTACCTGCGCGACCGCCTCGATCCGCGCACGGCCCACGACTGATCCGCTCTGGCCGAGCAGGCGCGAGGCGTGGAGGGCAGCGCTCCGTCGCTGCCGTTCCGCCCACCTCCCCGAACCCGGCACCGACGGAACGGTGCCCTCCAAAGGGCTCGGACGCTCAATGACTCACTGATTCACTGATCTCAGTGATTCACTTCCTCGATTCCCAGCGCCCCGTAGGCCTGGCGCTTGGCCCAGCGGTAGTCGGCCTTGCCGCTCGGGCTGCGCACCATCTCGTCGACGAAGACGACGGCCTTGGGCAGCTTGTAGCGCGCCAGGTGCTGGGCGCAGAACTTGATGAGCTCCTCCTGGCCCGGCACCTCGCCGGCGCGCGCTTGCACCACCGCCGTGACCTGCTGGCCGAAGCGATCGTTGGGGGTGCCGACCACCACCGCATCGTAGACCGACGGGTGGTGCTTGAGCGCCTTCTCCACCTCCTCCGGGTAGATCTTCTCGCCGCCGGAGTTGATGCTGACCGAGCCGCGCCCGAGAACGACGATGCTGCCGTCCGCGGCCAGCCGGGCGTGATCGCCGGGAACGGCGTAGCGGACGCCGTCGATGACCGGGAACGTCTTCGCCGTCTTCTCGGCGTCCTTGAAGTAGCCGAGGGGGACGTGGCCGCTGCGGGCGAGCCAGCCGCTCTCGTCGCTGCCGGCGGCGACGATGCCGCCGAGGTCCTCCTTCAGCACCAGCGTCTGCTCGTTCATCTTGAAGGTGCCGGTGCTCACCTCCATGCCCTTCATGGTGATCTGCGAGCCGTGTCCGCCGGTCTCCGAGGCGCCGAAACCGTCGATGATCATCAGCTGCGGGATCTTGTCGAGGAAGGCTTCCTTCAGCGCGGGGGTGAGGATCGCGCCGCCCGAGAGCACGACGTTGAGGCTGGAGAGCTCGTAGGCGTGCTGGTCGAGCTGATCGAGCAGCGGCCGCCCGAAGGCGTCGCCGACGATGGTGAGAAAGGCGACCTTCTCGCGCTCGATCGTCGACCACACGTCGTGCGGGTCGAGGCGACCGGGATGCTCCTGGATGATCACCGTGCCGCCCTGGTGCAGGCAGTTGAACGCCATCCAGTGCGAGGCGCCGTGCATGAACGGCGGCGCCGGCAGGGCGCGCAGGGTGCCGCCCTTGGCGACCTCGACCAGGCTGTCGATGGAGTCGAACTTGAACCCGCCCGGCGTGTTGCCGCCGAGGGCGCCGAAGAAGATGTCCTCCTGGCGCCACAGCACGCCCTTGGGCATGCCCGTGGTGCCGCCGGTGTATAGAATGTAGAGGTCGTCGGGCGACCACTCGACGGCCGGCCGCTCGGCCGACGCCTGCCGCAGCGCCTCCTCGTAGTCGACCGCGCCCGGCAGCAGGGCGTTGCCCGACTCGTCGGCAACCTGCAGCAACACCTGCAGATGCGGCAGCTCGGCGAGGATCTTCTGCAGCGTCGGCGCGAAGCGGGCGTGATAGATCAGCGCGCGGCAGTCGGCGTCGTTGAGCAGGTAGTTCAGCTCGTCCTCGACGTAGCGGTAGTTCACGTTGAAGGGGGCGACGCGGGCCTTGTAGCCGCCCACCATGCCTTCGAGGTACTCGTTGCCGTTGTACAGGTAGAGCCCGAGATGGTCCTGGCCCGACTCGAAGTTCTGCAGCGCGGCGCGCTCCTGACGGCAGCCGAGGCCGCGCGCGCGCAGAAAGTTGCCCAGCCGGCGGGTGCGCTCGTTGAAGTCGCGCCAGGTCAGACGGCGGTCGCGAAAGACGATGCATTCGCGGTCGGGAATGGCGGCGGCGATCGCCTCGTTGATCTCGGCAAGGTTGAATCCGGGCATGAGGAACCTCTCCTGCGTGGGGAAATGTGTCCAGAAGCCGCCGGCTCCAAACCGCGGCTGGAGTTTTCTCGTGTGCCAGGATTGACCGGCGAAGGCAAACCGCGCCGCAAATCATCGCAGCGCCCGTTTGAGCCGTTGGCCGGGATTCGCTATGCGTGGTCCGGCCGCGACGACACGGGCGGCAGGAGCGGAAGCCAATGGGACTAAAGAGCGGGGACAAGGCGCGTTACTACCGCGAGCGCCGCAAGCGTAACCTGAGGCGCGTGCGCATGCGGGCGCTGCGCAAGAGCATCGACGAGAAGCGCGCCGCGTCGGCGGCGACCGCGGCAGCGCCCGCCAGCACCAGCTAGCCCTGGGCTGGAGGGCGGTGGTCGTGACTCGGGACGGACAAACCCTCGAGAGTCTGCGCGGAGGGGTCCGATGGTGAGGACGAGACTGCTGGACTTGCTCATCGCGCGTTCGTATCGCCGCAGCGACACCCCCTCGTTTCGACTCGCGTCGGGCAAGCTGAGCAACTTCTACATCGACTGCAGGGCGACCACCATGCGCGGCGAGGCCATGCCGCTGATCGGCCAGGTCGTCGTCGAGCAGCTTCCCGAAACGGCTGCCGCCGTCGGCGGCCTGACGATGGGGGCGGATTGGATTGCCGCGGCTGCCGCCTACTACGGCTCGTCGCACGGCCGGCCACTGGACGCCTTCTCGGTGCGCAAGGAGCCCAAGCAGCACGGGCTCAAGAAGTGGGTCGAGGGCTGCGCCGCGCCCGGCTCGAAGGTCGTGGTCGTCGACGACGTCGTAACCACCGGAGGCTCCACCATCGACGCAATCAAGCGGTGCCGCGAGGAGGGCCTGGAGATCGTCGGCGTCCTCGCCCTGGTCGATCGGCAGGAAGAAGGCGGGATGGAGAACATCTGCCGGGAAGTCGGCCCCGACATCACGGTGGGCGCGGTGTTCACCCGCGCCGACCTGGAGATCCACGCCGGCGCGCCTTCCGTGCCCCCACGCTCGGCGGCGCGCTGACCTCGACGTATTGCCCGTCAACCGCGCCCAGGTCTGGCGCCGTCGCCACCTCCCGAGACGCGGGTGCCGCCGCGCCGCCAGCCGTCAACTCGCGGCCGCCAGGAACTCGCGCACGTGCTTGAGGAACACCTCGAGCTGATCGTGATGCACCCAGTGGCCGGCGCGCTCGATGTTGATCAGCTTGTAGTCCTTGAACGCCGTCGCCCGTCCGTCCTTCTCGGGATCCGAGGCCCACGACTCCGTGCCGCGCACGAGCAGCACCGGGCAGGTGATCTGACTCCACAGCTCGCGCGCATCCTTCATGTTGAACAGATAGGGCGAGGCGGCGCGGACGTAGTTGTCGAACTTCCACAGGTAGGTGCCGTCCTCGTCGCGATAGCTGCCGTGAATGGTCAGGTGCCGCGCCTGCGCCGGCGACAGGTGAGGGTTGGCGTCGCGCATGCGCTCGATCGCCTCGTCCAAGCTGCCATAGCGGCGCGGATGGCGGCGGGCGAGGGCCTGCATCTCCGCGATCCACTCGAGCATGCGCTCGCGCGCCGGGCGCTCGCGGATCATCCCGGGTGGCGGTCCCAGCCCCTCGATGGCCACGACCTTCTTGACGCGTTCGGGATAGGTGCCGGTGTACTGCAGCGCGATCGAGCCCCCCAGGGAGTGGCCGATGACGGTCAGCGGAAACGTTCCCAGGGCATCGAGCAGCTGGGCGACGTCCAACGTGTAATCGATCATCGCGTAGCTGCCGCCGACGGCCCACTGGGAATCGCCGTGGCCGCGCAGGTCCGGGGCGATGATGTGGTAGTCGTGGCGCAGCTCCTCGGCCACCCAGTCCCAGTTGCGCGCGTGATCGCGGCCGCCGTGAATCAGGAGCAGCGGCGGTTTGCCGGGGTTGCCCCAGTCGACGTAGTGCAGCTTGAGGCGCTGCGAGTAGAAATAGTGCGAGGTCGGGCCGATCAGAGCTTCCGTCATTCCTCAGTCCTCGCGCGGACGATACCCTGCGGGCGGCCCTTGCGCCAGTCAGGCACCGCCAGCGGCGGCACAGCCCCGGCGCGGACGGGTCACCCCGCAATCTTTGAAGCGAACCGGCTCCCGTGGTTGAATGAGCACGATGAGACGATCCGCCCAGACGGCCGCCGTCGCGCTGAGCCTGGGGGCGCTGCTCGCCCTGCTGCCAGCGGGGTGCACGACGACCGCCGGCAAGAACGGCCAGCCCGGTACGTCGTGGTACACCCGGCCGGCGCACGTGAGCGAGCCGATGCTCACCTGCAACCAGGCGACGCGCGCGGCCCGCGAAGCGCTGGTGCGGATGGGGTATTCCGTCGACAGCGTCGTCGCGGCCAAGCCGGGCGTTCCGGGCAAGGTGATCGGCAAGGTCGACAGCGCCTGGACCTACGCCAACAGCGAAAGCAGCGACATCCACCGGGTCGCCGTCACCATCCAATGCTCCGATCGCGGCTCCGACTTCGAGGCGGTGACGGACGAGGGCTTCACCACCCAGTTGACGTTCGGGCAGCGCTTCACCAAGGCGCTGCGCGAGAACGTCGATCGCAAGGTGATCCAGCCGCGCCTGAGCGACGAGCCGGCACCGGGGCTGGACCTGCGCATGGAGCCCCTGCGCAGCGGGGCATCGCAGAGCGCCCTGGGGATCGACCTGCCGAGCTCGGGCGTCACCCCGGTGAAGGTGACGATCGCCAACCGCAGCCCGCGACGCTACCTGTTCAACCAATCCAAGGTGCGGCTGGTCACCGAGGAAGGGACGCGGCAGACGCCGCTGTCCCCGGCTGCGGCTGCCCAACGGGTCGTCACCAGCGGGGATGCGAGCAAAGCGGCAGAGCGGCTCCGCAAGAAGATGATCGCCGACGGCGAGATTGCGCCGGGCGGCTCCCTGAGCGGCTATCTCTACTTCAGCGCCGCGGCGTACCGCCGCGCCCGCGTGATCCTCACCGACGTGGCCAGCGACGAGCCCGAGGGCTTCAGCGTGGAGTTTTGAGCGCCGGCCGTCGGCCGAATCGAGAAACGGGAGACCCCGTGCACCGAGCCCTCGTTGTCGTCGTCGCCGTGGCCGCCCTCGCGGGCTGTACACCGCCGATCCGTCAGTTCGACCTCAAGCAGCAACCGATGACCTGCGAGGAGGCGAACCGCAACGCCTACGACGCGCTCAAGGCGATGGGCTACTTGATCACCGCGTTCACGCCGGCCGCGCCCGGAGGGGAGGGAGTCGTCAAGGGCGCGCTGAACGACGAGGGCTTGCAGAGCGTCACCGTGGTCATCACCTGCGGCGCCGCCGGTCCCGCCCTCGACGCCAGCGAGGACGGCAAGTGGCTCGGGCAGCTCGAGTTCAAGCGCGGCTTCTATCTCGCCTTCACGGGCATGGTCGGGCAACGAAAGTCCGCCGCCGCCGCCGCCGCGAAGCAGGCCGCCCTCCCCCTCGCCGAACGCCAGGAGCAGGGCTTCGATGTGCTCGTCAAGCCGCTGCGCGGCCTCGACGCGCGCATGGATTTCGCCGTCGACCTCAACGCGGCCGGCATCCTGCCGGTCCGGGTCGTGATCCACAACCGCACCACCAGGCGCTACCAGATCGACCCCGACGACATCGTGATGGTGCGCCGCGACGGCGAGCGGGTACGGCCCCTGGCGCTGGCCGCAGCGCTGGAGCGCGTGCGGCAAACGCCGCGACCGTCGCCGGAGACGCCCCCGCCGGACCTGACCGCTTTGTCGGTACAGATGAAGGGCACGCTGTTCGCGGCAACGGAGATGCGCCCGGACTCCTCCGCAGGGGGCTACCTCTTCTATCCGGCGGCGGCCTACAAGCAGGCACGCGTGCGCGCCACCGAGGTCCAGAGCGGCGAAGCCGAGGGCTTCGTCGTCGAGTTCTGAAACCGTTCCTGGTCACTCCGCTTGCGCCCTGTCGTTGCGCGTTCGGGGGCGCCTGACCGTGCTCCCGGGCCGCGGCGGCGATCCCTTGGCCACCAGGTGGAGCCGGAGTTCGTCGCCACCACGTCGCTACGCACGCCGCTGAACGCCGTTCTGGGCTACACAGACCTGCTCCGCGACCACCAGGGCACCACGTTCCGCATCCACCTCCCCCTGGCCGCCGGCACTCACGACCGCCGCCCACCTGCGCCGGAATAGTCGCAGGCAAGATCAGACGGGGGATTGCCGGAGGCGGACAAATTTTGGCAACTCGCCCCCGGCCGTCATTGGAAAATCGTTGCTCCCTTGTCGTCCTACAAGGCGCAACGCTTGCCGGCACGGTGTTTCCACGTGGCAACGATATTGCTGTGCTTGTGGGTCAAGGCTTTTGAGTCCGGCCTGAGTTGGCAAGGAGGTGACGCTTTGATGCACAGCTCGCAACGATGGCAGCCGGAATCTCTGATTCACGAGATCTTTGGTCCCGACTTCGTCCTCCCGGAGCAATTCTATGGATCGAACGACAATGCGACCCGCTTCTCGGGTGAGCGCGCCCTCATGTGGGCGGTGTTCGCCGACGGGGTGGAGAGCTACCGCCGCAACGCGGCTCAGGTGACGCGAGAGGAGCGTATCGAGTTTCGCGATGCCGACCGTTGGCTGCGGGCCAACAACTGGGAGTGGGCCTTTTCGTTCGTGAATCTGTGTGAGACCTTCGGCTTCGACCCAGCGGCCGTTCGCCGCGCCTTGCGGCGCTCGTTGCAGCCGAACGCCGCCCCGATCCGCCGCCGGCGGTTCCGGCCGATTACTCTGCACGCTGCCGCGTGAACGCACGCCGCCGCGTGAGCGTCAACGCCCGACTTTCCTCGCCTCCGCCGGTGTGGTATGGCGCGCGGAGTTCTTGAGATCACCACACCGGCGGAGGAACAATGGCAGAGACCGAAGCGGTTGAACTTCAAGAGAAGATCTGGACGTACACACAGCGCCTCGCGATCCTGTTCATCGCCTTTCTTGCCGGCCTGCTCGTCGGCCTGATCAAGCCACTCGCCGTCGCGCCATTGTTTCGGCCCATCGGCATCCAGGGCCCCGCCGGCCAGCTGCAGGAGCAGGTCACCCAGCTCGGCGACCGGGTGGCCGTTTTGGTGAAGGAGCGCGACACCCTCAAGAGCCAGCTTGCGATCCTCGATCGCGACAAGAAGGAAGTCGAGCGGCAGCTGCAGGACCTGCAGGCTCGCACCGGAACCCAGGCGGAGCCCGGCACCGGCGGCGTCGTCGTCGAGTAGTGACCGGGGCGCCGCCCTGGTTTGACAACCTCCAGCCCATTCTATAGCGTTACCGTTCCCGGCAAATTTTCGCCTTCCGCCAGGAACGCAGGCCCATGTTCGATAATTTGTCCGAAAAATTCGAGCGTACGATTAAGCGCCTGCGCGGGCACGGAAAGATCACCGAGCGCAACATTGACGAGGCGTTGCGTGAGGTCCGCCTGGCGCTGCTCGAAGCCGACGTAAACTTCCAGGTCGTCAAGGATTTCCTCGATCGCGTGCGGGCGCAGGCGGTCGGCCAGGAGGTGCTCGCCAGCCTGACGCCGGAGCAGCACTTCATCAAGATCGTCAACGCCGAGATCGCCCAGCTCATGGGGGGCCAGGCGGCTCCGTTCGACCTGTCGGGCACGCCCCCCGTCATCGTGATGCTGGTCGGTTTGAACGGCGCCGGCAAGACGACGACGGTCGCCAAGCTGGCTCGGCATCTCAAGCAGCAAGGACGCCCCGCGCCCTACCTGGTTCCGGCCGACGTCTACCGGCCGGCGGCCATCGAGCAGCTCAAGACCCTCGGTGCCCAGGTCGGTTGTCCCGTCCACCCTTCGGAGTCCAGCGCCGACCCGGTGCAGCTCTGCCGGGATGCGGTCGCCGTCGCCCGCGACAAGGGATACCCTCTGGTTCTGATCGACACCGCCGGACGGCTCCATATCGACGAGGAGCTGATGGCCGAGCTGGAGCGCATCAAGGCGGCGGTTCACCCGCAACGCGTCGTCCTGGTCGTCGATGCCATGACCGGTCAGGATGCGGTGAACGCCGCCACCGGCTTCCATCAGCGGATCGGGCTCGACGGCGTCATTCTCACCAAGCTCGACGGCGATGCGCGCGGCGGCGCCGCCCTCTCGGTGCGGGCGGTGACCGGCGCTCCCATCCTGTTCGCGGGAATGGGGGAGAAGGTCGACGCCCTCGAGGTCTTTCATCCCGACCGGATGGCGCAGCGCATCCTCGGCATGGGGGACCTGCTGACGCTGATCGAGAAGGCCGAGCGCGTCTACGACCAGAAACAAGCCGCCGCGCTGCAGGAGAAGCTGCGCCGCAACGAGTTCACCCTCGACGACTTCCGCGACCAGATCCGGGCCCTGCGGCAGATGGGCAACATGACCGACCTGCTGAAGATGATTCCGGGGATGAAGAAGCTGACCCGCGGCGTCGACATGGATCAGGCCGAGGGCGAGCTGCGCCACATCGATGCCATCATCAGCTCGATGACCAAGGAGGAGCGGCGCAACCACACCATTCTCAACGGTAGCCGGCGCAAGCGCATCGCTCTCGGCAGCGGCACCAGCGTGGCCGAGGTCAACCGTTTTCTGAAGCAGTTCGTGGAAACCAAGAAAATGATGAAACACATGAGCAAGCTCGCGCGCGGCGGCCTGCCCGGAATGCCCCGCGGTTTGGCCCACTAGATTGCCACCCCCACAGGAGAGGAGTAGAAAAGTCACATGCCCACCACGATTCGCTTGGCCCGCTTCGGCGGCAAAAAGAACCCCTTCTACCGCATTGTCGTCGCCGACTCCCGCTCGCCGCGCGATGGGCGCTGCCTGGAACAGGTCGGGATCTACGATCCGACACGGAAACCCGTTCGTCTCGAGTTCCGTGCCGAAAAGATAGCACGGTGGCTGAAGTCCGGAGCGCGGCCGTCGGCAACCGTTGCCCAACTTCTGAAGAAGTCCGGGCTCGCCGCTGCGACGGCTCCTGCCTCGGGAGAGACTTCATGAAGGAGTTGGTCGAATATCTCGCACGCAATCTGGTCAACCATCCGGACGCCGTCGAAGTGAAGGAGACCGAGGGTGACACCGCTTCGATTCTGGAGCTGAAGGTCGCCCAGGATGATCTCGGCCGCATCATCGGCAAGCAGGGTCGCACGGCAAAGTCGATTCGAACGATCCTGAACGCCGCCGCCTCGAGAACCAACCGCAAGGTGGTTCTCGAGATCATCGAGAACAAGTAGCCGGTGCGGCTCGGGCCGCCCGCCCATCCCCCGCCAGCGATCCCCCCAGTGCCCCGTACCGCTGTGCCTTCGTTGTGTGCTCTCGGAAGGATCGTGAACACGCACGGCATCCGTGGCGAGGTGCGCATGCTGCCCTACAATCCGGAGTCGGACACCCTGCGCCCCGACCAGCCGGTCACGCTGCGCTGGCCCGATCGCTCCTCGTCGGCCCGACTCCTCGCGGTGCGGCCGCACAAGAGCTTTCGCCTCCTCGTCCTCGACGGCTATGCCTCGGCGAGCGCGGCGGAAGATCTGGTGGGCGCCGAGGTCTGCATCGACAGCACCGACCTGCCTGCATTGGCCCCGGGTGAGGTCTACCACCGTGACCTGATCGGCCTGCGCGTCCAGACCGTGGCGGGTCGTCCCCTCGGGGTCGTCGACAGTGTCCTGAGCACCGGCAGCAACGACGTCTGCGTGGTGCGCGACGGTGCCAACGAGCATCTCATCCCGTTGATCGCCGACGTCGTGCGCGAGATCGACGTGGCGGGCGGACGCCTGATCATCGACCCCATCCCCGGCCTGCTCGACTGATGCGCTTCCACCTGGTCACGCTCTTTCCCGAGCTCTTCGACTCCGTTCTCGGCGCCACCATGCTGCAGAAAGGACAGGAGCGCGGCGCGCTGGAGTTTCGCCGCTACAACATCCGCGACTACGCCACGGACAAGCATCGCGTGACGGACGACACGCCCTACGGCGGCGGTCCGGGCATGGTGATGAAACCGGAACCGCTGGTGGCGGCGATCGAGGCCACCGGCGACGGGCCCGGTCGTCCACGACGCATCTTGCTCTCCCCCCAGGGCAGGTTACTGACCCCGAGCATCGCCGGCGAGCTGGCAACGCTCGCGGAGATCGCCCTCGTCTGCGGCCGCTACGAGGGTATCGATGAGAGGGTCCGGGACTTCGTCGACGACGAGCTGTCGGTGGGAGACTACGTCCTCTCGGGCGGCGAGATCGCCGCCCTGGTGGTGATCGACGTCGTCAGCCGCCTGGTCCCCGGCGTGCTCGGCGCCGCCGACTCCGCCGTCGAAGAGTCCTTTCACGACGGTCTGCTCGAGTATCCGCACTACACCCGCCCGCCGGAGTTCCGCGGCCGCGCCGTCCCCGCGGTGCTGCTCTCCGGGGATCATGAGGCCATCCGCCGCTGGCGCCGCCTGCAGGCGATGCAACGCACCGCGACCCGACGCCCCGACCTCTGGCCCCGGGCCCATCTCAGCGCCGGCGATCGCGCCCTGCTCGCCGAGGACAGCGACGGCTCCGTCGCCCGGCCCCGCCGCCGTCCCGGCAAACGCGATGGCTGACCTCTACCTGGCCCTGCTACACTATCCGGTCCTCGACAAGAACGGCCAGATCGTCACCAGCGCCGTCACCAACATGGACGTCCACGACATCGCGCGCTCGGCGCGCACCTACGGCGTCCGCGGTTTCTACGTTGCCACCCCGGTGAAGACGCTGCACGCCCTGGTGGGCAAGATCATCGAGCACTGGGCGACCGGCTACGGCAGCACGTACAACGAGACGCGCAAGGATGCCCTGTCCGTGGTGCGGCTGGCCACCGATCTGGACGACGTCATCATCGGCGTGGAACGCGAGACGGGGAGCCGGCCGGTGCTCGTCGCCACCTCGGCGCGCCCCGGGGCGGACCGCCTCGGCTTCCCCGCGCTGCGGCGACGGCTGGCCGATTCCGCCGATCCCCACGTCCTCCTGTTCGGCACCGGCTGGGGACTGGCCCCCGCGGTCCTCAACCGCGTCGACGCCCTCCTGGAGCCGGTCGTGGGGCCGACCGAGTACAACCACCTTTCCGTGCGCTCGGCGGCAGCGATCATCCTTGACCGGCTGCGCGCGCCGCGCTAGAGAAGACGCTTCCGTTGCGACATCCCCCTTCCCAGCGAGGTGCGTCATGACCCTGATCGATACGATCGAGCGCGAGCAGTTGAAGACGGATTTGCCGGCTTTCAAGGCGGGGGACACCCTGCGGGTCCACGTCAAGGTGGTCGAGGGCGAGAAGGAACGCATCCAGGTGTTCGAAGGGGTCGTGCTGCGTCGCACCCGCGGGGCCAACCGCGCCGCCTTCACCGTGCGCAAGCGCTCCTACGGCGTCGGGGTGGAGCGTACCTTCCCGCTGCACTCGCCGCGCATCGCGAAGATCGAGGTGATGACGAGCGGCAAGGTGCGGCGCGCCAAGCTGTACTACCTGCGGGAGCTGTCGGGAAAGGCGGCGCGCATCGAGGAGGAGACCTCGGCGCGAGCGCAGGGCACGGCCACCCCGGCGGCCCAGGCGCGGTAGCCGCCGCGCTTCAGGCGTTTTCCGGCGCCGGCGCGGGGTACAACGTGTGTACCTTGGCGCCGGCCGGCTGGATGCGGCAGTCCCCGTCCAGCTGCCCGCCGTCCTGCACCACCAGGCTGCGCGTCTCGATGGTCCCGGTCAGCTGACCGTTGGGGCCGATCTCCACACGATCCGCACCGCGAACGTCCCCGCGCATCTTGCCCAACACCACCAGGCGCTGAGCCCGCACGGTGCCGTCGACGAAGCCGCCTTCGCCGATCACCAACAGCTCGCTGGCGCGCACCTCGCCCCGCAGCGTGCCATCGATCCGGGTCGGCGCGGTGAAGCTCAGCCGGCCCGTCACCACCGTATCCGCGCCCAACAGCGAGCGCGGCATTGATGCTGGCGGTGCCACGAAACTGCTGGTTTCGCTCGGCGCGAGACTCGACGGCCTGTGATCGCGCTCGCTTTCCGCCAGTCCTTCCCCCCGTTTCCAGTTCACCGGCATCCTCCTTCCCCTCCTACGCAGGGAACACGTGACAAGCTACCGCATGAGCCTGGCGTCCTGCAACCAGCGGCGGCGGCTCGCGCCGGCAGCGTTCCTCCGCGTGCGGGCAGCGCGGGTGAAAGGGGCAGCCCGGCGGCGGACGAACCGAGCTCGGCACGTCGCCGGGGAGAACGATCCGTTCGCGCCGGCGTGCCGGGTCGGGCGTCGGCACCGCCGACAGCAGCGCGCGGGTGTAGGGGTGGCGCGGGTTGCGGTACAGCTCGCCGGCCTCCGCGAGCTCGACGACCTTCCCCAGGTACATGATCGCCACGCGATGGCTGATGTGCTCGACCACGCGCAGGTCGTGCGAGATGAACAGGAACGCCAGGCCCATCTCCGCCTGCAGGTCCTGCAGCAGGTTGACGATCTGGGCCTGGATCGAGACGTCGAGCGCGGATACCGGCTCGTCGGCCACGATCAGGCGCGGCTCGACGGCGAGCGCGCGCGCGATGCCGACGCGCTGGCGCTGGCCGCCGCTGAACTCGTGCGGGTAGCGATCGTAGGCGTCGGGCCGCAGTCCCACGCGCTCGAGCAGGTGCATCACCCGATCGCGCTTTTGCCGGCCGCTGGCCATGGCGTGGATCTCCAGGCCCTCGCCGACGATGGCGCCGACCTTCATGCGCGGGTCGAGCGACCCGTAGGGGTCCTGGAAGATGATTTGCATCTCGCGGCGGCGGCGGCGCAGCTCGTCGCCGCCGAGCGTCTGCAGGTCGACGCCGTCGAAGAGCACCGCGCCGGCAGTCGGCTCGAGGAGCCGCAGCGCCACCCGGCCCAGGGTCGATTTGCCGCAGCCGGACTCGCCGACGACGCCGAGGGTCTCGCCGGCGTGCAGCGCGAGGTCGACGCCGTCGACGGCGCGCACGTGCTGCACCGACCGCCGCAGGAAGCCGGCGCGGACGGGGAAGTACTTCTTGACCCCGCGGGTCTCGAGCAGGGGCGTCACGCCGGCACCCTTGCCACCGCAATCTCGCCCGCGCGGATGCACGCCGCCTGGTGCGCCGGCGCGTGCGACTGGAGCGGCGGGTCGGTGCTGGCGCAGGCCTCGACCGCCAGCGGGCAGCGGTCGCGGAAGCGGCAGCCGCTGGGCAGGTGGAGCGGATCGGGGACCACGCCGGGGATCGTCTCCAGGCGCGCGCGCCTCGTCTCCCCGACCTGCGGCAGCGAACGCAGCAATCCCTGGGTGTAGGGATGCAGAGGGCGGCGGAAGATCGCCTCCACCGGCGCCCGCTCCACCACCCGCCCGGCGTACATGATGGCCACCTCGTCGGCGCGCTCGGCGACGATGCCGAGGTCGTGGGTGATCAGCCACAGCGCCATCCCGAGCCGGTCGCGCAGGTGGCCCATGAGATCGAGAATCTGCGCCTGGATGGTGACGTCGAGGGCCGTTGTCGGCTCGTCGGCGATGAGCACGCGCGGGTTGCACGACAGCGCCATGGCGATCATCACTCGCTGCCGCATGCCGCCGCTGAGCTGGTGGGGGTAGTCGTCGACGCGCCGTTCGGGCTCGGCGATCTCCACCACGCGGAGCATCTCGATCGCCCGCTCGCGCGCCGCGCGCCGTCCCAGCCCCTGATGCCACCGCACCGCCTCGGCGATCTGGCTGCCGACCGTGAACACCGGGTTGAGCGACGACATCGGCTCCTGAAAGATCATCGCGATCTGGTTGCCGCGCACGTCGCGCAGCTCGCGCTCGCTGAGGGTGAGAAGATTGCGGTCGTCGAAGAAAATCTCGCCGCGGATGCGCCCGGGCGCCAGGCGCAGGATCGACAGAGCGGTCAACGTCTTGCCGCAGCCCGATTCACCCACCAACCCGAGCGTGCGGCCGGCGTCGAGGCTGAGGTCGACGCCGTCGACCGCTCGCGCCTCGCCGCCTTCGGCCGGAAAGCTGACTTGCAGGTTGCGGATGTCAAGCAGCGCCACAGCGCCCTTCCTAGCAGCCGCGCGCGCGGAGCGGAACCGAGCCGAAGCCGGCGCCTCAGTCGGGCACCTTCACGTCCAGGCTGCGCCACAGGTACCACGACGCAAACGAGCGGTAGGGGCGCCACGGCTCGGCCAGCTCGGTGAGGACCGCGGGCGGCGGCAGCTCATCGAGGGCATAGAGAAGCTGGGCGGCTTTGCGCACACCGTAGTCGCCGACCGGAAGCACGTCCGGCCGCCCGAGGCCGAACAGCAGCAGCATGTGCGCCGTCCACTCGCCGATGCCCTTTACCTGCGTCACCGCGGCGATCACCTCGTCGTCGGGGAGATGCGGCAACCGGCGAGCGACGAGGATCCCGTCCGCGAACTTCGCGGCGAGATCTCGCAGGTAGCCCGTCTTCTGCCGCGACAGACCGGCCGCCCGCAGCGAGGATTCCGACATCGCCAGAAAACGCGCCGGCGCCGGGACCCGGCCGCCGAAGAGTGCCTTGACGCGTCGTTCGATCGTGGCGGCCGCATTGCCGGCGAGCTGCTGGTAGAGAACCGCACGGAACAGAGAGCGGTAGACGCTCCCGTCGCGAACCCCGAGACGGCAGGGCCCCACCGCGTCGATCACCCCGGCGAGCCGGGCATCCGCGCGCCGCAAGTGGCGAACGGCCGCCCGCCCCGCAACCGGCCTCGGTGCCCCCACCCGATCACGCTTCGGCATCTACCCTCCCTCGCGAATCGAACCAACTCCTTGACTTTCGACTCTTCGACCTTCGACACTTCGGCTTCAACTACAGCTCCACCTTCGTCCCCGACGACCCGCACTCGAGGATGCGCCGGCAGATACCGGCGATGGTGGCACCGGCTTCGTCGGGGTTGAGACCCTGAGGGCGAATGTTGGAGACGCACTTCCGATCGGCGTCGGTCGTCGCCGGACCGGGCCGGAAGGTCAGGTAGCACCCGAGGCTGTCGGCGGTTCCGAGCCCGGGCCGCTCGCCGATCAGGTGGACGGCCAGCCGCGCGCCGACGGTCGCCGCGATCGGGTCGGCGACGGCGACACGGCCGTTGCGCACCGCCACCGGGACGCCGAGGGTGCCGAGCCGCTCGAGGTGACGGCGCAGCGATTCGTACAGCCGCTGGAAATGAGCTTCGGCGGCCTGCGCCGAGAGCCCGTCGGAGAGCACCAGCTGGATCGCCACGTTCGGCGGGCTGTGCCGGCGGACGATCTCGAGCTGATCACCGTCGACCTGCCGCCCCAGCGGCGGCTGGCGGACGTAGGCGAGGCGGTCGGGCGCAGCGGAGTGGACGACGACGAAGCCCATCTCGCGCAGCCGGTCGATGAAGGCCGGGCTCCACTCGCTCCACACCGCATCGCGCGCCGCCGCGTGATCGCGCAGGAAATCGAGCCGGGTCGCCGTGCGCGGCCGCGTGCCGGCACGACCGACGTCGAGGCGCGCCGGCGTGGAGCGGCGGGCGCGCTCCAGGTCCAGGCTCACAGCAGCGCCCGCGCGTCGCCGGCGCGCGCCGTCAGGCGGCCGTGCTCCATCAGCCCGCGGCTCTCCAGCCAGACCTCGAACTCCGGCGCCGGGTGCAGGCCGAGCAGCTCGCGTAGGGCGCCGGCGTCGTGGAACGACGAGGTCTGGTAGCTCAGCATGCAGTCGTCGCCCATGGGCACGGCCATGAAGTAGTTGCAGCCGGCGGCGGCGAGCAGCACGGCGAGGTTCTCGAGGTCGTTCTGGTCCGCCGCCATGTGGTTGGTGTAGCAGACGTCGACACCCATCGGCACGCCGAGCAGCTTGCCCATGAAGTGGTCCTCGAGCCCGGCGCGGATGACCTGGCGCGCGTCGTAGAGGTACTCGGGTCCGATGAAGCCGACGACGGTGTTCACCAGCAGCGGGCGATAACGGCGGGCGGCGCCGTAACAGCGCGCCTCGAGCGTCACCTGGTCGATGCCGGCGTGCGCGTTGCTGGAGAGCTCGGAGCCCTGGCCGGTCTCGAAGTACCAGCGCGTCGGGCTGTCGAGCCGGCCGCGCTCGCGGATCATCGCGTCGGCCTCGTCGAGCCGGGCGAGATCGATGCCGAAGGCGCGGTTGGCCGCCTCGGTGCCGCCCACCGACTGGAAGAGCAGATCGAGCGGCGCGCCGCCCTCCAGCGCGCGCATCTGCGTGGTGACGTGCGCCAGCACCGACACCTGGGTGGGAACGCCGAGCCGCTCGCGCGTCGCCTGCAGGGCCTCGGCGAGACGCTGCACGCCCTCGCGGCGATCGTCGACCGGGTTGATGCCGAGCACGGCGTCGCCGCAGCCGTAGCTCAGGCCCTCGAGGGTGCTGGCCAGGACCCCCTCGACACCGTCGCGCGGGTGATTGGGCTGCACGCGGGTGGCCAGCCGCCCCGGCTCGCCGAGCGTGCTGCGACCCCTCACCACCACAGGCAACTTTTTCGCCGCCAGCAGGAGATCGAGATTCGACATCAGCTTGGCCACGGCCGCCGCCATCTCGGGCAAGAGGCCGGGACGCAGCGCCGTCAGAGTCTCGGACGGATCAGCCAGCAGATGCTCGCGCAGCTCGCCGACGGTCCAGTCGGCCATCGGCCGATAGGCCGACTCGTCGATCTCGGCCAGAAAGGCCCGGCTCAGCTCGTCGCCTTCAGGCGGCAGCAACGGCTCGTCGACAAAGGCGCGCAGCCGCGCCTCGGCGAGCACGCACTTGGCGGCGACGCGCTCCTTGGCATCGGCCGCGGCGATGCCGGCCAGCTCGTCGCCCGACTTCTCCTCGTTCGCCTTCGCCATCACCTCGCGCAGCGAGCCGAAGGTGTAGCCGTGTGCGGCCAGGGGCATGGCGCGAGCATAGGGAGCTGGGCCCGAGCGCGTCAAGCACGCTCAGGGCGTCGTTGACGCCGGGCAGCGAGTCGAGGGGCGACCGTTGCGAGTTGACGGATCGAGGCCGATCGACACCGTCGGCCAAGCTGCGAGACTGGAAAATTCGCCTCCTCGAGCGGCACCGGCGCGGTGCCGAGTCAGTCGTCCAGCCGTTCGATCGGGTAGGGAAGCATCGCGTTTTCCGGGATGGCGTCGACGTACTTCGCGCGGAAGGCCCGGCTCTGCATGCGACACTCCTGGCAGTGCGTCTTGTATGCCGGGTGGGTGACCAGCTTCTGCCACAGCGTGTCGATCGGCTCCTCCAGCACGTTGCCGAACGACAGCGGAGTGAAGTCGCAGGGGGTGAAGTCGCCCGACGGCGTGATGTGGAACTGCGAGGTCGCCGCCAGGCAGCCGACGTACTTGGCGAACTTCGACGCAGTGTTGGTCCACGATTGGGTGATGATTCGCGGACGTGGCGCGTGCTCGGCGTTCAGACGGCGGCTCTGCTCCAGCAGCTCGCGGCGGCTCTCCGGGGTCAGGGTCACGTCCTCCCGCTCGCGGAAACGCCCGGCGGTGTGGGCGTCGAACACGGTGATCTCGTGGACTCCCCAGCCCGCGGCCAGCTCGACGACACGCGGCAGGTGTCCGGTTCGCACGGACTCGTTCGTCGCATACGTCGACAACCCGACCAGCAGGCCGGCGTCGAGGCTCGCCCTGACTCCCTTCTCCACCGCGGCGAACACCCCGCGCCGCCCGCGCAGGCGGTCGTGCTCGTCCGGGTCTGGCGAGTCGAGGCTGATCTTGATCGCGTACAGC
>CAZYMF010000095.1:0-17636 GCA_964648215.1 uncultured Binatia bacterium (SeqCode) | reverse complement strand
GCCGACGAGGAGCGGGGGAACGTCCGCGGCGATCTTGCAAAACAGGTTGAGCCCTCCCTGCTGCGCCCGCAGGCTCTGGGTTTGTATCAGCGGCGTCATGGTATCGGGCAGGGAGAACACCACCGAGTCGATCTTCAGCTTGCCGGCCTCGATCTTGGACAGATCGAGGATCTCGTTGATGAGGAGCAGCAACGAGTCGGCCGAGTTCCGGACCAGGTCGAGGCACTCGCGTTGATCGGGGGAGAGGTCGCTCTGCAGCGCGAGATCGGTCATGCCGATGATGGCGTTCATCGGAGTACGGATCTCGTGGCTCATGTTGGCGAGGAACTCGCCCTTGGAGTGGTTGGCCGTCTCGGCGGCCTCTTTGGCCGCGCACAGCTCCGCTTCCGCTTGTTTGCGCCCGGTGACGTCTTGAATCTGCGCGATGAAATACGCCGGGTTGCCGTCGCCGCCGCGCACCAGCGAGACGCTGAGCAGCACCCAAACCACGGCACCGCGCTTGTGCAGGTACCGTTTCTCCATCTGGTAGAAGGGGATCTCCCCCTTCAGCATGCGCCGGACGAACTCGAGATCGGCGTCGAGGTCCTCCGGGTGGGTGATGTCCTGGAACTTTCTGCCGATCAGCTCGCTCTCGGAGTAGCCGACGATGTTGCACAGAGCCTGGTTGACCTCCAGCCAGCGCCCGTCGGGCGCGACCAGGGCCATGCCGATGGCGGCATAGTCGAAGGCGCCGCGGAACCTCTCCTCGCTCTCGCGCAGGGTCGCCTCCGCCCGCATGCGGTCGGTGATGTCGCGCGAGACGATCACCCCGCGCGGCTCTCCCCGTTCGTTGACGTAGATGTTGCCGATGCTTTCCATCCAGCGCCATGCGCCGTTCTTGTGGCGCGCGCGAAAGATCAGGCGGTCGGACTGCCGGCGCTGCAGCATCTCGGCGACGGCGGCTCGATCGTCGGGGTGAATCAGCTCGCTGGGGTCCTGACCCACGAGCTCGGCCGGGTCGTAGCCGAGCTCGGTGCGGTAGTTGGGGCTCAGGTAGGTGTAGCGACCGTCCGACCCGGTCTGGCAGATGAGGTCGTGCGTGTTCTCCACCAGGGTCCGGTAGCGCTCCTCGCTGTCGCGTAGGGCTTCGGTTCGCTCCTCGAGCGAGGCGCGGTGGCGCTCGAGCTCGTGAGCCATGAAGACGGAGGTGACAAAGGTGACCAAGATCGCGATGGCGGCTGGGGAAAGGAGGGCGGCCAGGGTGCCTGCAACGAGGTAGAGGTTGCCGAGAATGCTGGCGCTCATGACGAGCGCGGTGTTGAGCTGCGCCCGAGCTCCCCACGGGAGCAAGGTGGCCATGGCGACCGCGCCGGCACTGAAGAGCAGGGGGGTGGTCGTGAGGTCGCCCCGCAACGTACAGGCCGCTGCCGTCGTGACGCAGAGAAGCGTTCCCGCGACGGTGATGATCCGGAGTGGTTGCGCCGTCGTACTCCTCTTGGACAGTATCCAGATGCTGGTCAGGACGGTGCCGATCTGAACCAGCTTGAGCAGCGACAGCCCGAGCAGGTTGGGCCCACCCACCCAGAGATCGCGCAACCCGAACAGAGAGAGGGAAAATAGGATGAGCCAACAACCAAGCCGCGTTCGGCGGATCAGCAGCTGGAGGGTGGCGTCGCCGGTGTGCGTGACCGGCCGCTCGATTCCCCGGGGAGCGGTGCGATCGAGAAGACCCATGCTAGTCCAGTTCTGCGAGCACGGCCTCGAAGCGTTCGAGATCGACGCGTAACGATGCGTAGGCGGCGTCGGCCTCGCCCAGGTCGCCCGCGCGCGCCATCAGCTCGATTCGTTTGGCCTGCTCGCAGAGCGCCACCGCCCCCAAGTTGGCGGCGGATCCTTTGATGGCGTGGGCCGCCCGCTGCGCCGCCAGGATGTCGTTCGCCGCCAATGCCGCGCCGAGAGTCGTCGTCAAGCGCGGTGTCTCTTCGCGAAAGATCTCAGCCAGCTCTCGTAGCAAATCCAGGTCGCCCTCCAGTCGGTGGAGAGCAGCCTCCTTGTCGAAGACCGTCATGTTGGTCGTCATGCTATGCCTCCAGTTCGTCCGGCAAGCTCCCCCGTGCTCCTCCTCCCCTCCATGGTGACGAAAAGCCGGCTCGGATCAACATTATTTTTCTGCGGACCGGATCTGTCATTTCGGGGTTATCTCCGTTCCTCCAGCACGTCGGCAGGGCCGGCGGCCGGCGAGAAGGGTGGGTCGGTCGGCGCCGGCGCCGAGGGTACGACCCGGGCGATCGCGGCCACGAGCGCGTCGATTTGAATGGGCTTCGAGAGGTACGCGTCCATGCCCGCCAGCAGACAGCGCTGCTCGTCTCCCTTCATGGCGTGGGCGGTGAGGGCGATGATGGGGGTATGGGGGGTCTTGGCGTCGGCCTCGCCTTCACGCCGCCGGATCTCGGCCGTGGCGGCGAAACCGTCCACCTCGGGCATTTGTACGTCCATGAGCACGACGTCGAACGGTGTCCGCTCGAGCACGGCGATCGCCTCGGCGCCGTTGCCGACGACGGTGACGTGGTGACCTCGCTTCTCGAGCAGGCGCGTGACCAGCCGTTGGTTGACGGCGTTGTCCTCGGCCAGGAGGACGTGCAGGCACTCGTCGGGTCTGGGCGCCGGCGGCGCCAGCGTGAGGTCGGCGCCTTTCGTGTCCTCGTCGCGGCGCGGTTCGAGGGCGGTCAGCACGGCATCGAGCAAATCGGACTGGGTAATCGGCTTGAGCAGGTATGTCGCAATTCCGAGCTCGCGGCAGCGCGTCACGTCACCGGCTTGGCCGTCCGAGGTCAGCATCATGATGGTGGCCCCGGCCAGCGTCGGATCCTGGCGAATGCGCTCGGCGACCGCGAAGCCGTCCATCTCGGGCATATGGGAGTCGAGCAGTATCAGGGGGAAGGCGGCGTTGCGATCGCGAGCCTGCCGCAGACGCGTCAACGCCTGGCGGCCGCCGTCGGCCAACGTCGGGCGCATGCGCCAGTTGAGCAGCATCTGCTCCAGAATGCGGCGGTTGGTGGCGTTGTCGTCCACGACCAGAACCGGCAGGCCGTGGAGCCGTACGGGGGGCGCTCCCTGCGGCACCGCGACCCGTTCCGGCCGGCCCAGGGTGGCGGTGAAGTGGAACACGCTGCCGTGGCCTTGTTCGCTCTCGACCCAGATGCGCCCGCCCATCATCCGCACGAGCTGCGAAGCGATGGCCAACCCGAGCCCGGTACCGCCGTGGGTGCGGGTGGTCGAGCCGTCGACCTGCTCGAAGGCGTTGAAGATCGCCTGCCGCTTGCCCGCGGGAATACCGATGCCGGTATCGCTGACGGAGAAGTGCAGCTCGACGGTGTCGTCCTTGGTCGACGGCGAAGGGCGATCGACTGACACCGCCACCTCGCCGTGCTCGGTGAACTTGATGGCGTTGCCCGCGAGGTTGAGCAGGACTTGGCGCAGCCGCCCGGGGTCTCCCGCCACGAGGGGGGGTATCTCGGGCGGAATCGAGCAGGTCACCTCCAGGCCCTTCTTGTGCGCCCGCTGGGCCAGCGTCCTCATCGTCTGAGCGATGGTCTTGCGCAGGTCGAAGTCGACCGCCTCGATATCGAGCTTGCCCGCCTCGATCTTGGAGAAATCGAGGATATCGTTGATCACGACGAGCAGGGAGTCGGCCGAGCCCCTGGCCATTTCGAGATACTCCCGTTGCTCCGCGGTGAGCTGCGTGTCGAGAGCCAGCTCGGTCATGCCGATGACGCCGTTGAGCGGCGTACGGATCTCATGGCTCATGTTGGCCACGAACTCGCTCTTGGCGCGGCTGGCGGCCTCGGCCGCTTCCTTGGCGGCGCGCAGCGCCTGCTCGGCGCGCTTGCGCTCGCTGATGTCGCGGGCGATGCCGAGAATCAAGATCTGGCCGTTGAGGAGCAGCGGAATGGTGCGCACCTCGACCGTCACCAGAGTGTTGTCCTTGCGTCGCAGGATGAGCTCGGTCGGGCCGGTGGGTTGGTCGAAGCTGGCGGCGAGCAGCTCGACGGTCTTGGGTAACTGATCGGCGGGCAGGATGTCGAGCGAGAGCAAGCTCTCGCCGATCAGCTCTTCCTTCGAGTAGCCGATCAGAGCCTCCGCCGCCCGGTTGCCGTCGACGAAGCGACCCTCTGCGTCGTTCAGATAGAACGCGTCGGGAGCGTAGTCGAACACCGCCTTGAGGTACTCTTCGGACCTGCGTAGCGCCTCGTCCATGCGTTTGCGCTCGGTGATGTCGCGCGAATTGGTGATGATGCCCGCGACGGCCGGGTCATCGAGCAGATTGCTGGCCTCGGCCTCGAAGGTGCGCCATGAGCCGTCCTTGTGACGGAAGCGGTACTCGACCTTGCCGACGTAGCCGGCAGTGGTAATGCTGGCGGCGAGGCGATCGAGCAATGCTGGGCGATCGTCGGGATGGACCAGGTCGAACACGTTGGTTCCCCGCAGCTCGTCTTGACGATAGCCGAGAATCGGCTCGATGGAGGGGCTGTGGTAGCGGGCGGTGCCGTCGGCGTTCAGGATGGCCGCGAGGTCGGAAGAGTGCTCGATGAGGGAGCGAAACTGTTGCTCGCTCAAACGCAGGGCCTGCTGGGCGCGCCGTTGCTCGGAAACCTCTTCGTGCGCAACCACCGCGCACATGTCTCCATCGCGGGCGAAGCGAGTGACGCGAACGATGAACCAGCGCTGCTCGCTGGGCGAGTGGCAAGGATACTCGAGCGAGAAGTTTTCTTGCTCGCCGGCAACGACGGCGCGGGTGCCCGCCGCGAAAGCTCGTGCTTCCTCCGCCCCGGGGCCGGTGGCGGCGTCGCACGCGGCGAGATAGTTCGTTCCCTCGACAAGTTGGTCGCGGGCCCCATTCGCCGAGCCGAAACGTCGCCAGGCCCGATTGACCCGCAGAATGGCCCCGCCTTCGTCGAGAATGGCGATGTGCGCCGACAAGGCATCGATGGTCGAACGGGCGAAGCGCTCGGAGTCGCGTGCCTGGCGCGTGCGTTGCTCGATCGTGCCGCGGTGGCGGTCGAGCTCGTAGGCGGCGTACAAGGAGATGGCGAAAGCGACGGCCAAGGCGAAGCCGTGGGGCGCCACCGCTTGCGCTAGATTGCCCGCGGCGTAGGAGCCCGAGGCGATCAGGCCGCCCGACAGCAGCACGATCCCGAGCTGCGCCCGCACGCCCCAGGGCAGTAGCATGGCCGCCGCCAGGGTGGTCACGATCAGGAACAATGTGGTCTCTCCGGTGTCGTGGCGGAGGAAGCCGGCGACCGCGGTGGTCACGCACAGCGTCGCCACCCCCGCCAGGGCAATGAGCAGCGCTCGGCGCTCGGCTCGCGGCATCATGAGGGCGATCCGGAGGACGATCAAGATGCCGATCTGTACGACTGCCACGAGCAGGAGCGCGGGGAACCGGCTGCGGTGCACGACGAGGTCGCTCAGGAGCGCGAAGACACCTCCCGCCAGACAGAGCCAGAATCCGGCGATCAGCCGCTGTACCAGCAGCCGCTCCGCCGTCTCGCCTGCGTGTCCGCCAGCGACGTCAGGGTTCGAGCTCGACACGGGCGCTCCCAGCCCCTTGTTGGGTGAGCTCTGCGAGCGCCGGCTGGAGACGGGCGATCTCCCGTTCCAAGTCGGCCAATGTCTCTGGCGCGCCGGTGAGATCGCCCCGCCGCGCCAGCAGCTCGAGACGGAGGGCGGCGGCGACGGCGGCCGTGGCGACGAAGTTGGCGAGCGATCCCCTGAGCGAGTGGGCGGCGAGCGCGAGGTTGCGGGGGTTACCCTCGGCCAGTGCGACGCGGGCGCGAGCGAGACGTTGGGGGCAACTTTCGAGGAACAGGACAACGATCTCGCGCAGGAGATCGGCGTCGCCTTCGAGAAGATCGAGGATCGCTTGCCGGTTGATCACCGGTGCGGGCTCGGCGGCAGCGAGGGCGGCCTGTGTCATGTCGGCTTCCTCTCAGGCATCGAGCACTCTCGGAGCCGCCAGATCCCCGCCGTTGGATCTCGGCATCGCGATGGGTTCCGGCGCGAAGGAGCTGCCGTACGTGCGCTCGATCAAGCGGCGCACCCGCGCCAACAGCTCGGCGCGCGCGAACGGCTTGCTGATATAGTCGTCGGTGCCCGCCAGAAAGCCGCGAGCGCGGCTGTCGGAGTCGTCGAGGGCGGTCAGCATCAAGATGGGGATGAACGCGGTGCGCACGTTCGAGCGCAGCCGTTGGCAGACCTCGAACCCGTCCATGTCCGGCATCATGATGTCGAGAAGAATCAGGTCGGGCGGATTGTCCTCGGCCAGATCGAGGGCTTCGGCGCCGCCGGCGACGGCCTCCACCGAGATGGGCAGGCCGCTCTGCTCGAGAGTGAAGCTGATCAGGCGGCGGAAGTCGGGCTGATCATCGACCACGAGAGCCCGCAATTGGCGCCCTCCGGGTTGGCCGACCGCCGCAACGACCTCCATCGGGCGCGTTGCCGCCCTGGGCAGCACAGTCGCAGGCGCGGCGCCGCGCGTCGTCGCCGTGCCGCAGTAAGGGCAGATCTGCCATTCCTTCTGCAGGTTCATGCCGCAGCTCGAGCACTTGCAGTGCAGCGGGGTGCCGCAGTGGGGGCAGATGGCGAAGTTCTCTTCGACCGTCTGGCTGCACGATGGACAACGCGATCCCTCGTCCGGGACGTCGACGACGCGCACCACTTCGTCGATGGTCGTGATGCCAGTGCAGGCCTTGGCGGCCGCATCCGCGAAGAGAGGCCGTGAGCCGTCCTGGCGTGCCTGCAACCGAAGAGCGCTCTCCTGTGCCTTGGCCTCGATGAGCTTGGCCAGGGTGGGCGTCACCGACATCACCTCGAAGACGGCGGCGCGCCCGGAGTAGCCGGACTTGCGACAGGCGGGACAGCCGCGGCCGCGGCGGAACTGATGATTGCCCCCAGGCTCGATCTGCAATGCCCGCAGCGTCTGGGCCTCGGGCTCGTCGGGCTCGCCACACTGTTTGCAGACACGCCGGACCAGTCGCTGCGCCACGATGGCGTGCAGCGAGGAGGCCAGCATGTAGGGCTCGATGCCGATGTCGATGAGGCGGGTCACCGTCGAGACGACGTCGTTGGTGTGCAGCGTGCTGAGCACGAGATGCCCCGTTTGAGCCGCGCGCAAGGCGATCTCCGCCGTCTCCTGGTCGCGGATCTCGCCGACCATGATCACGTCGGGATCTTGGCGCAGGATCGAGCGCAGCGTGCCGGCGAAGGTCAGCCCCTGCTTCTCGTTGATCTCGACCTGGTTGATGCCGCGGATCTGATACTCGATCGGGTTCTCGATGGTGACGATGTTGCGCGTCGGCGAGATGATCTCCGCCAGCATCCCGTACAAGGTGGTGGTCTTGCCGCTTCCGGTCGGGCCGGTGACCAGTACCATGCCTTCGGGCCGGCCAATCGCTTGGCGGATGCACTTGAGATCGCGCGGCGAAAGCCCGATCCCCTCCAGTCCGGTGGGAGCACCGCTGGAGTCCAGAATCCGCATCGTGATCTTCTCGCCGAACTGCGTGGGCAGGCTCGAGACTCGCAGGTCGATCATCACCCCGCGGTAGCGAATGCGAATGCGGCCGTCCTGCGGTACCCGGCGCTCGGTGATGTCGAGCTTCGACAGGACCTTGCAGCGGGCGGTAAGCGGATCCTGGACCCACTTGGGCAGCCTGAAGGACTCTTCCAGGATTCCGTCGATGCGGTAGCGTACCTGAACGGTCGACTGGCCCGCCTCGATGTGAATGTCGCTGGCCGCCGTGCGAACACCCTCGAGCAGAATCAGGTTGAACAGCTTCACCACCGGAGGAAGCTTGCTTCCCGAGATCAGGCTCTTCACGTCGGCCTGCTCGTCGTCGAGATCGGCGACGGGCACGTCATCCCCCTCGGGCACCCCACGCAGGTACTCATCGAGGGCCTCGCCCAGGTGGTAGGTGTGTGCCAGGGCGTCCCGAATCGCCGTCGGGGTGGCGACCTCGACGTGCACACGCATTCCGGTGGCGAACTCGATGACTCGCAAGGCGTCGCGGTCGAGCGGGTTGGCGGTGGCGATCACCATGATCCGGTCGTGGACGCGCAGGGGGACGAAGCGGCAGCGATTTGCCAGCTCCTCGCGCACCAACTCCGTCACCGCCGCATCCAGTGCGACCGTAGCCAGATTCACGTAGGGGAGCTTGAGCCGATCAGCCACGGCGCGAGTGAACTGCTCTTCGCTCATGACTCCGTTGCCGGCGAGCCACTCGGCGGCGGAGGTGCCGTCCGCCTTTGCGGCGACCGCCGCTTCGGCCTCCCGCGCGCTATCCGCGGAGAGCTGGCCGGCCTCGACGAGGAGCCGGAGGAGCGCTGCTTGAGCTTGTCCTGGTGCGTTCGTCATGATGGCCCTGCTGCTTCAAGCCACACTGCACTTGGTATGCCGCCGTGCTCCCGTAGGCTTGCGATCAGAGCGCCGGCGCGTTGCATTCGCCGGCACAGGCACCGCGATGGCGAATCGGTCGAATCGGCGATCCTGGTGACACCGCGGCTCTCTGGAAACGGGGTGCCTTGACATGTTGCCCCGGCGGCTATACACGACTAACCACTCGGTCAGGGCGGCGATCCATGGGGCTTTGAGTTTGGTTGCAGACACGGACTGACCGCCCGGTTAGGATCATGAAGGAAGCCGTAGCTAGAGCCAATTCGAACGTTGCGTTGGCGAAGTACTGGGGCAAGCGGAACGAGCCGCTCAACCTGCCGTACACCGGGAGCATCTCCGTGACCCTGGCGGGGCTCACGACGACGGTCAGAACCGGTTTCAGCACCTCCTTGCCGGCGGATCGGATCACCCTGAACGGCGAGCATTCCGGGGCGCGCGAAGCGGCCCGGATAAGCTCTTTCCTGGATCTGGTGCGGCGCCAGGCCGGCAGCGATGCCCGCGCGGAGGTGGAGGTCAGCAGCAACTTTCCGGTGGCCGCCGGGCTGGCGTCGTCGGCCTCGACCTTTGCCGCCCTGGCTCTGTCGGCGAGCCGCGCCACCGGGACGGTGCTGGATGACCGCTGCCTGTCGTTGCTGGCCCGCCGCGGCTCGGGGTCGGCGGCCCGGTCGATCTTCGGAGGGTACGTCGAATGGCTCGCCGGGGAGACCTCGGACGGCTCCGACTCCTACGCGGTCCAGCTGGCAGCCCCCGACCATTGGCGGCTGGGGCTCGTGGTGGCCATCACCGACGAGGGGCACAAGAAGGTGGGATCGCGCGAAGGCATGGCGCGGGCCGTCAAGGAGTCCCCCTTTTTCCCCGGCTGGCTGGAATCGCACGAGGCCGACCTGGAAGAGGTTCGACGTGGAATCCTGGATCGCGACTTGCCGCGGGTGGGTCGGGCGGCGGAGCACAATTGCCTGAAGATGCACGCGGTTGCCATGGCGGTTCGCCCGCCGCTGCTCTACTGGACCCCGGCCACGGTGGCGGTCATGCACCGGGTGTGGCGGCTGCGTGACGAGGGGTTCGAGGCGTTCTTCACCATCGATGCCGGCCCACAAGTGAAGATTCTCTGCCCGTGGTCGCAGCGGGCGGCGGTTGCCGAGGCGATGGGGCGGGTCACCGGAGTGCAACGCGTTCTCCTCTCGGAGCCGGGCAGCGGCGCGGAGGTTGTCGAGACGGCATGAGCGAGGTGACGGTAAGGGCGCCGGGGAAGCTGTTCCTGCTCGGCGAATACGCCGTGCTCGACGGCTGTCCGGCCGTGGTCGCCGCGGTCGACCGCCACGTCGAGGTCCGTCTGGCCCGCACGCCGGGCCGCTCGACCGTACGCATCGACGCGCCGGCCCTCGCCGCCACGGTCGAGTTCCCGACCGGCGCCGTGCCGCCGGCCGAAGGCCCGCTGGCCTTCGCCCTCGCGGCCTGTCGCCTCGCGCTCGGCAGTGTCTCCGGCCTGGCCGATTCCGGGTTCGCGTTGTCGATCGCCAGCAATCTGGCCGATATCTCGGGGGCGAAGACCGGTCTGGGCAGCAGCGCCGCCGTAACCGTCGCCGTCGTCGGGGCGCTTCTTGCCGCTGCCGGCAGGGATTTGCGCAACCTCGGCGTGCGCGACGAGATCTTCCGCCTGTCCCTGGAGGCGCATCGGCTGGCGCAGACCGGGGTCGGGAGCGGCGCCGACGTGGCGGCGAGCTGCTACGGCGGCGTGATCACCTTCGAGCCCGGTTCGCCGGCAGCGCGCATACGGCCGCTCCTGCTTCCCCCGGACACCGCCTTGCTGGTCGGCTGGACCGGTACGCCGGCATCCACGGCAACGCTGGTGCAGCGCTATCTGGCGGCGCGCAACGGTGGCGCGGCCAAACGCGCGGTCTTCGTGCAGGACAGCCGCGCCTGCGTGGCGATGTTTCTGCAAGCGCTCGGTCAGGGAACGGTGTCGGAAGCGGCGCTCAACAGCAACGGCGACATCATCGAGCAGCTCGGCGCCGCCCTCGGCATGACCCTGGCGACCTCGCGGTTGAGGACGCTCGTCGCCCTGGCGCGCCAGCAGGGGGCGGGAGCCAAGCTGTCGGGCGCCGGCGGCGGCGACTGCGGCATCGCTCTGACCCGGCAGCCAGCCGTTGCCGATCGGATCCGCGACGCCTGGCGCGCGGCGGGTATCGTGCCGCTCGATCTCGGCTTCGATCACGCAGGAGTTTCCCTTGGCCACGCCTAAGGACAAGGCCGGCGCCGTGCTGCGTCACCGCAAGGGCTCGCACCTCGAGCTCTGTCAGAACGAGGAGGTGCAGTACCCGGCGAAGACCACCCTGTTCGAAGAGGTGGATCTCGTCCACAACGCCCTTCCGGAGCTGGCGCTCGACGACGTCGACGTCAGCATCGACTTCCTCGGCAAACGGCTACGCGCGCCGTTCCTGATCACCGGCATGACCGGCGGCACCGGCGAAGCGTTCTCCGTCAACCGCGATCTCGCCACCGTCGCCGAACGCTGCGGCATCGGCTTCGGTCTCGGCAGCCAGCGCGTGATGCAGCGCGACCCGGAAACCGCCTGGACCTTCCAGGTGCGCGAGTTTGCGCCCACCACGCTGCTGCTCGCCAACATCGGCGTCGCCCAGGCGGGCGAGCAGGCGACCGCGGAGCTGCAACGCCTGGTGACCGACGTCGGTGCCGATGCCCTGTGCGTGCATTTGAATCCGGCGCAGGAGCTGGTCCAGCCCGAGGGCGATCGCAGCTTCCGCGACGGCTACGCGGCCCTGCGGCGATTGTGCCGCGAGCTGACCGTGCCGGTGGTGGCGAAGGAAACCGGCTGCGGCATCTCGCGCGCGGTCGGTCTGGCGCTGCGCGAAACCGGGGTGCGCTACGTCGACGTGTCGGGCGCCGGCGGCACCTCTTGGGTACGGGTCGAGACCTTGCGTGGCGACACCCGCAGCCGGCAGCTCGGCCAGCTGTTCGCCGACTGGGGCATCCCGACCGCCGCCTCCCTGGCCATGCTCCGCGGTCTCGGGCTGGAGCTGATCGCCAGCGGCGGTATTCGCAACGGCCTGGATATCGCCAAGGCGGTTGCCCTCGGGGCGCGCCTGTGCGGGGCGGCATTGCCGGTGTATCGCGCCTACCGCGCCGGTGGCATCGACGCCGCAGTGACTCTGGTGAACCAGCTCGTCGATGGCTTGAGGACCGCGATGTTGCTGACCGGCTCGCGGACGCTGGGCGATCTGGCGCGGCAGCCGGTGGTACTGGGCGATCGGATCAAGGCCTGGCTGGCGGCTTTCCCGGAGAGTGAAGCGAGCCCGCGGTGAATCCGCGCCGGCTCGAGGAGCGAGAAGTAGCGATGAACGAGACAGCGAAGGCAGCGAAAATGAATGGGCAGGGCTCACGCATTGCCGGGTTCTATCGCCTCTCTCGGCACGAGCGTCTGGCTCGGCTGGCGGAGCGGTTCCGTCTGACGGAGGACGAGCTGCGCGAGATCGAGCAGGCCTCGCCCCTTTCCTTCGACGTGGCGGACCACATGGTGGAGAACGCCATCGGCGTGCTCGGCCTGCCGCTCGGCGTGGGGCTCAACTTCCTCATCAACGGCGCGGACCGCGTCGTGCCGATGGTCGTCGAGGAGCCCTCGGTCATCGCCGCCGCCAGCCATGCCGCGCGCGTGATTCGCGATGCCGGCGGCTTTGCCGCCGAGGGCGACCGCTCGCTGATGATCGGCCAGGTCCAGCTCGTCCGTGTCCCCGACCTGAGCGCCGCGGCGCGACGGGTCGAGCAGGCCCGCGACCGGTTGCTGGCGATCGCCAATGCGGTTCACCCCAACATGGTGCGGCGCGGCGGTGGCGCCACCGGCGTGCAGGTGCGCCCGCTCCCGGACACGGCCTGCGGTCCGATGCTGGTGGTGCACGTGCTCGTCGACGTCGGCGACGCCATGGGCGCCAACGCCATCAACTCGATCGCCGAGGCGATCGCCCCGACGCTCGAGGACCTCACCGGCGGCCGCGCCCGCCTGCGCATTCTCTCGAACCTCGCCGACGAGCGGCTGGCGCGTGCGTCGGCACGCATCCCCTTCGCTCTGCTGGCGGAGGGGGAGTGCTCGGGGCGCGAGGTGGCGGAGCGGTTGATGGAGGCGTGGGCCTTCGCCGACGCCGACCCCTACCGGGCAACGACGCACAACAAGGGTATCATGAACGGGATCGACGCGGTGGCCCTCGCCACCGGGCAGGATTGGCGGGGGATCGAGGCCGGCGCGCACGCGTATGCCGCGCGCAGCGGTCGCTACCGCCCGCTCAGCCAGTGGCGCGTCGAGGACGACTACCTGGTGGGCAAGATCGAGCTGCCGCTCGCCGTCGGCACGGTCGGAGGCAATCTGCAGGTCAACCCGCGGGTGCGACTGTCGCTGCGCCTGCTCGGGGTGTCGTCCGCCCGCGAGCTCGCCGGCGTGATGGCCGCGGTCGGTCTGGGCCAGAACTTCTCCGCCATGCGCGCGCTGGTCACCGACGGAATCCAGCGCGGTCACATGGCGCTGCACGCGCGCGGCGTGGCCATCGCCGCCGGCGCTCCGGAAGCATTGGTCGGGCGCGTCATCGAGCGGCTGATTGCCTGCGGTGAGATCAAGATCAGCAAGGCGCGCGAGATTCTCGAATCGGTCCAGCTCGGCGACGGCCTGCTTGCCGGGACGTGAAGGCCGGCCGCCCCTATCGCCCTGCACAGGTCACGGATGTGAGTCACCGCAACGAAATCGTCGGCACCGCCCCGGGCAAGGTGATCCTGCTCGGCGAACACGCCGTGGTCTACGGTCGTGTCGCGATCGCCGCGGCGATCGACCGCCACGTCACGGTCACGCTGCGCTCCGCGTCCGGCCCGGCTCGCTTCGAGCCGGAGGACGACTCCCGTCTGGCGGCGGCCCTGGCGCGGGCCATCGAGCTGGTCGACGGACCGGAGCGCGACTTCGTCGCCGGCGTATCCTCGACCCTGCCCCGCGCCATGGGCCTGGGCAGCTCGGCCGCGCTCAGCGTCGCGCTGATTCGCGCGCTGGCGGCGCAAGCGGGCCGTCCTCTCGCCGTCGCCGAGGTGAGCGCGCTGGCATTCGAGATCGAGACCATCTTTCACGGCACGCCGTCGGGCATCGACAACAGCGCCGCCGCCTACGGCGGGTTGATCTCGTTCCGTCGGGACGACGCCGGCGCGCACGTGCGAGCGCTCGCCGCGCCGCGATCGCTACCGCTGGTGATCGCGCTCGGGCGCGAGCCGCGGTCGACGAGCACCACCGTCGGCGCGCTGCGCCGGCGGCGGCTCGAGGATCCGCAGCGACACGAGCAGTTCTTCGACGAGATCGGCTGGCTGGTGGCCGATGCCGAGGCCGCCGTCGCCGCCGGCGATCTGACCGAGCTGGGCCTGGCCATGAATGCCAACCATGGCCTGCTGCACGCGCTCGGGGTGTCGACCGACGAGCTCGAGAACATGGTGACGCTGGCCCGCCGCGGCGGTGCGCTGGGCGCGAAGCTCACCGGCGGGGGCGGCGGCGGCGCCGTGATCTGCCTCTGCCCGGACGAGCGCGAGCGACTGATCGCGGCGTTCACGCACGCCGGCTGGCAGGCCTTCTCAACCGACATCGCGCACCACGGAGGAAGAGGAACAGATGGAAGGGATGACGCAAACGGTAGCGAGCGACGCCACGCCGCTGGCGCGTGAGGAGCTGCGCGGCCGCCTCGACGAGGCGATTCGGCGCAGCCGCGACTACTTTCTGGCCACGCAGCGCCCGGAGGGATTCTGGCACGCGCCGCTCGAGGCCAACGCCACGATGGACGCCGAGTATATCTTCTTCAACCGCTTCATGGGGCGGCGCCCGGAGGCGGTCGAACGGCGCGTCGCCGATCACCTGCTCGCCACGCAAGCCGCCGACGGCAGCTGGTCCCTGTACCACGGCGGTCCGGGGCACCTGAACAATACCATCGAGGCGTACTTCGCGCTCAAGCTGGTCGGGCACCACGCCGACGAGGAGCCGCTGCGGCGCGCGCGCGAGTTCATCCTCGACCACGGCGGCCTGGCGCGCGCCGGCGTCTTCACCCGCTGCTTCCTGGCCTACTTCGGGCAGTTCCCCTGGAAAGGTCTGCCGGCGATGCCGGTGGAGCTGGTGCTGCTGCCGTCGTGGTTCCCGATCAACATCTACGCGCTGTCGAGCTGGGCGCGCGGCACCGTCGTTCCGCTCACCGTCATCATGGCCAAACGCCCGCAGATCCGCATCGCCGAGGCCATGGGCGTGAGCGAGCTGTGGGTGACGCCGCCGACGCCGGAGCAGCTGTCCTTCGCGCGCAGCCCGGAGCCGATCACCTGGCGCAACTTCTTTCTCGCCCTCGACCGCGTGCTCAAGCTCGTCGGCCGCAGCCCGTGGAAGCCGTTGCGGGCGCGCGCCCTCGATCGCGCCGAACGCTGGATCCTGTCGCACCAGGATGCCAACGGCGGCTGGGGCGGTATCCAACCGGCGATGATCAACTCCGTGATGGCGCTGCGCATGCTCGGTTACGGCGACGATCATCCGGCGGTCGTCAAGGGCGTCCAGGCCATCGACGACTTTCTCGTCGAGCACGACGGGCAGATGTTCTTTCAGCCGTGCGTGTCGCCGACGTGGGACACCGCGCTGGCCGCCAAGGCGCTGCTCGATTCCGGCTGCGGCGCCGGCCACCCGGCGCTGACGCGCGCCGCCGACTGGTTGATCGCCAACCAGATCTTCAAGCCCGGCGACTGGCAGATCTACAACCCCGAGCTCGAGCCCGGCGGCTGGGCCTTCGAGTTCGCCAACGACTGGTACCCCGACGTCGACGACTCCGCGGTCATCTTGATGGCCCTCAAGCGCATCGCCCTCAGCGACGAGGCGCGCAAGGACAAGGCGATCGCCTACGGTCTCAACTGGACGCTGGGGATGCAGAGCCGCAACGGCGGCTTCGGTGCCTTCGACACCGACAACGACTCCGAGTTCCTCAACAAGATTCCGTTCGCCGACATGGAGGCGATGATCGACCCGCCGACCGAGGATCTCACCGGGCGGCTGTTGGAGCTGATGGGCAACTACGGCTTCGACCTGCGCTACGAGCGCGCCCGGAGGGCGCACGCCTTCGTGCTGCGCACGCAGCGGGCCGACGGCTCGTGGTGGGGCCGCTGGGGATCGAACTTCATCTACGGCACGTGGTCGGCTCTCGCCGGGCTGCGCGCCATCGGCGACGCTCCCGAGGCGCCGCACATGCGCCGCGCCGCGAGCTGGCTCAAGGCGCACCAGAACCCCGACGGCGGCTGGGGCGAATCGCTCCGCTCGTACGCCGACGAGGGCGAGGCCGGCCGCGGCCGATCGACGCCGTCGCAAACCGCGTGGGCGATGCTCGGCCTGATCGCCGGCGAGCGCGGGGCCAGCCCGGAGCTGCTCCGCGGCGTCCGTCATCTGCTCGAACAGCAGCGCCCCGACGGCACCTGGCCGGAGGAGGAGTTCACCGGCACGGGTTTTCCGCGTCATTTCTACCTGCGCTACGACATGTACCGGAACTACTTCCCGCTGATGGCCCTCGGGCGCGCGCGCGCCCGGCTGGCCGAGGCGCACGGCGGCAACGGCGGTGGGCGGCTGCGCGAGCTGCGGCCGCTACCGCAGCCGCGACGACAGGCCGTGGCCATGGGCGCGGAGTGAGCGCGGTCGAAGAGAAGATATGATCATGAACACCCGGACGGAGGCGAGCGCGTGACGTCGCCAGCTATGGCGGAGGTCCTGCCTGCGACGGGGCAGGACCCAAACGTGGTCGAGGAGGCGTATCGCCACTGCTGGCGCATCGCTCGCTCGCACTACGAGAACTTCACCGTCGGCTCCTGGCTGCTTCCCAGGGCCCTGCGCCGGCACATTGCCGCCGTCTACGCCTTTGCCCGCACGGCCGACGACATCGCCGACGAAGGCGAGATCGATCCCGCCTCGCGCCTCGACCGGCTGGCGGTCTGGGGCGCGGCGCTGGAGGACTGCTATCGCGGCCGGGCGAGCGATCCCATCTTCATCGCCCTGGGGCGGACGGCGGCGGAGTTCGATCTGCCGATCGATCCGTTCCGCAATCTGCTGCGCGCCTTCGCCGCCGACGTCGAGTTTCGGCCGTTTGCGACCTTCGCGGATCTGCGCGGCTACTGCCGTTGCTCGGCCGATCCGGTCGGTCATCTCATCCTCTACCTGTTCGGCCATCGCGACGCGGAGCGGCAGCAGCTGTCCGATCAGATCTGCACCGGTCTTCAGCTCACCAATTTCTGGCAGGACGTCGCCGTCGATGCCGCCAAGGGTAGGATCTACCTCCCGCTCGAGGACCTCGAGCGCTTCGGCTGTGACGTCGAAGACGTGCGCCAGGGCGTCTGCAGCGAGGAGATGCGCCGCCTCATGCAGTTCGAGGTGGCGCGCGCGCGCGGCATGCTCGCCGCCGGTTTGCGGCTGGCGACGCTCGTCGACGGCCGGCTCGGTCGCGAGGTCCGCCTGTTCGCCTGGGGCGGGCTGGCGATCCTCGAGCGCATCGAGGAGGCCGACTACGACGTCTTTCGCGCGCGGCCGACGCTGTCGAAGCTGAGTAAGGTCGGTCTGGTGCTGCGCGCCTTGCGCTCGCCTTGGCCGCGCCGGCCCGGGGCGAGCTGAAGGGGAGGGAGCGGGTCATGCTGGCTGCCGCCCATCAGGAACCGGATCTGCGCGAGGCCTACGAGTACTGTCAGTCGGTGACGCGCCGCAGCTCGAGCAACTTCTACTACGCCTTCCGATTGCTGCCGCCGCTGCGGCGCGAGGCGCTGTACGCGGTCTACGCTTTCTGCCGCTTCGTCGACGACATCGCCGACGATGCCGACAAGCGCGATCCGGCGGCGCTGCTGGCGCGCTGGCGCGGAGAGGTCGAGCGCGTCTACGACGGCGCGCCCGAGCATCCCATCAGCCTGGCGCTGGCGGACAGCGTGCGCCGCCTGCCGCTCGGCCGGCGGCATTTCCTCGATCTCATCCGCGGCGTCGAGATGGACCTGTCGCGGCGGCGCTACGAGACGTTCGCCGAGCTCTACGAGTACTGCTACCTGGTGGCCTCGACCGTGGGCCTGCTGTGCATCGAGATCTTCGGCTATCAGAACCCGAGCGCGCGCGAGTACGCGGTCGATCTGGGCATCGCCTTCCAGCTCACCAACATCCTGCGCGACGTGATGGAGGACGCCCAGC
>CAZYMF010000094.1:12220-17640 GCA_964648215.1 uncultured Binatia bacterium (SeqCode) | reverse complement strand
GGGCCTCAATCGACATTGCTCTTCGACAAGTTGAGGTTTGCCGCTTGCATAGTTCCGCCGCGGGTGACGACGTAGGTGACCGTGACCTGGTCTCCGACGGTGGGAAGCGATCGCAGTCTCGCAGCCCCGAAGGTGAAGCTCTTGCCGCCGGTCATGAGGGTGAAGCGCCTGCTCTTCGAGTCGACGTGGGTTACCTTGCCGGTCACCCGGCTGGGAAGGAGCTCGGCCGCCGGGCGACTCTCGGCGGCCTTCGATTGCGCCGGGCACGGGCCGGGGACAGCCGCGATCGCGATCGCCAGGGCCACCGTGGAGAGGAGCTTCATGAGACACCTCCTTGTGTGCGCGTGATCCGCTGCGATAGCGACGAACCCACGCTACGCGCTCACCACAAGCGCTTATACTCGGGTGCGGCGCCATCCGACAAGCCCAAAGTCCGAAGTGTACGGCCGCCGGGCGCCGTCGACCGTCGGTCGTGCACGGGTTGCGGCGGGGCGAGGGGCGAGCCGGATTCACCCGGCGCGGACGGTGCCAGGCTTCCGCGCCACGATCAGCTCCTCGGCGAACGGCAGGAGGACGCGGGCGAGCTGCGGGCGCACCTGCTCCAGGCGGTGCTCGGCGCGTTCGCGGGTCGGCCCGTCGGCGATGCTGAGCCAGCGCAGGCGCACCCACTCCTCGATCGCGGCGCCCGAGACCGAGAACTCGGCGGCGCGCAGCTCGGGTTCCAGGCCGGCCTTGCGGCAGGCGGCCATCATTCGCTCTTGTTCGTTCTCCGCGGCGGGAGGGCGCAGGTCGGGCCGCAGCAACGGCGCGAAATCCGCCATGTCTTCGGGAGTGAGAAGGCGGCCGAGCGTGCCGCGCAGGCCGCCGAAGCCGACCGTCGCGATCAGGTGCCCCCCGGGGGCGAGAACGCGCGAGACCTCGGCGGCGCAGGCGTCGACGTCGGCGACGAGCTGCAGCACGTGGCTCATGAGCACGACGTCGAAGCTTCCCGGGCCAAAAGGCACCGCCGTCGCGGCGGCCTGCACGAGCTCGACCCGGTGGCCGAGGCGGCGGCGCGCCGCCGCGAGCATCGCGGCGGAGAGGTCGGCACCGACGGCGGTGGCAATCGACTCGCGCGCGGCGAGCTCGGCGAGGTAGGCGCCGTTGCCGCAGCCGAGGTCGAGCACGCGACGGGCGCGCTCCAGCTCCGCGGCCACCGCCGCGAGCGCCGTCAGGCGGCGCGTGCGGAAGTACTCCCCCTCGCCGTACACGGGTGCGAGGCGGTCGTAGTACCGTGCCAACGCGCGCCCCCGGTCCGGCGATCGTTGCGGGTCGGCCATATCGAGGATGTTTGGCAGGCGGGCAAGGCGAGGTCAATTGGATGGTGCCGCGCGACGGCGTCGGGTAACGCCCGGCTCAGGTGGCTAGCAAGCTGGTCTCGATGAAGAAGAAGGAATACCGCGGATTTCGCTGATTACGCAGATTTCTCGGGCGTGCCTCCGCGCGCGGCACGCTGACGGTGGGCTCATCGGTGAATGAGAGTGCGAAACGATCAGGACTTGCGAGATCGAGAGAGCAGCCAGGCGTATCCCGTGCGCAGGGCTTCGCGACCACCGCTCTCCAACACGTCGCCGTGGGCGACCACGACGCGGTCGAAGTCCCAGGCGAGGATGCGTTCGAGGCTCTGCCGCGCCGCGTTGCGGTCGCGGATCAGCCAGGGATCGAGTCGGGACGGGCCGAATCGGCCATAGCTGCGGATCAGCTTCATGAGCAGCCGCGTCGACGCGGCCGCCCGCGGCCCGAAGTTGAACGCGAGGTCGCACAGGATGAGGGTGCGACTGGGGCGGTGAAAGAACACGACCTCGTTCTCGTACGGTCGACCGCGGAAGAAGGTTTGCCCCACCTCTTCCCGCCATTCCTCGGGGGCCTCGTCGCCGAGCACCGCCACGAACGAGAGATCCGGGCGCTTGCGCTCGAGCCCGGGCCCCACCCAGAGCCGCGCCTCCGGATAGAACTTGGCGACCTCGCCGGCATACAGGTGGTGAACGCGATTCGGCGCGACCACGTAGCTGACGCGGCCGATCGAGTCGAGCTCGGCCCGCAGCTCGGAGTCCAGCGCGACCGGGGAGTGGAGCAGCAGCCGCCGTCCGGAAAGCCGGATCACGGTCATCCGCGTTCCCACGGGCAGCCCGTAGAAAGTCTGCGGCCTCTCGGCGACCCAGATGTCTTCCGCCAGCGGCCTCAACGGACTGAGCCGATGCATGTGCATGCGTTGTGGGTCGGTAGCCGTCAGCTCGCCTTCTGCAGGGCGGAGAGGATGGTGACGGCGGCCTGCGCCGGCGTCAGCGCATCGGTGTTGACGACGACGTCGTAGTGCGTCGGCAGCTCTTCCTTGATCTTGTAGAAGCTCCGGAAATAGTTGCCGCGCTCGCGGTCGGAGGCGGCGATGCTGGCGGCCGCTTCCTGCGCGCTGATGCCGTCCGTCTCGGCCAGGCGGTGCGCGCGGGTCTCCGCCGACGCCGTGAGCAGGACGCGCAGCACGCCCGCGGTTCCCGCCAGCGCCATCGAGGCGGCGTGCGCCAGGATCACCGCCTGGCCGGCGGCGGCCACCTCGTGAATCGCCGCCCGGATCAGCAGCCGCAGATCCTCCGGAGTTTCCCTGTGGCCGCCCGACCCGGGGGCGAGCAGGCTGAGCGGGAGCCCGGTCACCATGGTGACCGGGTCGACCAGATCCTGCGCCGTCGCCAGCTTCTCCAGCAAGCGCTGCAGCAACGGGCGGCGATGCTCGACGTCGGCGACGAGCTTGGGGTCGACCTGGGCGAGCTGCGCCGCCCTCTCGATGATGCGCTCGTCGACGTAACGAAAGCCGAGGCGCTCGGCGAGCAGCTTGCCGACGACCTCGCCCTGGGCCGCCAGCGTGCGCGAAATGCACACCACGTTGAAGTCCATCCACTCTCCTGCGATTGGCTGGGCGCTTATAGACCAAGGACGACGCCGGCGTAAACGGAATCGACGGCGGCGCTTGTTCTTGCCCGTTCCGCGGGGCATTCTGCGCTCATCCGCATTTGTACGAGGAGGAGCTACGATGATCGTGTTCTACGGCAGCCCCATGTCCAGCGCCATGCGTACGCACTGGATGCTCGAAGAGGTCGGCGTTCCCTACGACTACAAGCGCCTGAGCATCCGCGAGGGCGACACGAAGAAGCCGGAGTACCTGAAGGTCAACCCCGGCGGAAGAATCCCCTGCATCGTCGACGGCGACGTCACCCTGACCGAGTCGATGGCGATCAACTTCTACCTCGCCGAGAAGTACGGCAAGGACTTGATGCCCGGCGATCTCGTCGAGCGGGCGCACGTCTACGAGTGGTCGTTCTGGGCCATCTCCAACCTGCAGCCGCTGTTCATCACCATCCTGCAGCACTCGATGGTGCTGCCCGAGGCGGAGCGCGACCCGAAGGCGATCGACAAGGCGCGGGGGCTGATCCCGCCCTACGTCGAGCTGCTGGAGAAGAGCTTGACCGGAAAGGAGTATCTGGTCGGGGGTCGCTTCACCGTGGCCGACCTCAACGTCGCCTCCGTCGTCGGCCTGGCGGTCATGGTGGGCGTGGACGTGAGCCAGCACGGCAACATCCAGGCGTGGCTCGGCCGCTGCCAATCGCGGCCGTCGTTCGCCAAGTCGATGGACTGAGAAGGCAAGTTCAAAGTCGCCAGTTGATAGGCGAAGCTCGGAAACGGAAATGAACGAAGGGCAGGGCGGGTGTCGGCAGCCGGTGGCGAGTGGCGCGGCGCCGGAGGAGAAGGATCCGGCGAAGTGGCCGGCGGATTTGCTGGCGCGGTTGCAACGCGTGCTCGACCGGAGCCGGGCCGGGGCGGGACGGGCGGTGCGTGATACGTTCGAGCGGCCGGAGCGGCAGATGACGGCCGCCGAGTTCGTCCGCTTCTGGAACTCCACCGGGCTGAAGGCCATGGCCACCGTGGGCGAGAGCGGCACGCCGCATATCGCGCCGGTGCACGCCGTGTTCGTCAACGGCCGCCTGCGCTCGACAATCTACGAGAACGCCGTCCGCCGCCGCGACTTGCAGGGCAATCCCGAGGTGTCGTTCACCACCTGGGGGCCGCACGGTGCCGCCGCCATCGTCTACGGCCGCGCGCGCGAGCTGCCCGACAGCCTGCGGGAGACCCGCCCGGGAGCGACCGGCGCGGCGCGGCGGACCGTGGCGCTGGACATCGAGGTGAAGCGCATCTATGCGATGAAGGGGAAAGACCCGGAAGCGCAAAGCTGAAAGGGAAAAGGTGAAAACCGGAAGGCATCAGGAGTGAGACGTGGCGCAGGCATCGTCGCAGGGATCTTCGCAGGGATCTTCGATGGATCCGCCGGAAACCATTGCCATCCGTGAAGGGGAGGATTTCGATCACGGTCGGCTGGCAGAGTATCTGAACGGCAAGCTGCCGGGCTCGGAGGGGCCGCTCGAGGTGGTGCAGTTCGCCGGCGGACACGCGAATCTGACCTATCTGTTGCGCTACGGCGAGACGGAGTACGTTCTGCGCCGTCCGCCGATCGGTCCCGTGGCGCCGGGGGCGCACGACATGGGGCGCGAGTTTCGCGTCCTCTCGGTGCTGTATCGGGCCTACCCGTGCGCGCCGCGTGCCTTCGTCTATTGCGAAGACCCGGCCATCGTCGGCGCACCGTTCTTCGTCATGGAGCGGCGGCGCGGCATCGTCGTCCGCCGCGCGGTGCCGCCGCAGTTCGGCGGCGGTAAAGACGCCGCCGTCAATCGCCGCATCAGTGAAGTGCTGGTCGACACCCTCGCCGACCTTCACGACGTCGACGCGCGCGCCGTCGGGCTGGACACGCTGGGGAAGCCCGACGGCTTCCTGCTGCGGCAGGTCGAAGGCTGGATGCGGCGCTACCAGCGCGCCAAGACCAAGGAGGTGCCCGTCGCCGACGAGATGTGCCGCTGGCTGGAAGCGCGCCTACCCGCTTCGCCATCGGCGACGTTGCTGCACAACGACTGGCGCCTCGACAACATGATGCTCGATGCCCACGACCCGGGGCGGTGCGAGGCGGTGTTCGATTGGGACATGTGCACCATGGGCGATCCGCTGGCCGACCTCGGCACGGTGCTGGTCGCCTGGATCGAGGCGGGCGAGCCGCTTGCGGACTCGGGCCAGGTGACCATGCCGTCGATGGTGCCGGGGTTCATGACCCGTCGCGAAGCCGTGGAGCGCTATGGGCGCCGCCGCGGCGTCGATGTCAGCGATCTGCCCTACTACTACGTGTTCGGTCTGTTCAAGATGGCGGTCGTCCTGCAGCAGATCTACCACCGCTACCACCTCGGTCAGACCAAGGACGAGCGTTTTCGTCTGTTCGAGCAGGGAGCGGAAGCGCTCTTCTTCAAGTCGAAGCAGGTCAGCGAGACGCTGTCCGTCTGAGGTGAGCC
>CAZYMF010000094.1:0-12120 GCA_964648215.1 uncultured Binatia bacterium (SeqCode) | reverse complement strand
TACGCCGCGGGGCGAGGCGCCCGCCTACGGTGGCGAGCAGCCCACGTGGGCGACGTTGACGGCCTCGGCAATCTCGTCGACGGTGACCACTCCGTCGCCGCTGACGTCGGCGAGCGGGCAGCTGGCGAGCGACTGTGTGCCGAGCGCGATGTTGATTCCGGTGACCAGGTCGGCGGCGCTGACGACGCCGTCCCGGTTGCAGTCGCCGATGCACGGCGGAGCGGTAGGCCGGGGCGTCGGTGTGATCGTCGGCGGCGGCGTCGCGGTCGGCGTCGGCGTGGGCGGCTCGATGCACGGCGAGGGTGCCGGGACGCTGCGACAGCCCAGAGTGGGATCGCAGGAGTCGATGGTGCACATGAGGCCGTCGTTGCAGTTCTCCAGCTGGCAGGAGGCGGAGCAGCCGTCGCAGCTCGCCGGGGTGCCGAGGCTGTCGCAGGTCTCCGGGTACTCCACCACACCGTTGCCGCAAAGCGGGCAGGGGATCAGGCAGTTCTGCTGCCCCGGTTCGGTGCAGGTGTCCATAAGGCTGACGTCGGGATCGGGCAGGACCAGGCCGAAGCCGATCATCTCGGGCTTGCGTGTCGGATAGGTGACGGTGTTGACGCCGTCGCTTCCGAAAGCCACCGTCGCCTGCGCGTTCACGGCGCCGTTGATCGTGATCTGCTCGCGCGCGACCAGATCGTTCTCCCCGCCATCCGGTCCGTTGGCGAGCACCTTGCCCGCCGAGGTGACGGTGAGGTTGCAGCCCTGGAGATCGGCGCAGCCGCCGCAGCCGCAATCGCCGTCCGTGGTGCACTTGGCGGCACCCACGTCGACCGTGCTGGTGATGGCCAGATCGCCTTGGCCTTGTTCTCCGGCGACCACGCCGATCTCCCCGCCGGTTCCCCCGAGGCTCCGCCCGGCCGCGGTCATGCCTCCCGCCAGCATGATGTGCCGTTTGGCGTGCATGTCGATAATTCCGCCGCCGGCACCGCCGCTGAAGTCGAACAGGGCGGCGCCGTTGATGTCGAGATCGGCGTCGATTGAACCGGTGCCGCCGCAGCCGTCGCTGCCGTTGCTGCGGGCGGAGACCAGGCCGGTCGATTGCACGTTGAGCGAGCCGCGCGCCGACAGATCAAGCTCGCCGCCGATGCCGTCAGGGCCGGCACCCTCTGCGCGAAGCTTGTCGGACAGCGTGAGATCGCCGAAATCGGCGGTAAGGGAGATGATACCGCCGCAGCCGCCGAAACCGTCGACCGAGGTTGAACCGCGTGCGTCGATCGCGCCGAGGACGCTTACCGCGGTACCGCCTTCCAGGCAGACGTTTCCGCCCAACCCGCCGTCGCCGATGGCGTCGGCGTCGATCGCCTGCGCGACGATGTCCGCGCCGGCGGTGGCGTCGAACTCGCCGCCATCGGGGCCGACGACGCTCACCGCCTCGCCCAGAGCGATCCCGCCGTCGGCGGTCAGATTGATCGAGCCGCCTAGCGCGCCGTTGCTGCCACCCTTGGCCGAGAGGGTGCTGGCCGCCAGGCTCTGGATGTTGCCCGTGGCGCTGATGCGAATGGTTCCGCCGTCGCCGTCGGTGGTCAGGGCGTCGGCGCTCAGGCCGCCGCCGATGGTCACCGTGGTGCCGCTGCTGATGTCGATCGTTCCGGCACAGTCCCGGCCCGAGACGTCGATGTGGCCTGTGGGGGCGCCCGATTTCTGCAGGGTCACGGCGCCCGCGGTGGTGATCTCGATCATGCCGCCGGTCGTCTGGTCGATCGTATTGCCGCGGCCGTCGATGAAACCGCCGGCGGCAATCGTCAGGCTGCCGGCTTCGATCGTAACGAAGCCGTCGGCGATGTTCAGCACGCCTTGCGCCGTGATGGTCACGTTGCGGCTGCCGAAGTCGAGGTCGCAGCCGTCGGCGATGTCGAAGGAATGGGTGATGTTGCAGGCGGCGGAGCTGTCGGGGCAGCCCGCGTCCTGCAGCACAATGTCGTCGGCCGTGCACGCGCTGAGCGCCAGAGCTCGTCCGGCGCCCAGCGACAGGGCCGCTGTCACGATGGTCAGGGCCAGCAGGAAGCGATTACGGGACACAGTGACGACCTCCGATCTCGCATTGCACGGGGGGGCTCGCCTTGCCGCCGCCGCGATTGCCGGCGCCGTGGTTGCCGCCGCCGTCGGTCAGGTGCATGCCGAACAGGCGAATCCCGTCGCCGCCGTTGCCGTCGGCCTGATTGCCCGCCAGACGGATCTGGGCGCCCGTGCCGACGATGCCGTCACCGGCGTTGCCGGAGACGGTGCAGCGGTCCACCTCCAGCTGCATGCCGCTCAGGCGCAGACCGTCGCCTTTCCCCCCGGTTGCCACACAGTCGGCGAGGCGATGTCCCATGCCGACGACGGAGAACCCGGCGCGGCCGCTGCCGCGAGCGACCGCAGCGGCGCCGTCGCTGCCCAGGATCATGTCGCTGCCGCCCACGAAGTAGCCGAAGCGGCCGCTGTCGATGGCCTGGGTGTCGCTGAGCTCGACGCGATGGCCGCCGACGGCGAAGCCGTTGCGCCGCGCGCCGTTGACCGTGACCGAATGCACGGCGGCGCCGGCGACGTTGAGGCGCACGCCGTCGCGGCCACTGTCCTGTACGATCAAGTTCTCGATCGAGGCAAGGGAGTTGTGGCCGCGGGCGACCACCCCGTCGCGAAAGCCCGCGAGGGTGGCCGGCCCGAGGCTGCTGCGGATGTGCGCGCCTCCCGGCCCTCCTTGGATGACCCACAGGCCGGTTCCGCCACCGCTGCCGCGCAGGGTCTTGCCCCGCAGATCGATGGTGATGCCCTGGGCGGCCTTGGGCGCGCGTACGACGAGGCCGTCCCCTTTGCAGACGGTCCGGGTCACGGGGTCGTCGGTCAGCGAGAGATCGCTCACCACGACGTCGCCGCAGGCGCAGGGAACGTCCCGACCCGCGACGTCGTCGCCGCACGGCTTGGCACGAGCCGGCATGGCGAACGACGCGAGAAGGACGAGCGCCGCCAGCAACGGCAGTCGTTGCCGGCGACGGGCGCGAGCGACGTCGGCGTCGCACCAGTGGGGGCGCTGCGGGTGTGGTCGCATCATGACTCCATCAGGGCAAAAGCCAGGGCAAAAACCTTGCGAGGCGAGCCGGCTGCGTTGACGGCCGGCCCGGCGCGATCCAATCGGGCGTCCAACGTGAGCAGAAGACGCAAGGTGTCCAGTAGATGTCGCGCCGTCCTTCGGGTCATCGTCGATGACGCATCGTCGTTCTCAATCGAAGCGCGTGCTCGCCACCAAGAGGGCGGAACGGATGGCCAACACGACTCCCATTCCGGTAATGCTGCGCCGCCAGAATGGTCATAATTCCAGCGATGTCAAGCCGCGAGCCGCTTCCCGGCGCGGCTCGGCAGCAGCTCGCGGTCGCCGGGACGGACGACCACTGGAAAAGCGGGTGCACCTCAGGCAGGGCGACGCTCGACCAGGGCGTGCAAAGCCGGGGCGAGGGCCGCCAATTCGCTTTCGAGGTCGGCGCAGGCAGCGGGCGCGGCGACCAGGTCACCTCGACCCACCAGGACCTCGAGCCGGCGGGCCGCGGCGACGGCGCGCTTGGCGGAGAGGTTGGCGGCCGCCCCCTTGATGGTGTGGGCGGCGTGTTCGAGCTGGGCGCAATCGCCCCGCGCCATCGCCTCCCGCGCCTGCGCGAGTAGACGCGGGCAATCGTCGAGGAAGAGACGTATGACCTTGTCGAGCAGGACCACGTTGCCGTCGAGGCGATCGACAAGCTCGGCGGCGTCGACCACGGCGTCGCCGGCCGTTGGCTCGGCTCTGGCAGGCAACGGCCGCAACTCGCCGGCGCGGGAGGTGTGGCGGGACACCGCCGCTGCCAGATCCTCCAGGCGTACCGGCTTGCTGACGTAGTCGTCCATGCCGGCGGCGAGACAGCGCTCGCGGTCGCCCTGCATGGCGTTTGCCGTCATGGCGATGATCGGAATGCGGCCCCCGCCCCCCTGCTCGCGGTCGCGAATTCGTCTGGTGGCCTCGAAGCCATCCATTTCCGGCATGCGGCAGTCCATCAACACCATCGCGTAGGGAATTTGCTCCAGCGCCTCGACGGCCTCGATGCCGTTGGCGGCGACGTTGGCGCGGTAGCCGAGCTTCTCCAGCATGTGGACGGTGACCTTCTGGTTGACCGCGTTGTCCTCGGCAACCAGGATCCGCGGCCGCAGGCGCAGCGTCTCGGCCTTCGCCCTCGGGGTGACGTTGGCCGCGGCGGGGTCGGTCGCGGGGCGGGCCGGGTTGCGCAAGACCGAGACCAGGCAGTCGTGCAGCTCGCTCTGGCGCACCGGCTTGGTCAGGCAGGCGGAGATTCCCGCCGCCCGCGTGCGCGCCGCGTCTTCGGGCTGACCGAGCGAGGTGAGCAGGACGAGCCGCAGGGGGGCAAGGCCGGGGTCGGCGCTGATCGCCTCGGCGAGCGTGAGCCCGTCGGTGGCGGGCATCTGCATGTCGAGGATCGCCAGGTCGTAGCGCTGGCCCGCGTCGCCGGCGCGGCGCAGCAGGTCGAGCGCCTCGGCCGCGCTCTCGGCGCTGTCACTGTGCATGCTCCAGCCGGCGAGCTGCTGGCGGAGAATGATCCGATTGGTGGCGTTGTCATCGACGATGAGGACGCGGAGGCCTTGCAGCGCGGGAGGCTGGGTGTGCTCTTCGCCGGTCGCCTGCAGTGTGCCGAGACGCGCGGTGAACCAGAAGCGACTGCCCTGGCCGACAGCGCTGTCGACGCCGATCTCCCCGCCCATCAGCGCGGTCAGCTGCTTGCAGATGGCCAGACCGAGCCCGGTGCCGCCGTAGCGCCGCGTGGTCGAGACATCGGCCTGCGAGAACGGTTGGAACAATCGCGCGCGCGTCTCGGCCGGGATGCCGATGCCGGTGTCGGCGACCTCGAAGCGAACGACCAACGAGTCTGCGTTCTCCGCCCCCCGCGTGGCGCGCAGCACCACCTCGCCGCGCTCGGTGAATTTGACGGCGTTGGCGATCATGTTGATCAGGATCTGGCGCAGGCGACCGGGGTCGCCGCGCAACGACTGCGGGACGTCGTGGTACACCAACGAGGCCAGCTCCAGGCCCTTGCGCTGCGCCGGCTCGGCGAACAGGTCGACCACGTCCTCGACCATCCGGCGCGGGTCGAAGTCGACCAGCTCGAGCTCGAGCCGGCCGGCTTCGATCTTCGAGAAGTCGAGGATGTCGTTGATGATCGCCAGCAAGGCCTCGCCCGAGCTTCTCACCGTCTCCGCGTAGTCCCGTTGTTGCGGGGCCAGAGGCGTATCGAGCAGCAGCCCGGTCATGCCGATGATGCCGTTCAGCGGCGTGCGGATCTCGTGACTCATCGTGGCCAGGAAGTCGGACTTGAGCCGAGTGGCCTCGAGGGCCTGGTCGCGCGCCACGGCCAGCTGCTGCTCCCCGCGCTTGCGGTCGCTGATGTCCTCGTGTGCCACGACGACGCGCACCGGCCCGGGACCTTCGAATCGCGTCACCCGTGCGATGAACCAACGCTGCTCGTCGGACGAGTGGCAGGGGTACTCGAGCTGAAAGCTGTCGCAGCCGCCGGCCATGACGTCGCGGATGCCGCGGGCGACGGCGGGCGCTTCGGCGGCGCAGTCGCCCGCGGCGGCTTCGCACACCTGCAGGTAGTTGCTCCCGAGGCCGTGCGCCGCGCCGCGGAGGTCGTTGTTCTCGGCGAAGGTGCGCCATGCCTGATTGACGGCGATGATCGTGCCCGCGTCGTCGAGAATGGCGATGTGCGCGGACAGGGCATCGAGGGTGGACCGCAGGAAACGTTGCGACTCGCGCAGCTGTTGCTCGGTGTGCTTGCGGTCGGTGATGTCCTCGTCGGTGCCGACGTATCCGATGACCTCGCCGGCATCGGAGCGCACCGGCGCCGCCAGCGCCTGCACCCAGCGCACCTCGCCCCGGGGCGTGATGAGCCGAAACTCGCGCGAGAACTCGCCACCCTGGCGCACGCAGGCCTGCCAGTCGGACAGCACCGCCGAACGGTCTTCGGGGTGGAACGCGCGCGTCCAGCCGTCTCCCAGACTCTGCTCCAGACCGAGGCCGGAGTGCTGCTGCCAGCGGGTGTTGACGTAGACGCAGCGGCCTTCGATGTCGGTCTGAAAGATGCCGAGAGGTGCCGAGGCGCTCAGCGAGCGGAAGCGTTCTTCGCTCTCGCCCAGCACCTTCAGGGCACGCTGGCGCTCGCTGTTCTCGCGCGCGAGCGCCACTCGGTGGCGCTCGAACTCGTAGGCGATGAACACCGACACGCCGAGGGCGACGCTGAAGGCAACCGCCGGATAGGTGGTCACCGAATCGAGATTGCCGTGGACCAGAAACTGGTTCCAGAGGACGCCCAGCCCGGCGGCAATCGTGGCCAGAAGCTGCGCCAGGATCCCCCAGGGCAGAAGGGTGGCCGCGCCCATCGTCAAGGTGATGCAGAGAATGGGCGTCGTCGCCGCGTCCTCGGAAAGCGCGCCCGAGGCCCCGGTCATCCCATAGACGACGGTCAGAGTCACCAGCGTGACGGCGATGGTCCAGGCTCGCGTGCGATGCAGGCGTAGCAGCAGGTAGGCGACCACCACGGCGGCGACCTGCCCGATCTTGAGGAGAAAGAGGGCCAGGATCCGCGGATGGGCAAACTGCAGGTCGGCGAGCGCGAACATCGCGTTGGAGACCAGGACGATGGCGAGCGCGATGTGCACGCGCTCGATCAGCAGCTGCAGCGACTCGTCGCCGGCGGACGGCAGCGCTCCTGCCTGGTTCAGCTGGGCCATCCCGGCCTCATCGGGGCATGCCCCGTGCCAAGCCGGCGGCGCCGACGTCGCGCCCCGGTGGAGCCGCGATAGCGCAACCTTTCCGAGCAGCTAGCGCCGATGTCTGACGCCCGGCCGAAGCCCGCGCGGGGGTCGTCGCCTGGCCGCTGTTTCATCGTCGTCTCGTGCGCGTCTCGCTGAGACAGAGTCACTGTGCGGGGATGTCGAGCTCCGCCAAGCGGCGATAGAAGGTGGCGCGGCTGATTCCGAGGAGCCGCGCGGCCGCGGTGCGGTTGCCGTGCGCTCGTTCCAGGGCCCGGAGAAGTCGCTGCCTCTCGTCGTCCGGCTTGGCCGGGGGTGATGGCGCGGACGAGCCGGAGGCCACCTCGGGCGGCAGGTCCTCCGCCTCGATGGCGGCGGTCCGGCAACGGATCATGGCGAACTCGATGGCGCTCTTGAGCTCGCGGACGTTGCCGGGCCAGTTGTAATCCAGCAGCAGGTCCATCGCCTCGGGGCTCACGTCCTGCACGCTCTTGCCGATGGCGGCCGAGCACTGGCCGAGAAACGACCCGACCAGGAGCGGGATGTCTTCGCGGCGCTGGCGCAGCGGCGGCAGTTGGATGCGAGCAACCCGGACGCGATAGAGCAGGTCGGCGCGGAAGCTTCCCTTCTCGACCTCCTCGCTGAGCGAGCGGTGCGTGGCGGCGAGAACGCGCACGTCGACGTGCCGCGGCTTGGATTCGCCCAGGCGCGTGATCTCGCGTTCCTGCAGGACGCGCAGCAGGCTGGTCTGCACGTTGAGCGGAATGTCGCCGATCTCGTCGAGAAACAACGTGCCGCCTTCGGTGGCCTCGAAAACGCCCTTGTGGTCCTCGATCGCGCCGGTGAAGGCCCCGCGTTTGTGACCGAAGAGCTGGCTGGCCAGCAGCGAGTCCGTCAGGCCGGCGGAGTTCACGGCGATGAACGGCTTGCCAGCCCGGTGGCTGGCGTTGTGAATGGCGCGCGCCACCAGCTCCTTGCCGGTGCCGGTGTCACCCTCGATCAGGACGGTGGAGTCGACGCGGGCGACCTCGCGGATCAGCTGATAGACCTGCAGCATGGGCTCGCTGCGGCCGACCAGGTCGTCGAACTGGGCCTTGCCGTCGAGCAGGCGGCGCAGGTCGTGCACGTCCGACACGTCGTAGAGGAAGAAGATCTTGCGGTGGCGGTCGCGGGGATCGTCGAGCACTTCGACGTCGACCCAGTGCCGCCGGCCCGCGGGGGTGTCGCCGTGGGCGGCGACCTTGGTGCGCTCCGCGGCGGGGCGCTGCAACGTGGCTCGCAGCTCGACCTTCACGTGGTCTTCGAACGGAAACAACGTCTCCCAGTGCTGGCCGCTGGCCGCCGCCTGGCTGACACCCAGCAACCGCTGGGCCGCTTCGCTGAGGAAGGTGACGGCGCCGTCGGGGTCGGTGATGGCGGTGCCGACGCGAAGCGCGTTGAGGATCGAGATCAGGTCGTCGCGGCTGCGCTCGATCTCGTGGAACAGCTCGGCGAGGCGAGCTTCGGCCCGCTTGCGGGTGGTCAGGTTTTCCACCTGGCGTTCGGCGATGGCCAGACGCACGTTGAGCCGGCGCACGTCGACCGGCTTGGTCAGGTAGTCGTCGGCGCCGGCGGCGAGCACGGTCTGGAGATCCTCCGGTTGGTCGCGCGCGGTGAACATGATGATGATGCTGCGATCGCCGTGGGGCGAGCCGCGCATCTGGCGACAGAGCTGCAGGCCGTCCATTCCGGGAAGCAACCAGTCCATCACGACCAGGGGGTAGGGCTGGCGTTGGTAGGCGGCCCAGGCGGTCTCTGCGTCGGCGCAGGCGGTGACCTCGCAACCGCGGGTCACCAGGATGTTCTCGAGCACGGCGCGGGTCGAGGAGTCGTCCTCCACTACCAGGACCTTCATCGCGGCTGTTCTCACCGACTCCGTCATACTGCATTGCCGACTGACTTGCCAAAGCTCCCAGGGGGCGTTCCGGCGGCCGATGATCCTGCTATCCTTAACCCGTCCGATCCGCGCGCGAGCCGACACCAGGAGGGTGACATGGCGAGGGAATTCTTCAACCGGGACATGGCGCTGTTCATCGATCACCGCGTCGATTGGGAGCGTGTCTTTCGGCTCCGCCGCGGTGGTGACGTGAACGCAGCCGAAGAGGTCGAAACCTACAAGGCGGTGCTGCAAAGCGCCGCCGAGGTCTGCGCGGACATCGAGGACGGTGCCCGTGATCACTGGCACGAGGAGGTGGGGCTGACCGACGGCCGCGTGACCGTCCCGCCGCACATCGCCGCGGGCTACGATCGGCTGCGCTCGGCGGGCCTGCTCTGCCTGACGTTGAGCCCGACCTACAACGGGTACGGGCTGCCGATGGTGATCAACTGCGCGTTCCTCGAGATGCTGTCGCGGGCCGACTCGAGCCTGATGACCATCGTCGGTCTGCAGGCGGGGGCCGCGCAGGACATCGAGAAGTACGGCTCGGACGAGATCAAGCAACGCTACCTGCCGCGCTTCGCCAGCGGCGAGCTGCAAGGGTGCATGGATCTCACCGAGCCGCAGGCGGGCTCCGACCTCGGCGGCATCAACACGCGGGTGACGGCGGAGAGCGGACGCTGGTTTCTCGACGGGGAGAAGATCTTCATCACCAACGGCGGCGCCGACGTTCATCTGGTGCTGGCGCGCGATGGCGAGACCTTCGCGCAGTCCAAGGGCACGACCAACGGCTTGAGCCTGTTGCTGTGCCCCGTCACCCTCCCCGACGGAGCTCGCAACGCCGTGCGCGTCGGACGGGTCGAAACCAAGATGGGTATCCACGGCTCGCCCACCTGTGTGGTCGAGTTCGATCACGCGGAGGCCTTCCTGCTCGGGCAGGAGGGCGGCGGATTCCGCGCCATGCTGGATCTCATGAATCACGCTCGCCTCGGAGTCGCGGCGCAGGCGATCGGCGTGGCCGAGGCCGCCTTCCGCCAGGCGCGCCAGTACGCCGCCGAACGGGTGCAGTTCGGGGCTCCGATCATCGAGCAGCCGCTGGTGAAATCTCTCCTGACGCTGATGGCCATCAACATCCAGGCGGCGCGCGCGCTGCTGTACCGGACCTGTGCCTTGATCGACGTGACCGAGGCCATCCGGATCTACCTGGAGTCGGAGCGGGGCCAGGCCGACGCCGAGCGCGCCGCACTGCAAGAGGAGCTCGAGGGCAACACCCGGCTGATCCGCTTCTTCACGCCCCTGTGCAAGTACTACGCGACCGAGATCAGCAATGACGTGACGCGCAAGGGTATCCAGGTCCACGGCGGCATCGGCTACATGGCCGAATCGGCGGCGGGGCACTATCACTCGGACTCGATCATCACGACGATCTACGAGGGCACCTCCGAGATCCAGGCCAGCTTCGCGCTCAAGGAGATGGGCAAGGGCGCCCTGATGGCGACGCTGGATGCCATTCGCGGCGAGCTCGACGGCCTGCAAGCGCAGTACCCCGACCTGGTGAAGGCCGTCGGCGACGGGATCGCCTGGATCGATCAATCGCTGCCGGCCCTCATGGACGACCCGCAGTACGCCCTGCTCAACGCCAAGCGGGTGTGCGAAATGGCGATCGACGTCGTGGTCGCCGCCGAGCTGCTGCTGCAGTCCGGAATGTCGCAGGAGAAGCATTGCCTCGCCGCCGCCTTCATTCACCGTCACATGCTGGCGGTCGAGATGAACGCCCGCCGCATCAGCAGCGGCGATGCTTCGCGCATCAAGCGCTACGATTGCATTCTCGGCCTGTGAGGCGACGACCGTGCAGCACGGCGCTTGACTGCGCCGGACCGACTCCCTAGTGCTGGAACGCCGCCTGCGGAAAGGAGACCTCGTCGATGCGTGCCGCCGTGATGAGAAATTCCCAGCTGGTCGTCGATACCGTTCCCGACCCGAAGCCGGGCGAAGGGGAGGTGCTGGTGAAGACCTTGGCCTGCGGCATCTGCGGGTCGGATCTGCACGCCCTCAAGCACGCCGACAAGATGGTGGAGGTCGCCCGCGAGACCGGGGCGCCGTTCTTGCTCGACCTCAAGCGCGACGTGGTCATGGGCCACGAGTTCTGCGCCGAGGTGGTCGAGTACGGCGCCAACACCGGCGGGCCGGCCCGTCCCGGCGACCGCGTCGTCTCGATGCCCGTGCTCTTTCGCGGCGGTCGCATCGAAGGCGTCGGCTACTCGAACGAGGCGCCCGGCGGCTACGGAGAGCTGATGACCCTGTCCGCCGCACTGGTGCTGCCCGTGCCCAACGGCCTGGCCACCGAGCACGCGGCCTTGACCGAGCCGATGGCGGTCGGCCTGCACGCGGTCAACAAGGCCCGGCTGGAGCCCGTCGACGCGCCGCTGGTGATCGGCTGCGGCCCGGTCGGTCTGGCGGTGATCGCCGCGCTGAAGCTGAAGGGGGTGGAGCCGATCGTGGCGGCCGACTTCTCCCCGCTGCGCCGGGGGCTGGCGGAGAAGATGGGCGCCCACGTCGTCGTCGACCCGCGCGAGCGCGCGGCCTTTGCGGTCTTCGCCGAAGCGACCAACATGCGACCCGCGGTCGTCTTCGAGTGCGTCGGCGTGCCGGGATTGCTGCACCAGATCATGCGCGAGGCCCCCGTCGGTGCCCGCGTCGTCATCGTCGGGGTGTGCATGGAGGACGACGTGATCAAGCCGATGCTCGGCATCAACAAGGAGCTGGCCGTCCAGTTCGTCCTCGGTTACTCCCCCGAGGAGTTCGCGCAGACCTTGCAGGACATCGCCGAAGGCCGCATCGACGTGGCGCCGACGATCACCGGGCGTGTCGGGATCGGCGGTGTTCCCGGCGCGTTCGAGGCTCTCGGCAAGCCCGACGCCCACGCCAAGATCCTGGTCGAGCCGGGTCGTCCATCGTCGTGAGGCGTGCTCGCGGGGCGCGCTCGTCCCCAGAGAGCACCGCTTGCCGCTCGGGGAGACGAGGGCCGTCCCCGAGCGGCTCTTGACGGTCGCCTGGCCGCGGCCCCTCTGGAGCCGACGCGGCGCGGCTGTTATAGTGACTGGATTCCAACAGGAGCCGAGACGGCGGCCCGCGCGGCCGCCGTCGTGTTTGAGGATGATGACACAAACGAGCACCACCCGCCGCACCGATGTCCGCAACGTCGCCATCATCGCCCACGTCGATCACGGCAAGACCACGCTGGTCGACGCCATGCTGCACCAGAGCGGGATCTTTCGCGCCAACGAGCAGGTGATGGAGCGGGTGATGGACTCCAACGCCCTCGAGCGGGAGCGCGGCATCACCATCCTCGCCAAGAACACCTCCATCGACTACGGGGGCGTCAAGATCAA